>JBLICU010000045.1:0-27415 GCA_047632435.1 Cyclobacteriaceae bacterium
TCAAATCAGGCTGAAGTGAGATCGTTTTATAGATAACATCTTTTCCATTTAGTACCTGACCGACAACTTCAAATCCTCTGTTTTCAAGAAGAGTGGCAAGACCCGAACCAAAGAGCGAATGGTCATCAGCTATTAGAATTTTCTTCATACAATCCAATATAAACTCTTGGAACCCGAAGCTAACGATTTCCCCACAATCATATAGCTCGATATTGTTAAACCACCAAGCATTTATTGATATGGTCTTTAAATTGCCTAATATTCGGTATTATTTGTATTCTATACAATTTACAAAGATTCAATAAATTGATTAAAATTGAGAGATATTCTACCTAAAGACATTATCACAATATGAAGCTCCAAATCTTAATAATACTTTTTTACGCAGGGATATGTTTCACCCAATGTGAGAAGAAACCCAATTATGAACGAGCAGAGACAATATTTAAAACTACTTGTTCCGGTTGTCATGGTGGTCAGATGCAAGCATTTGTTGATCGCAAGTGGAAGTTTGGCCATTCTGATGAGGACATTTATAACACCATTAAAAATGGAGTTGATTCGTTAGGAATGCCATCTTTTGGGACCGCATATACGGAAGCTGAGATAAGGGAGCTCACTCAATATATTGCTGAGGGCATCAAAAATGTGGATAAGTATAATTTTGAAACGATACTCACTTCGGATACTTTCAAAACGAAGGATTTTTCATTTCACCTTGATACGGTTTTGACAGGTCATGATAGCTATTGGGGCATGGCATTTATGCCGGATGGAGGTTTGCTAGCTACTTCTAAGGCGGGAGCAATATATATGGTTGGTGCTGATGGAAAGTTGGATAGTCTTTTGAATGTTCCATCTGTGCTCTACAAAGGTCAGGGCGGTTTATTGGATATCACAATACATCCCAATTTTTCGGTCAATCATTGGATTTATATTTCTTATTCTGGTTTTAAAAATGAAGATGGAAAAACCCTTTCAACTACAGTAGTGGATCGTGCCGTTCTGGATGGAAATGAATTGACTAATCTCACACGTATTTTTGAAGCATTACCCTATTCCACCACACGTCATCACTACGGTAGTCGTTTGGAATTTGACAATGAAGGCCTCCTTTATATCTCGGTCGGTGATCGCGGCAATCATGATGAAAATCCGCAATCACTACAAAGCCATTGTGGCAAAATTCACAGAATAAATGATGATGGAAGTATTCCTATAGACAATCCATTTGTGAATCTGGACAGTGCTGTAGCCTCAATTTATTCTTATGGACATAGAAATCCTCAAGGGATGGCGCTGCATCCGACGACTGGCGAAATCTGGACACATGAGCATGGACCAAGAGGCGGGGATGAGATCAACATCATCAAACCGGGACTTAATTATGGCTGGCCTGTGATTTCTTACGGGCTTAATTATAACGGCACCATTTTAACCAGTTTGCTTGAAAAGGAAGGGATGGAAAAGCCGCTGTTGTATTGGGTTCCTTCCATTGCTCCTTGTGGGATGACATTCGTCAAAAGTGAGAGGTACTCAGGCTGGGAAAATCAACTGCTGGTTGGCTCTCTCAGGTTTAAATACCTCGACTTATGTATGTTGGATGGTGATCAGGTGGTGAGTGAAGAGCGCCTAATGGAAAATATTGGTAGGGTGAGAAATGTAGAAATAAGTCCGGATGGTTTTATCTACGTGTCAGTAGAACGCCCGGGTTATATATTCAAGCTTGTACCTATTGCTAAGAAATCTTCTTGAATTCAATAGCATGAGTATTTTGAAACCAACTTTTTATAATTAAATCCAAATAGATGCAAACAGTATATTTGAAATTTTTTTAATGAGGATATTATATGAGTCGCAAATATTTAATAACGGTTTATGCAATAATGATTAATAATAGGAGTTTCTTTACTGAAATTCCAACCATTTTTGAGTTGGAACAGTCCATAGCTCACAATTCAAGACCAATTGAAGAAACTCACCTACCTCCTCTTTTTTGGTTGTTTTTTTGCCAAAGCCCAAACTTATACCATCATTGGTGCCAAATAGTTATATCAATCCAGATTCAATTATAGCTGTGTCTTTAACTTCCAATAAGTATGTGCTCGATCATGATGATTTTAAGGAATTCAAATGGGTTGATGGTGCATCCTTGTCTTTATTTGAGGATGGAAATTGGATCGCTGACCTTCAGCAAATTGATTCTTTATCAGGTTATTATTATTCCAACGTTTACCCTAAGCTGGGCAAGGAGTATATGATAACAGGAGAAAAATCTGGATATGATAAGATCAATGCCCGAACAACGATCCCTTCAGATTTGGCCGATGTTGAAATCGTAAAAGGAGTAAATCGCCAAAACGAAAATGGAGGCCCAAGTATTGAGCTTACTTATGCCATCAAGGATAGTCTGGGAGCAGATTTTTATGAGATTTAGTTATTTTATACCGTTTTATCTTATAATAATGTATATGATGAATTTGGTAATATCGAATCCGTTCGTTTAAATAAGTACGCTCCCTATGGAATTCCATTTAATTATTTCAGCCCCGATGACTTTGATAACAATGGTGCATTCACTTTTGGCTATCAATATTTATACTCGGATGAATTTTTTGACGGGAAGAGAACAGAGAGAAAAATAATCTTTGATGTGTATTATGGAACAGCCGATACAATCATTTATGATTTTCATATAAAAAAAGTGTCTGAGGAATATTATAAATATGAACAAACGTCACAACTACAATTTGATATTGGCGGAGACCCTTTTTCTCAACCAGTGCCAGTATTCAATAATATTGAAAATGGATTTGGAATATTTGCAGGATACAATGGAAATTCAGTAAAATATTATCGGGAACCAGACTAATTTTCCTTAAGTCCAGATGCAATTTCCCTCAGTTGAAGGTCAAATGTTCAATGCAGAGATACGTTTTCTGTCATGCATATAGCATTTATGTGGACACAGACTACAGAGCTGTGGAAACTTGAAGACTCCTATTTCACCCTTTCAGAGTTTAATGATTTTGATTGTAACGGGTTACAATCGTTACATCCCTTCGGGATTGATTTAGCTTTGATTGAATTGATACTTGAAAAGGAACCCAATCCCGAAGTGATGATATTATTATAAAAAAGAAAGATCATCAAGTGAGGAAACCCCGAAGGGGTGATATTAACCCTGTATTCAGAACAGACTAACTACACCTACTCTGATGGCCTTACCAAACTCCTCATGCCAAGTGATATTTGCGAGGACAAAAAAATGAAGTTGCAAGTAATCCAAATTGCTTTGAGGTTTTGTCTCACTTCAGTTCCGAAGCAATTTTCCGCAGTTTAAGGATCAAATCTTCAACGCCCTCAACCTCTTTTCCATACTCAAAAGTCACCTTTTTGGTTCTTTTGCCAATGGTCATTTCGATCCACTCGGCACCACCATCGGCACAGTCAGGGCAGCCAATGACTGGGTCAAGTGCAAGGAATTTTTCCTGATCTACCAGATTGAGGATTTTCAGGTACTTTTCCTTTGTATAATCCATGTTGATAGTTTTGGGAGCGACGCTGTTATTGTTCCCATAAGAAACATAATAAAGCCGATCAGAACTGACCTCAATATCCGTGAGACAATATCCGACACAAAACCCGAATGAAGTTCCATATTTAATCGAAGGTGCTTGCTCATCAGATAGTACATCCGAATCTTCACAAGAAAATAGAAACAAGGAGGATAATAGGAGTATGGCGTATTTCATCTTTTTTGACCTTTGGGATTATTTGACACAGAAACCATTGATATGGTTTGATAGAGAAAGCAACTATCGTGCTGAGATTAAAATTTCAATCTAGAAACCAAAAATTTAAATCTTAAAAGATGCAAAATGGCCGATAGTGTAAGTCCTCCGAGCAGGCCATACCAAATGCCATAAACACCATAGTCAAATACAAATCCAAGCACATATCCGATAGGGATGGCGATAAGCCAGTAAGCGATGAAAGTGACTAAAGTAGGAATTTTTACGTCCGTCAATCCTCTCAAAATTCCCAAACCAACGGCTTGCATGCCATCAGATATTTGAAAGGCAGCAGCGACGATCAACAGACCGGCGGCCAGATTCGTCACGGTTTCATTTTCAATATAAAGTGAGACCAACTCATATCTGAATGTGATGAAAAATGCACCGCAACAAGCCATGAAAACAATCACGGTAAGCATAAGCGAATATCCGGCTATCTTCAAATCCCTGAGATTGTTCAGACCCATTTGATTTCCTATTCTTATGGTTCCGGCAGCACCCAGACCTGAGGCGGCCATATAAGAAACAGCCACCAAATTAATCGCGATTTGGTGCGACGCTTGTGCCTCTGCACTGATCCAACCAGCCATAATAGCGGCCACAGCAAATGCACCAATTTCAAAAACATATTGCATCCCAGACGGTACGCCGATATGAAGCATACTTTTCATGATATGCCAATCGAATTGCCATTTGAATCCAAAAAGCTTCTTTTTAATGCTTCTATGCATCAATACCGCCATAACGACGCGGGCGATCAGTGTGGCATATCCAGCACCAATAAGCCCGTAAGCTGGAATACCAAAAGCGCCATAGATCAAAATGTAATTCAAGACAATATTCAAAAGATTGGCAATGATGGAGACCATCATAGGATTAAAAGTGTCCGAAAGGCCTTCAGAAAACTGTCTGTAGGTTTGAAAGTGCATCAACGGAATTAAAGAAATGCACATGATGATCAGGTAAGGTCTGGCTTCAATGGCCACCTGTGGCTCCTGACCGAAATAACCTAGAAAAGGCGAAATGAGTAGGCCAATGCCGACCAAAATAATGGATAAACTCATATTCAATCCCAATCCATTTTGAAGGAATTTGATAAGCCGATTTTGATCTTTCGAATCTGTAGCAGCGACAAGCGGAGTGATGGCGTAGCTAACACCAATCCCAAAAATCATGAGTACGTGGTAAAAGGTACCGGCGAAAGTTGCAGCTGCTAGCGGAATAACACCCGTTTTTCCGACCATCATCGTATCTGCCACAGAAACCATGATGTGCCCGACTTGCCCGATAACGATGGGAAAGGCCAATGTAAAGTTCCTTCGAAAATGCTCTTTGAGCGAAAGGTTATTCAAGGTGGGGTGCTTTAAATATTGTGAATCACAAATTCATCATTCTGCCCAGTTTGAGAATGGCCACCATGCTGAGGCTGTCGGTAATTTTTCCGTCGAGAACCATTTGATGTGCTTCAACGAAAGGTAATTTCCATATTTTCAGATCTTCGGTTTCTTCAAAGTTGGTTTCTCCTTCTGTCAAATCTTCTGCAAGAAAGGCGTAACCTGTCTCGTCTGTTACAGAATTGGAAGTATGCATTTTTAAAAACTCACTCCATTTCGCTGCACTCACTCCAGTTTCCTCCTTGAGCTCTCGCTGGGCAGAGTCCAATCTTTCAATATCCAAATTTCCACCACCCATCGGAATTTCCCACGAGTATTCACCCAATGCATAACGCCATTGGCCTACTAGCCAGGTGTTTTTATCATCGTCCAAAGGAATGATGCCGATGGCGAAACTTTTGAAATGCACTTTTCCATATTGGCTAATGCCACCCCCCGGATTGATTACCATATCTTCATCCAGCCGTATCCATGGGTTTTCATAGATAAGCCGCCCTGTTTGTTTGATCCAGGGATTTTTCTCACTCATCACGTTTTTCTTTTCTTTCTTTTAAAAATCTCAATACCATCATGACCACTACCAGGCCAAGGATCAGTGCCGGAGCTATGCCATGTAATTCATCCAAAGACTCACTGTCTTTTCCATCGTAAAAGATATAATAGATTAATATGCCTATGCCAAAGTAGATGAGGTATCGGGTCTGTTTTTTCATTTTTTTCTAATCCTTGTTAAAACAAAAAGAATGATGAGGGCCAATATCGCTACCGAGAATAACAATCCGAAAAGAACCATTGCCTGTCCCGTAAAGGTGTCGGACATTAGTTCCAAAAAATATGGAATCCTGAAAATCAACGCCAAAACAATGAGTATGAAAATAAATCGGATTAATAACTTTATGACCATTTTTGAATTATCGAGTAAGCGGAAGTCACATCTAATTTGGAGAATTCGTTCAGTGATTTTCAAATTTCATGAACATTTCATCGGCGCAAAGATAACCATTAACTTTGTGCGCTGAAATAAAGCATGCCATGACATTAGAGCAGGAAATCAATAAGCGAAGAACCTTTGGAATCATCGCTCACCCGGATGCAGGAAAAACAACTTTGACAGAAAAATTACTGCTTTTTGGAGGCGCCATTCAAATCGCCGGAGCAGTAAAGTCCAACAAAATTGATGTGGGCACCCGCTCAGACTGGATGGAAATAGAGAAACAAAGAGGTATTTCTGTGGCTACTTCTGTGATGGGTTTTGAATATAAAAACCTAAAAATCAATATTCTCGATACACCTGGTCACGAAGATTTTGCGGAAGATACTTACCGTACACTAACTGCAGTGGATAGTGTGATCATGGTGATCGACTGTGTGAAAGGGGTGGAGCGTCAGACAGAAAAACTCATGGAAGTTTGCAGGATGAGAAATACTCCTGTGATCTGCTTTATCAACAAACTGGATCGTGAGGGACGTGATGCTTTTGAACTTTTGGATGAAATAGAAGAGAAGCTGCGCATCAAAGTGCGCCCGATGAGTTGGCCGATTGGGATGGGAAAATCGCTTCGTGGGGTTTTTAATATTTATGAAAATAACCTGAATCTCTACGAACCCAATAAAGCCAAAAAAGTAACGGATGTAGTCGCTATCAAAGGTGCAGATGACCCTGAATTGGAAAAGCATCTACCAATGTCAACCGTTAAATTGCTACGAGAAGAAATAGAATTGGTCAATGGCGTGTATGATCCATTGGATATAGAAAAGTACAAAAGCGGTGAGGTGGCGCCTGTTTTTTTCGGGAGTGCCGTCAATAATTTTGGTATCAGGGAATTGCTGGATTGTTTCATTGATCTGGCCCCATCTCCAAAACCAAGGGAAACTGACGATAGAAAAATTGATCCTACGGAGAAAAAGTTTACCGGATTCATTTTCAAGATCCACGCGAATATGGATCCCAAGCATCGCAACAGGATTGCCTTTGCCAGGGTTTGCTCTGGCACGTTTATTCGAGGCAACAACTATTATAATGTGCGTCACAATAAGAATTTCCGATTTTCCAATGCCACCGCCTTCATGGCGCAGCAAAAGGAAACCATCGATGAAGCTTTTCCGGGAGATATAGTGGGACTTTATGATACCGGAAATCTAAAGATCGGTGATACCCTTACCGAAGGGGAAAAAGGTCAATACAAAGGCATCCCTAGCTTTTCGCCAGAGCTATTCAAAGAGGTAACCAACCTGGATGCAATGAAGTCCAAACAAATGGAAAAGGGATTGTCTCAACTGATGGATGAAGGGGTAGCACAGCTCTTTTCTTATGAAATGGGGAGCAGAAAAGTGGTAGGAACTGTGGGTGCACTTCAGTTTGAAGTATTACAATACAGACTGTTGAACGAGTACAACGCCAAAGTAAGATTTGATAGTGTGAACATCTATAAAGCTTGCTGGATCAGCAGTACCGATAGCTCAAAATTAGCGGCTTTTGTCAAGGACAAATTCCGTCACATTGCTAAAGACAAAGAAGGTAAACTGGTTTTTATGGCCGAAAGTAAGGCTTGGTTGCAAATGGTTCAGGATAATTTTCCTGATATCCATTTTCACTTTATCAGTGAGTTTTAGAACCTAAGCATTGTTATTCTGGATGGTTCTGTGCTAATTAATATAACCTAAATCTCGAAGTTGTTCTTCGTCGGAAATTGGGTAGATGCTTTCGTTTCTTAGCAAGTACAGTCGGTCCGAAACCTCAAGAATGGAACGATATTGATTATCTATGAGCAGAATACCTTTGTCTTTTGAAATGTCCTTAATAATCGGGATCAACTTCTCAACTAAAACCGGAGCAAGAAAAGAAAAGGGCTCATCTAAAAGCACAAATTGACATGGACTGTATAATATAATGAGAATTTCGATGTGTTTTCTAATTCCTACGGACATCTCGGCAAACGACATTTTCATATGGTTGGCGACAATTTCATCTGTGCTTAGTTTCGATAGATTACTCTGATAAAGTCCGATTGCTTTTCTTGAGGTTATAAATCCCGGGAATAAACTTTCTTGTGGAGCCAGCATGATTTTCCTGGTTTTATAGGGAATCTCCTCATACTTTTTGTTGATCTTCACGGATTGGCTTTCCCCTTTTGCTGTTCCAAAAAGGACCTTGAGTAAGGTTGATTTTCCACAACCATTTCTTCCTAAAAACCTAACAACTTCCCCGGTTTCGACTTTTAAATAAATGTTCGACAGGATTTTCTTATTCCCAAAGCTAAAATTGACACTGTCTATTTCAAGTAAATTCATAGAGTAGAATGAAGAAGATCAGAGAGGTTGATAAATCAATGGTCAAAGCATAAAAGATTAAACTTTTGGTAGAAAAACCAAGGTTATGGTAGAAATACAATCGCTGTTTTCTGGTTTGATAATAGATGAATGCAAAAACGATAAACCCCGACAACTTGATCCAAAAAAGGAAAGGGAAACTTATTTGGCCATAAGTCAACAGAATGAAACCCGCCCAAAAAGTGAATATCAGATTGTAACCGATGAAATCGCGATAGAGTATGGCAAGGGATTTTAGCAAATTTGATGGTGATTTCACCAAATAGGAACGACCACAATGAGAGCAAAGTGTGTTTAAAACCATTTAAGATACCTAGCTTTGCAGCGCAATGAAAGACCCAAAAATATTATTTGAAGACAACCATTTGCTTATAATTAATAAGCCGTCTGGATGGTTGGTACAGGCTGATAAGACGGGAGATACCACCCTGACCGATTGGGCGCGAGAATACGTAAAACGTAAATTAAATAAGCCGGGTGATGCTTTTTTGCATCCGACACACAGATTGGATCGGCCGGTAAGCGGAGTGATTGTTTTCGCTCGAACTTCCAAGGCGCTGGAGCGCATGAATAAACTTTTTCGCGAGGATCAGGTGCAAAAGACCTATCTGGCGATTGTGAAAGACAAACCTCGTGAGATGGAAGAAACGCTCATTCATCACATCGAAAAAGATACAATCAAGAACACGGTGCGGGCATTTACCAGATCGAATAAAAACACCAAACAGGCAGAGCTTACCTATGATGTGCTGGCGATTGGCGATAGTCATTCTTTGGTTAGGGTTCGTCCAAAGACGGGTCGCCCACACCAAATACGGGTGCAAATGGCCAAAATCGAATGCCCGATCAAAGGTGATTTACGGTATGGCTATCCCAAAGCAAATCTGGACAAGAGCTTGAACTTGCACTCATTTCAAATTGCATTTATTCATCCTGTGAAGCAAGAGGAGCTTAAAATTACTTGTAAACCAGATTGGCCGGATTACAAAAGCTTTATCAATGACTTGGATTAATAAACTACAGGACAGATGGCACCTTAAGAATACCGCTCAGGTGGTGATTGTCCTTATTGTGTTTGCCTGTACAGGGTTCACGGTCATGTTTTTGAAAGATCCGATTGTTGATTTTTTTACCGATGAAGGTGAACCAAGTGTTTGGTTTTCGGTTATTTATTATGTGCTCATTCTTCCCATCTACAACATCATTTTATTGTTTTATGGATTGATTTTCGGCCAGTTCAGGTTCTTTTGGGAATTTGAAAAGCGGATGTTCGGCAGATTTAAACGTCGCAAAAAAGATGCTCAGCAGAGATGAAGCCATTCAGAAAATCAATGCTTATGCAGCGAATGAAACGCCTTTCGTTTTTTTCACAGATTTTTTGGGGTCTAAAGTTTGGATAAAGCCAACAGCTGAAATAGCCGAATCGGAGCTAAGATTTCAGTTTTCTGATCATCCCCAAAACACCACCTATTCTACACATTTAGAATCCTTTCGATTTGAAAAAAGACCGATTCCTTTTGAGGAATTTGAAAGCAGTTTCAAGCAAGTAATAAGTGAAATCAATTTTGGAAATTCATTTTTGGTAAATCTTACTTTTCAATCGCCGATTGAAACTAACCTTTCACTTGATCAGATTTTCAATATCAGTCATGCCAAATACAAACTTCGCTTTAAAGATCAGTTTGTAGTTTTCTCTCCTGAGACTTTCGTCAAAATTAAGGATGGCTTTATTTACAGCTATCCAATGAAGGGGACTATTGATGCCAAAGTTCCCAATGCGGAAAGTCAGTTGCTCAATGACCCGAAGGAACTTGCTGAGCATGTGACCATAACAGATTTGATCAGAAACGATCTCAGTCAGATTGCGGATGAAGTACAGGTGACCAAATTCAGATTTGTATCTGAGGTGAAAACACGTGACAAAATTTTGCTTCAGGTGAGCACAGAAGTCCGAGGAAAACTCCTGGAAAATCACCTCGCGAACCTCGGAACCTTGCTATTTAAACTCCTCCCGGCAGGATCCATCACGGGGGCACCAAAACATAAAACCGTAGAGATCATTGAGCGCATCGAAAATTATCCACGCGGTTTTTATACAGGTATTTGTGGTCACTTCGATGGAAAAAATCTGGACAGTGGTGTCATGATTCGCTTTATTGAGAAAGAACAAAACCAGCTATATTACAAAAGTGGCGGAGGGATCACTTCGTTTTCCAAGGCTGAAAAGGAATATCAAGAGCTTATTGACAAAATTTATGTCCCCATTTAACCTTCCTTCAAAAAGTCCTTATTCATTTTAAAAATAGACGCGCGCTCCTTTCGTGAAAAGAGGTTTTTAATCACGCCGTGATAAACCTCTATAGAGTCGCCCGAAAGGGCAATCACAATAAGTGCTAAGGTTAGATCCGCTTTAAAGTTAAACTGATTAAACAACCAAATCATAAGGATTGATACCAGAATCACCTGAAATAGTTGCATCAACTTAGTTATACCATCATACCATTTTGGTAAAGCCCCGTAGACCAACTTGAAGAAAAAGACATTAAAAAAACAAACCAAAATAGCTAGAATTATAGCCGTTGATTTGGACATGGAGTCAATAAAATCTTCCTCCAAAATCATGGATACAGTATTTGCGTGAATCACGCCTCCAAACATGTCAGGCTCGGCTTTTCCAACATAGTTGGCATTGAGAGGAGTAAAATAAAGGTCATTTCTGGTCGTCTGGTCACCCAGATAAGCGCCCATGTAACACATGATCACTACTTTGTCTTGAATGAGATCTTCGGTAAAAGCAAAATCAAAAACCTGATAATAATCGAGCACAAAATAACGTGTGCCCAATTCGGATTGTGAGCCAATGACATTCCCTTTATAGTTGATAGTCTCTATGGTATTGCCTCTATCCAGAAATTTATGAGTACGTTCCAGATCTTTGTAAAGAGCAAGCTGGACGGCAAAAGAGTATTGTAGCGAATCCAACCCTTTCACTTTTTGGGAGGTAACGAAGTTGCGGCAAAACTTGACATCATCTTGATCCCGGGCATTAGTGAGCAAATTTACAAAACCAAAATCCGCATGCTCAGCAAGTAATGGCACAGGTAAAATGAGGGTATCAAATATTCCTGTCTTTGGATTGGGTAACCTGAGTTCACTTCCTATGACGATATTGTCATTTTCAGAGAGCACCAGTGCCAACAAGCTGTCCTCTTTATAGGATTTTTTGGTGTTAAACGTAACATCTACACCAATAACCGCAGGGTGAAACTGTTCTATAATTTGAATCATCTGTGCTATTTCTTCCCGATTTGCATCTGCAATATTCACCACAAGTATGTCCTCGCTGGCCGAAGGAGGCACTCTCAATTTGGACATGACCAAATCCGACATTTCAAAATCCGAAAACATATCGCCGATAGGATCAAAAACATCGAAGACTTTAAAAAGAGTAAAGCTGGCAAACAAACCCATCAAGGAAAATATAAATGCAGAACAAAGAATTGTGTCGATGATGAAGCGTTTCATAAGGCAACTTTGTTTTAAATTAATGAAAATTACCAAAATAAATTTGACTTAGTTGCTTGTGAGCCAATTCATTGAAAGTGTTTGTTTCGAAAAAGGAGAGTATCGTTTGCTTGATCTGCATCAGCAGCGCGTTGATAAAACTTTTAAGAAATATTATCCACTCACTATTCCCTTCAATCTGGAAGCGCACTTGCCCAAACTTGATTTTGAAGATAAATACAAAGTGCGTGTCGTCTACAACAACGAATCTGTAGATATAGAATTTGCCGAGTATCATCGCCTCAAAGTGCAATCAATGAAGGTGGTGGAAACAACAGGACTGAGTTATGCATTTAAACATAAAGAAAGAGGAAAAATCGAAAAGCTGTATGAACTCCGTGGGGCTGCAGATGATATTATCATCATCAACGATGGAAAAGTAACCGACAGTTCGTATGGCAATCTTGTCTTTTGGGATGGGAATAAATGGTATACACCAAAGACTTATCTACTCAATGGAGTGAAGAGACAGTTTCATCTGAAGTACGGTTTGATCCTTGAAAAAAGCATTTCTGCAATGAATATCAAAGATTTTGAAAAAGTTTGTTTGATCAATGCGATGCTGGATTTGGGAGATGTTGAAATCAATTTTGAGAATATCGAGGTTTAGATCGGATAGTAAAGAAGTAGAACAAATGCCAAAGAGATTCCTACAAAGATAATTCCTCCTAAAATTAACTTTTTGACTAACAAGCTATGATTTTCTGCGCGATGGTATTCCTGAATTGCCTTTATCAAAGCAGGATCTGATTTTCGGTATTGATAGATTTTTCTTCGTGACTTGTAAGTGGCCGATTTGAGTTGTTCAAATAGATTCTTACGGAAAAGTTTAGCTAAGTTTTCCTCATTTATTTTGGCCATGTCACCGGCAAGTTCCCAGGGACTATTTCACGTAAAATGTATAGTGAAAGTTCCGGCTCATTTATTTTGAGGATTCAGCTTTTCGAATGTAAATACCCACCAGGGATACCACACAATTGGACAACCAGGATCCTCAATGGGATTACAAGCCTCTGGGAAAAGGATGTAAGGATAAAAAGTCAATCTCAGTTCATTGTCTTGTAAATCAATGTCCATTTCCAGTTGATCGCTTCTCACAAATTGGAAACCATAGAAAGATTGTTTCAACGTCCAAGTGGAAGTTACAGGCCATAGGATTTCTACCGCCTCATTGTTCCCATTATATAATTCCAAATCGCTCGCATTTACATTAAAAATTCCGGAGGAATCATTTTCAAATTCGATCGATAGCTGAAATCCATCCCATTCTGTTCGCTCTACACCATCCACAAACACCTTATTTTTTAACCAAATGCCAGATATGGAATCAGCGAAAGTTAAAGCCTCTTCGGGATTTTCAATGTTGTCCTTTTCACAACTTGTGAGTATTGTGGAAATCAGTATGGGTAAAAGGAATGGAAATTGGTGGGTTTTCATTTTGCTATTTATTGATTTGTAAATGCGGGCTTTTACTTATCTAATTTTAACTAACAACCATAAAAAAAGCTGCCCGAGAGCAGCTTTTTAAAATCTATAAATTTCCATTTAAGGGAAATAACAAACCTTTAAGAATCCTTCTTCTTGGTACCACTTTTTTTACCAGACCCAGCAATTGATTCTCTCATTTCGGTATCAGCTTGGATATTTTGGAATTTGTAATAATCCATTACTCCAAGATTACCAGTACGGAATGCTTCGGCTATGGCTTTAGGAATTTCTGCTTCCGCCAAAATCACCTTGGCACGAGCCTCTTGCGCTTTGGCTACCATTTCCTGCTCTTCAGCTACGGCCATGGCCCTTCTTTCTTCTGCCTTGGCTTCAGCCACTTTTAAGTCAGCAGATGCCTGATCAGTTTGAAGTTTTGCACCAATGTTAGCTCCCACATCCACATCAGCAATGTCAATGGAAAGAATTTCAAAAGCTGTTCCAGCATCCAAACCTCTCTGAAGTACTAATTTTGATATTTTATCAGGATTTTCAAGCACGTCTTTGTGCGATTTAGCCGAACCGATGGAGGTTACAATACCCTCTCCAACTCTGGCGAGAATGGTGTCTTCTCCAGCTCCCCCAACCAACTGTTGGATATTGGCTCGAACTGTCACACGTGCTTTTGCTATGAGCTGAATTCCATCTGCTGCTACTGCCGCTACTGAAGGGGTATTGATCACTTTCGGATTTACCGAAATTTGCACCGCTTCAAATACATCACGACCCGCAAGGTCAATCGCAGTTGCTTGTCTGAATGTCAGGTTGATATTGGCCTTGTCCGCAGAAATCAATGCTTTGATTACCTGTGGCACATTGCCACCAGCGAGGTAGTGTGTCTCGAGATCTGAAGTTTTCATTTTTCTTTTTTCACCAGCCTCCACGCCTTCTGCGATCGTCAGTCCTGCTTTTGTAGCTGTGATCAATGAGTTGACGATAATAGAAGGCGGCACCTTACGAATTCGCATAAACATCAATTCGAAAAGTCCAACTCTGACTCCTGAAAACTGGGCCGTAATCCATAGATTAACCGGAATGAAATAAAGAAGAATAAATAGAAAGATTATCCCACCGAAGAGGATAACCAATACAGGTAACATGTCCATTTTGTTTTTAAGTTTATTGTTTATTTTATTGGTTCTACGAAAATTTTATTTGAGTCTATTTTACTGATTTTCACTTTGGTGTTTTCTGGAATATAAAGTCCATTGGATCTTACGGCTATTTCCTGATCATTGAAAGATGCTTTGCCACCAGGTTTTGCAGCTGATACCATCACACCTTCATCACCCATATTCACTTCGAATTTGAATTCGTCATTGGTCCTACTGTTGTGCTCGCCCTTCAGAGCAAATCGAGTCCAGGCTTCTGTTTTGAAACTATAAAAAACCAACCCAAAACCAATCACTGAAGACACCACCAGAATGATTGTGCCTATGGTATTTCCAAAATAACCATAACTGATATAGATGCCATATCCGGCCATGAGAAAGCCAAAAACGCCGACCACAGTCGTTCCTGGGACAAATATTGTCTCAACAACGATAAGTATAATTCCAAAAACAATCAGGCCAATAACGATAATCCACTCCATCAGTAAGCTTTAGCAAAGAGAACCCTTTGTTTTGAAGGTTTGCCGGAATAAATGCACTTGCCTTCTTCCGGGGATGAATTTAACGGAATACAACGAATAGTGGCTTTGGTTTCCGTTTTAATTTTTTCTTCCGTTTCTGTAGTACCATCCCAATGAGCATATATGAAGCCTGGTTTGTTTTTCAGAATGTCTTTAAACTCATCATAAGAATCCACTGAATGGGTATTTTCCTTTTTAAAACTGGCGGCTTTTAGTAGGATATTCTTCTGCATATCGTCCATAAGAGCAACTGTGTGGCTCACAATATTTTCTTTGTTGATAACCTGTTTTTCTTTTGTATCTCTTCTGGCTATTTCCACAGTTCCATTTTCAAGATCTCTTGGTCCAATTGCGATTCTAACAGGAACTCCTTTCAATTCATATTCCGCGAATTTCCAACCAGGTTTGTGTGTATCCCTTTTGTCGTACTGTACGCTGATATTTTTCTCACGCAGTTCTTTGGTGATGCTATCGGCCAGCTCACCTATTTTAGCTAATTCTTCGTCCGTCTTAAATATCGGTACAATGACTACCTGAATCGGAGCAAGTTTTGGTGGTAAAACCAGACCTTCATCATCTGAATGTGCCATGATCAACGCACCCATCAAGCGGGTACTTACGCCCCACGAAGTTCCCCATACGTATTCCATGCCTCCTTCTTTTGTGGCGTATTTCACCTCGAAAGCTTTTGCAAAATTTTGCCCAAGAAAGTGAGATGTTCCGGCTTGAAGTGCCCGGCCATCTTGCATCATCGCTTCTATACAATAGGTATCAACAGCACCAGCGAAGCGTTCATTTTCTGTTTTCACGCCCTTGGTGACTGGCATGGCCATATAGTTTTCTGCAAATTCTGCATATACGCCTAACATCTGCATTGTCTCAGATTCAGCTTCGGTTTTTGTGGCGTGAGCCGTGTGACCTTCCTGCCAAAGAAACTCTGCAGTTCTCAAGAATAGTCTTGTTCTCATTTCCCATCGAACCACATTGGCCCATTGGTTGATAAGCAAAGGCAAATCCCTATAAGATTGAATCCAATTTTTATAGGAATCCCAAATTACTGTTTCCGAAGTGGGTCTCACTATGAGTTCTTCTTCAAGTTTTGCGTCCGGATCTACCATCACACCACCGTTCACTTCGTCCTTTTTCAATCGATAGTGTGTGACTACTGCACATTCCTTTGCAAATCCCTCGACATGGTTCGCTTCCTTACTAAAAAATGATTTTGGTATGAATAATGGAAAATAGGCATTGGAATGACCTGTTTCCTTAAACATTTTATCAAGTGTGGCTTGCATTTTTTCCCAGATTGCATAACCGTATGGTTTTATGACCATACAGCCTCTTACAGCCGAATTTTCAGCCAGTCCGGCCTTTTTAACCAACTCGTTGTACCATGCTGAATAATCTTCTGATCTGCTTGGGAGTCCCTTGCTCATAATGCGATGCGTATTTGGTATAGTAATTGCTTACTTTATATTAAGTAAAAACTGGAGGCAAATATAACTTTACAATGTCGAATCTTTTGAACCAGTTGGATGTATTATATAAAAAGGAGGATATCATGGAAGCTCTAAAAAAAATGTTTAATTACTCGTTACTGATAGCCCTATCGGTATTTGCGTCAGGTGCATTTGCACAAGAATACGACGATATGTATTTCAACTCCAATGATAGAGAAAAAATAAAGCGAGTTGAGGAGGAAAAAAAGGAATCTTCTTCCACCTACGAATCGTATACCAACAACACTTACGCAGATAAATATGCTGCGCATGAGGTAAATCCAGAATACATCGCCAGATACAAGTCTGGTAGTAATCAGGATGCGTATACTTCCAGCAGTACCATCTCTGATTACATCCAAGAAGACAATGCAAATGCAAGTTCACCATCGGCTTCCAATATTTCTTACTCTTATTATCCCGATGACTACACTGTAGAGCAAGACCCAAATGGGACTACTATCATCAATAACTATTATCGCAATGATCCTAACCAAAATGGCAACTGGAATAACTCTGGTTGGGGGTACAATTCATGGAATGATCCATTTTGGGGATGGAATTCTGGTTTCAACGTATCCTTTGGCATGGGTTGGGGCAATGGCTGTTTTGGAAATGTTTGGGGATCTCCTAATTATGGCTGGAATAATTGGGGCTTTGGGGGCTGGAATAATCCTTATTATGGTGGCTTCTATGGATATGGTTGGAACAGATATAACTATGCATATAACAATGGCTTCAACAATGGTTTCTATTACGGGGGCAATTCCGGCGGATATTATGGAGAAAATAATAATCGAAGGGATGTTGTAAAGGGAAGTAGAAACAGTCGAGGTGGAAATACTGTGGCGCGCACGAGCGCATCAAATCCAACCACAAGAGGATCAGTTGCCAATAATTCAGAGAATGTTGCTGGTAGTTCCAATGGAAGAACAGCTGGGAGCAGAGACTATTCAGCCACACAAAATGAATATTACAACAAGTCAAGGGGTACTGTTTCATCAAGTTCAGGTAGAACTGTCTCCTCTTCAAGCAGAACCAGAGAAGGTTATGCTTCAAGAACTGGTGCATCTGATAATGGAACACTAAGAACACAATCAACTGATGCTTCCAGTGGCTCCACTGGTAACACCAGCAGGTACAGCAGCACTGCTGCTCGAACTGATAGCCGATCTTCCAGTACTGGATCTAACTCACGAACCAGTTCAGGATCATCAAATACTTACTCAAGAGGAAGTTCTAATAGTTCGTCTTCAGGCAACAATAATGCAACGTACCGACGTAGTTCTTCTAACTCTGGCTCTTCCTCATCAGGAACTAGCTCCAGAACATATAGTGGTAGTAGCTCATCCGGCAGCAGGTCATCTACATATACAGCACCCAAATCTTCAGGATCCTCAAGTAGTGGGTCTAGAAGTAGCTCCGGAGGAAGCTATTCTGGAGGAAGTAGAAGTTCTGGTGGTAGCTCATCAGGAGGAAGTAGAAGCTCAAGTGGCGGCAGCTCATCAGGCGGCAGTAGAAGTTCATCTGGTGGTAGCCGAGGTGGTAGATAATTAATTACCTGATTTAAAATTTGAAGACTATGAAAATGAGATATTATATAGCAGTTGTAGGCTTGTTATTGGCCATTTCAGGAATGGCTCAGCCATTGGGATATTACAATGATGCCCTTATATTTAGCCAGACAAATGCTTTTGGATCGACAGCCCGCATTCAGGGTATTGGTGGAGCGCAAGTGTCTTTAGGAGGTGATTTGAGTTCTGCAGGAGTAAATCCGGCAGGTTTGGGTTTTTACAATAAAAGTGCATTCTCCTTCACACCGAGTGTCAACTTTCATGATGCTGAAGGAATCTATAATGGAGAAAGAACAGCTTCTTATCAACCAAATCTAAATCTCCCTAATATGGGAGTTGTCCTAAATCATACCATCGGAGATATTCCAGATAGTAAATTCAAAGGTGGGTCTTTTGCGATTTCTGTAACAAGAATCAACGACTTCAATCAGAAATTTGCTTATCAGGGATACAGCCCGAATGCGTCTATTGTGGATGCTTTTATCAATAATGCGGGAACCACACTGGCAGATAATTTGCCGGAATTGGAATATGCTGCTTATTCGAATTTCCTGATAGACCCAGAACTAGATACTGATGGAAATATTACTAACTATGTGACGTTTGCCGGACTTGAGCCATTACAAACTGAAAGGGTAATAACCAGTGGTGGCCAGAACCAACTGAATTTTTCGTGGGGAGGCAACTACAATGATCAAGTTTACTTCGGTGCTGGCATGGGTGTTCAAACTTTAAATTATGAGCGCAAGCGTTTCTACTCAGAAAGTGACTTTCTCGATGATAACAATTATTTGAATTCACTTTCTGTCAATGACGAATTGAGCATAAATGGAACTGGTTTGAATGGAACTTTTGGGATGATTGTTCGTCCTATGAATTTTGTGACTTTTGGAATATCATATACCACCCCGACGTATTATTCTTTGCGTGATGAATCCGGTCTGAGTGTTTCTTCAAATTGGAATAATTTTCAATATGACGAAGATAATTTACTGATATCCGAATCTTATGTGAGTGACATTACAGTAAGCAATTATAATCTTAGAACTCCAGCTAGATTGAATTTAGGAGCTTCCGCCTTTATAGGAAAAAGAGGATTTATTACAGGGGATGTGGAGTTCGTGGATCATGGATCTGCCATACTTCAAAGCAATACAGCGGAATTTGACATGAATGCGGATAACCAGGAGATTGTGAATCAATTTAATTCGGTGATCAATTATAGAGTTGGTGCAGAAATTCGATTGGAAGAATTCAGATTCCGTGGTGGATACAACTACATGGCTGATCCTTATAGAAACTCACAATATGACCGATCAAGAAGCATTTTGACTTTTGGAGTTGGCTATAGGCACAAGGATTATTTTATAGACCTTGCTGTTGTGAAAAGCTACTATGATCAGTTTTACTCACCTTATGAAATGGCCGATGTAGCTGATCAGCCAGTAATCCAGGTGACCAATGACAATACTTCCATATCTGCAACTGTGGGTTTTAATTTCTAACCAAGTAAGTCAATAGAAAAGGGTTATAGACCTCATTCAAAACTTTTGGATGAGGTCTATTAATGTAGGGGCATCACGGTGGGCAATGGTCACATCGGCCTGATCGTAATACTGACTTCTTGTTTCCAAAAGCTCGTTAATTCGCTTTTCTACATCGCCTTGCATCAATGGTCGATGTGATTTTTTGGAAATTCGTTCGATTAAAGTGGCACGATCCTGAGTGAGGTAAACTGTCACACCATTTTCATTCATGTAGTGAATGCCATCATGAAAGCAAGGTGTTCCCCCACCTGTCGCCAGTATGAATTGATTTTTACCTGATATGTTTTTTAACAACTCAGATTCTATCCGGCGAAAATATGATTCACCTTCAGATTCAAATAGTTCATTGATTTTTCGAGATTCTTTCTCTTCTATAAGTGCATCCAAGTCATAAAAAGGAAAGCCTATTTCCGCCGCAAGTACCTTTCCGAAATGTGATTTCCCTGTGCCAGGCAGACCGATGAGGTAGATTTTTTGTTGTGATTTCAATTCAACAATTCGTTTATTTCGTCTACATCCGGCACATCATTGTGATGCCATTTGCCTAATACAGTCCCATTAGAAAGCAACATGATACCTGGATTAGATCTGATCATTGTTTTCAGAACAGTAGCATCCGCATAATAATAAGGAATGGCCAATTGATTTTCATGTCTGAATGGTTCGAATATGCTGTACCCAGAAGAGGTGAGAATCCAAGGCTCAACATTATTGATATTTTCTGCAAGTAGGATTATCTCATCTAAATGTGAAGTGTTTGCCTTTTCCACACTGTAAATAATGATCAGTAATTTATTTCCAACCATCATGTCTTCGGTATAATCAGCCTCGTCCGTCCATACACTTAGGTCGGTGATTTTTGCCTCAGCTTCTGGATTTACCAGATCCATGGATTTGAATTCATAATCTCCTTCCGATGGGAATTTGTCAAAAACATACTTCTTTCCATCTTTTTCCATCACATATTCATACTTCAGCGCTTCTGAAGAATTCATCAAGGTTGGAAGATGATTGCCGATGGCATAGGCGCGAAAATCAACTACAGGTAGGTGACGGATCGTATAAATGGCAAAGCATATAAAAAAGACAGTAGCACCAACAACTTTAACCCATTGAAACCAGCTCGCAAAAAATGACTTGTATTTTTCTTTATTGATGAAAATTAAAACAATCAAGAACAATAAAATAATGTCCTTGGTGAAAGACTCCCACGGTGTGAGGATGATGGCGTCACCAAAACAACCACAATCAGTTACCTTGTTGAAATATGCCGAATAGAATGTCAGGAAGGTAAAGAACAAGATCAATCCTAATAATGCCCATGCCGTGGATTTCATTTTGAATCCAACAATCAATGCCACACCCAATACGATTTCGAGCACACTAAGTACAACAGATAGAAAAAGAGCAGCGGGCACAAACCATTCAAAAAATGGAGCAAAATCATAGGCAAAAACATCGAAGTATTCTTCAAGTTTGATTGCAGTTCCGACTGGATCATTGACTTTGATCAGACCGGAAAATATAAAAAGTCCACCTACCAGATATCTGGCAGCCTCATAAAAATATTTCATTTGGCTTCTTTTATTTTAATTAGACAAAAAACAGAGTAATTAATGATGTCTTGATAATTTGCATCTACACCTTCAGATATGATTGTTTTACCATCATTGTCTTCAATTTGTTTCACTCGGAAGAGTTTCATCAGGATAATATCTGTCATAGAGCTCACTCGCATATCCCGCCAAGCCTCACCATAATCATGGTTTTTATTGGAAAGAAGTTCTAGGGTTCTTTGCGCCGAATCATCATACATTGGCCCGACGAAATCATAGGCGAGCTCATTGGAGTCTTTATCTGTTAATTGCATTTGTACCAATGAGATCAAACAATAGTTGATGATGCCATAAAATTCCGAATCAATATTTTCGGCAATCTTCTGATTACCTTTTTCTTGGATGGAGCGAATTCTTTGCGCTTTGATTAGAATCTGGTCAGTGAGCGAAGGCAATCGCAATACGCGCCAAGCAGTACCATAATCCTTGGTCTTTTTTTTGAAAATTTCCTTGCACTGCCCAACAATTTCTTCGTATTGTTTGATTGTTTCGTCCTTCAAGATGAGAAATGATTTATATTGAAACAGATTATTTGAAGACAAATCTAATACAATTGAATATTCAAAAAACCATCAATATAAAAGGTTCACTTCTAGACCTCTCCACACCAAAAGTGATGGGGGTCATCAATGTGACGCCTGATTCCTTTTACGGTGGCAGCCGAAAAGTTGAAATGCGACATATTTTGGATACGGCGGAACAAATGTTGACAGAGGGAGCTTCATTTATTGATGTAGGTGGCTATTCCTCACGACCAGGGGCAGTTGATATTTCAGTTGAGGAAGAAGTTCGCCGCATCACCAAACCCATTTCTGAAATAGTAAAGTACTTTCCTGAACTTTACATATCCATAGATACTTTCAGAAGTAAAGTGGCTCAGGCTGCTCATGAATGTGGTGCATCCATTGTCAATGACATTTCAGCAGGGGATCTTGATCCAGATATGTTCGAAACCGTAGCAAAACTGAAAGTGCCTTATATCGCGATGCACATGAAAGGGACTCCACAGAATATGATTCAAAATTCCAATTATGACGATCTAATAAAAGAGATAACGCAATCGTTGGTGACAAAGGTGGAACAATTGGAATCAATGGGAGTTCATGATATAATATTAGATCCAGGTTTTGGTTTTGCGAAAACCATTGAACAGAACTTCCAACTTCTAAATGGCTTGGAGCATCTAAAGAATATTGGCAAACCACTTTTAGCAGGTCTTTCAAGAAAATCAATGATCTATAAATCGCTTAAAATTGAACCTGATGGGGCATTAAATGGAACAACTGTATTAAATACAGTAGCTTTGCTGAAGGGGGTTTCCATACTCAGAGTGCATGATGTAAAGCAAGCTGTGGAGGCTGTACAACTTATAAATAAACTGAAAAATTGATCTTAGGATTCAACATAGGGTTTCTTGAAATATCAGGTGTAGATATACTTGACGTTTTACTTGTGGCCGTTTTGTTGTATCAGGTTTATAAACTACTGAAAGGAAGTGTTGCTTTCAAGATTTTTTCAGGATTCTTAATTTTATATCTGGTTTACCTGATGGTGAATGCAGCCAAAATGGAGTTACTCGGAAGTATACTGGGTCAGTTCATGGGAGTTGGGGTTTTGGCAGTCATCATTTTATTCCAGCAGGAGATCAGAAAATTTTTGTTGATCTTAGGTCGAACCAGTTTTTTCGATGGAGGCACTTTTTTGGACAACCTGAAATCCATTTGGAGTTCAAATGGAAAATATAACCGAGCGGAAATCACCCCACTCGTTGATGCTTGCAAAACTTTGGGTGGCTCCAACACTGGCGCGTTGATTGTTATTTCGAAAAATTCAGAATTGAAATTTTATGCTGAATCAGGTGATCGGATTGAAGCAATCATATCAAAAAGATTATTGCTGGCTATTTTCAATAAATACAGCCCACTTCATGATGGTGCTGTCATCATTTATAATAATAAAATTGTTGCTGCTAGATGCATTCTCCCAGTTACAGAAAGGGAAGTGGCAGCAAATTATGGTTTGAGACACAGAGCAGCCATTGGAATGTCTGAAACCACTGATACCCTCGTTTTGGTAGTTTCAGAAGAAACAGGTCAGCTGGCGGTCATGAGAAATGGACAATCCTTCAACAATTTATCCACTCAAGAGCTTCGGAAGAAAATCAATGAATATTTGTACGAAGGTGACAAAGAACAAGTCACAACAACGGAGACGGCTTTGAAAAAAGCAAAGAAAGAAGGCCAACCAGGCTTAAAAAAGTCCGCTGAAATACCAAATCCAAAAGAGACCCTAGTATCAAAATAAAACCTAATTGGTTTTTGGCTTGGGGCGAGACAAAATTTTGGGTTTCGCTGGTGTGGATTTTTTGACAACAACTTCAACCGTATCGTCTATAAGTATATACCGCCTTCTTATTTTATTGATCAGGTAGAGCTTCTGTGCGGTGAAACTTGCCGGATGCAGCTGATCAAATTCTAATTGAAAAACTTCAAAGGTTTCAAGATCCCCTTTTTTGAATTTTTCCGAATCTATTTTTTTGCTCTTGAGATATTCTAAAAATTCCATTTGCTGACAAAAATACAGTTAATATTTAAAGTCAATTAAAATTTATAAGGAGCATTTTGACCAAATAAATCATAGTTTTTTTGAAAATTATAGAAGAACCTTCTGAAGCTTATCTACCTTGATCTCTTATTTTGCTAATAATTTGATATAGTCTTATTTTTACCTTTCTTTCCTGACCTAACCATCAACCTAGCATATGGCAGACTTGAAAAATTTGGAACTTACCACAGATGGCTCCTTACTCGTAATCACAATTAGCCGCGAAAATAAACTTAATGCCCTCAACATGGATACCCTTTCTGAGATCAAAGAGGTTATCCAGTCTGTATACGACGATATAGATATTTCTGGTGTGATCATTACCGGAGCAGGAGAAAAGGCATTTGTCGCAGGAGCAGATATCACAGAGTTTGCTGAGCTCAATGATATGAATGCTCGTAAATTCTCAGAGGAAGGGCAGGAGATTTTTCAAATGATTGAAGACTGTCAAACTCCGGTTATCGCGGTAGTAAATGGTTTTGCATTGGGAGGAGGCTGTGAGTTGGCTATGGCCTGCCACATGCGGATCGCCACTAAAAATGCCAAGTTTGGGCAACCAGAGGTAAATCTCGGAATTATCCCCGGTTACGGTGGTACTCAGCGATTGACTCAACTTATTGGTAAGGGCCGGGCGTTTGAATACTTGCTGAGTGGAAATATGATTTCTGCCCAAAACGCATTGTTATATGGTCTGGCAAATCACGTGGAGGAGGACAAGGAATCTGCCTTGGTTAAAGCTAAAGAAATTCTAAGAACCATCAGCGCCAAAGCACCTCTGGCCATTGGATTGGTGATAGATTGTGTCAATGCAGTTTTCGAAACTTCTGATACCGGATATCAACAGGAAGCAAATGCATTCGCACGTTGTTGTGGAACCAAGGATTTTAAAGAAGGGGCTGCTGCCTTTGTCGAAAAAAGAACACCAAAATTCACAGGTTCATAAGTGGGTCAAATCAGGCAGCTGGCCAGTCAAACGCTTATTTATGGAGTTAGTAGTGTTGTAGGTCGAGTACTCAATTATCTTTTAGTTCCGCTCTATACGGCGGTATTCAATCCCGAAGAATATGGGGTCATCACAGAACTATATGCCTATGTCGCTTTTTTAAACATAGTCTACACTTACGGTTTTGAAACCGCCTATTTCCGTTTTGCAACGAAGAGCGACCAAAGTGAAAAATACTTCAATCTGGCTCAAACCAGCCTGCTCCTTACTTCGCTTATTTTCAGCGGACTATTGTTTCTTGGATCAGATCTTATAGCAGAAATATTGGGTTATTCAGATCAGGGAATCTATATCCAATGGCTCTCACTGATTTTAGCCATTGATGCAATCGTAGCTGTACCATTTGCAAGATTAAGACTGGAAAATAAGGCAATCAAATTTGCCTCTTTTAAGATGCTCAATATTGGTTTGAACATTGGTTTGAATCTTTTTTTCATTGTTTTGTGTCCAATACTCAGCCAATCCGATAGCGGCTCATGGATCGACACGTTTTATAAGCCTGAGCTTGGTGTGGGCTACATCATTCTGTCAAACTTAATGGCCAATGCCATTTTGATTCCACTACTTAGCGGCTATTTTCGACGGCTCAAATTTACTTTAAACCGAGAATGGATGGCGATGTTTCTTTATGCATCACCGCTCATGATTATGGGCTTGGCGGGTGTTACCAATGAAATGCTTTCGCGTGCCTTGCTTAAATATATGCTCCCTTTGGATTTTTATCCCGGTCAATCGAATCTTGAAATTTTGGGAATATTTGGAGCATGTTATAAACTCTCAGTTTTTATGACACTGGCTGTCCAGGCGTTTAGATATGCGTTCGAGCCTTTTTTCTTTTCACGTGCTAAAAATAAAGATTCACCAGCACTTTTTGCAAAAATCATGCATGGGTTTATCATTTTCGGTTCATTTTCTTGGCTGTTAATTTCTATTTTATTGCCGGATATGGCTCCTGTCTTTCTTCGACAAGAAAGCTATCTCACAGGTTTGAAAATTGTACCCTGGCTTCTTGGAGGTGGATTGTTTTTGGGTATTTATTATAATCTGTCCATTTGGTACAAACTCACAGACAAAACACACTATGGGGCCTGGATAACAGTTATTGGAGCAATAATTACGATAGTCATGAATGTGATTTTAATACCTGTCATGGGATATATGGGAAGCGCCATCACAACTTTTATGGCCTATTTATTCATGACTACACTTAGTTTTTTGATAGGTCAAAAGCATTATCCTGTTCCATATCATGTGGCGAAGGGTAGTTTTTACCTGTTTTTAGCTGGGGGATTGATCCTGGCTTTCTATTTTTGCGACTTGGTTGGCCTCATCAGATACCTGATGATCTTTGGACTTACAGCGATTTTCGGACTTTCTGTTTGGCTTATAGATATAAGAACCGGCTTTATTAAGACACCAAATAGAAAATGAATCTTATAATTCCAATGGCTGGAATGGGCAAGCGACTAAGACCGCATACCCTTACCATACCAAAACCGCTTATTCCTATTGCTGGAAAACCAATTATTCAAAGATTGGTAGAAGACATTGCTCAGGTGACACCAGAGCCAATAGAAAATATTGGATTCATCATTGGAGATTTTGGTGCTGAGGTAGAAAAAAACCTATTAAAAATCGCAGAAGATGTAGGGGCGCAGGGTCATATATTCTATCAAAAAGAAGCTTTGGGTACTGCGCATGCCATATTTTGCGCAGAACCTTTGCTTACTGGGAAAGTTACTATAGCATTTTCTGATACGCTTTTCAGGGCGTCCTTTACATTAGATATCAATGATGATGGCATTATTTGGGTGAAACAAGTGGACGACCCTAGTGCATTTGGGGTGGTGAAACTGGATGAAACTGGTGTGATTACACAATTTGTGGAAAAGCCAAAAACACCTATTTCTGATCTGGCGATTATAGGCATATATTATTTCAAAAATGGTGATCAACTAAGTGCTGAGATACGCCAAATTATCGAGAATAATATTCTGGCGGGTGGCGAGTATCAGTTAACCACGGTATTGGAAAACCTGAAGCAGACTGGTACTAAGTTCAAGGCTGGTAAAGTAGATGAGTGGCTGGATTGTGGCAACAAAAACATAACTGTTGCATCGAATAGTCGTTATCTTGGTTTTCTGAAAGACAATAATATTGCAGATTCTACTACTCTTGATAATTGCACTATTCATCCACCGGTTTTTATAGGGGAAAATTGCAAAATCCAAAATGCGATCCTCGGGCCAGGGGTTTCAATAGGTGCGGGATCTGTCTTGCTAGATGCAGTCATACGTGATTCATTGATACAAAATAATGTTACTTTGCGAAACGTTAACCTGATCAACTCGATGATAGGGAATTTCGTA
>JBLICU010000046.1:0-27312 GCA_047632435.1 Cyclobacteriaceae bacterium
ATTTGGTAAAAAAGAAGAAGGCTGGGCGAAACCATACCTTTTTAACTTAACCATCCTTTTAAAGATTAGTGTCTTTGTTACCTACTTTGAAGCTGTTGATATAACCTATCGGATCTTTGCCGTCATAAGAAATTCCATCGATGAAATCAGATGTCGGTGTTTTGTAGCCATCGGTTTTTGGAATTTCTGAGGCTTCCAGATATCCTTCTGACGACAATAATTTTGCAGCTTCCATCCAGATATCTGGTCTGTAGATTTTTTTGATCGTTTCATCATACCATGCAGCTGGTTTGCTTTCAGGAATCTGACCCCATCTTCTCATTTGAGTGAGAAACCAAATGCCATCAGAATAGAATGGATATGTCGCATGATATCTGAAAAACACGTTGAAATCTGGCATGGATCTTTTATCTCCTTTTTCAAATTCAAAAGTTCCTGTCATTGAATTGGCAATAACTACAGAGTCAGCACCTACATAGGCCGCCTTAGCAAGAATACCTACTGCTTTTGGTCTATTGCCTGGAGTATCCAACCATTTTCCAGCTCTTATCAGCGCTTTTGTGACCGCAATTGCTGTATTTGGATTTTCGTCAACGAATTTTTTGGACATCACAAAGACTTTTTCAGGGTTGTTTTTCCAAATATCATAATTGGTTGTTATCGGCACACCAATGCCTTTAAATACGGCCTGTTGGTTCCACGGCTCGCCTACGCAATAGCCATAAATAGTCCCTGCTTCAAGTGTTGCGGGCATTTGTGGGGGAGGTGTTACCGAAAGCAATACGTCCGCATCAATTTGTCCTTGAATGTTGTCCGTTGTATAAAACCCAGGATTGATACCCGCTGCAGCCAACCAATATCTGATCTCATAGTTGTGCGTAGATACCGGAAACACCATTCCCATTTTAAATGGCTTACCTGAATTTTTGTACTCAGTGATTACTGGTGCCAAAGCATCAGCTTTGATAGGGTGAATTGGTTTTCCTTCAGCATCCAAAGGAACATTTGGTTTCATTTTGGACCAAACGTCATTGGAAACCGTAATTCCGTTTCCATTTAAATCCATGGAGAAAGGAGTGACCAGCTCTGCTTGTCTTCCAAACCCCGATCCTGCAGCAATAGGCTGACCCGCCAGCATATGAGACCCATCAATCTGTCCATCGATCACACGATCAAGGACATTTTTCCAGTTCGATTGTGCCTCGATTGTCACAAACAGCCCTTCGTCTTCAAAGAAACCAAGCTCTTTTGCAATGGCCAGTGGTGCCATGTCGGTCAACTTGATAAATCCGAATGTTAGCTGTGGCTTTTCAATTTCCAATTGGATAGTGGCGGTAGTAATTTTTGCTACTTTTTCTGTTGATTTTTCTTTAGATGTAGCATTTCCGCAGCTGTTGAGCGTGATGGCCACAGCAGTGACCAAGGAAAGCTGAATCGATATTTTTTTCAATAGTCTCATTTAATTTGCTTTAAAAGTTGATTGAATGATTGATTTTATTCTGATTTGAATAGGGTAGGCTTGAAGGTGATCATCGTCCATGCCCAGCATTGTAGTGCACCCTTTTCACCACCTCTCAAGGCTTCCATAGTATCAGTAGCCAGCATTTGTGAATAACCCAAGTTCCACGTTACACCACCTTTTAGTGTTTTCGAGTAAACCAGGTCTATTTCAGTTCCCATCGCTTTTTCCAATTCTGAGCCGTCTCCTGCTTTTTGAGTAGATCCTGTCAAAAATTCATGGATATTGATTTTGAGAGTTCCTTCGGCTACTTTAAAGGCAGTTTTTAAATACAAATCAGTAACGCCGACAGCACCATTTGCTGGCCCCACATAGAAATAGTCCATGTAGCCGTTGAAGGCGTGGTTGGTGCCAAAATCTGGGCTGAATGCATTATTTGTTTTATTGGCAGTGTTATTATCACCAGAAACATACTCGACACCAAAGGTTAGCGGTGTGGCTTTCGTCTTGATGGTAGCATTGATTCCGGCAAGAACGGCACTGATATCTTTTCCTCCTTGCTCACCCATTTGGTAATAGAAATCTCCCCCGATGCTTAGACCACCTAATTTCGTAGAACCAGTCAGCCCTAAAGTCTGCTTGAATGAAACCGTGGTATCGGCATTTTGATAACCTGCATTTAATGCCAGAATGGAAATGCTCGCATCTGCAAAGCTTTTATTAAACCATCCGTATTGCATGGTTTTGTAGTTTCCTGCTACGCTGTAATAGCCCGCGCCCTCGCCTTGTAGAAAGGTCGGCTCGGCTTTGTCGTCATCCTGATTGTAGGCAAATCCCAGATGGAGTTTGGTTTTGTTTTCAAGACCTTCATATATGAATAGTACTGCATCATGTCTTCTTCCTTGCTGTGCCCACTCCAGACCACCAAGAAATCGCTGATTGTCATAGGAAATTATTTGGCGCCCAGCTTTGATAGATATGGATGGGTTTACATAATATTGACCCCATGCCTCACTGATGGCAGTCTTTCCATATTCCTCTTTAAAGATTTGGGTGGTTTCACCCCAAACTCTGATGTCTTGAAAAGCAAGTTTAAATTTGAAAGCATCAGAAGCATAGTCAAGATACAATCGGCTTCTTTGCTCAGTGAAAAATGAAGCTTCTTTTGACTCACTAGTCAAAGTTTTAAATCCATTTCTAAATTCGGTTCTTGGCCTGACTTCTGCAGACATGGTAAATTGCGCCTGAGCCTTGTATCCTATAAGAGCAACAAATAATGCAGATAAGTAAAAGATTTTTTTCATAGTCGTTTTGGTTTTCTATAAGTCCGTTTAAGTAATAAAATAAGTATAAATACGTAATTACTACGCAAACATAGTTGGATGAATTTGTACATTCTATGACCTATGACAGTAATAAAGAATCTTTTACCGCATAAAAAAACCTGCTATATAGTAGGTTATGATTGTAACTTATTGTTTTGTAGATACTTAACTGTGGATATAAAAATGGTGATCAGCAATTTCTTTACTAAGTATATTTACGTCAGCAATCCCAATTCGCTTACCGCTTGCTTTGATTAAATATTCTTTTTTCAAGGCTGAAATGACCCTGATTACCTGCTCTTCCGTCGTTCCTGCAAAGTCCGCAATTTCCTTTCGGGAAAGCTGTAGTGCTAGGAATCCATTGATTTGACCAAATTTGCGGTTTATATAAAGCAATGCGTCAATAACTTTTTCGCGCACAGTCATCTGCGCAAATTTTTTCACCTTCGTTTCACTTCGGTTCAGCTCCTCTGCATAAAAGGTCATCAGATCGAAGGTGAGCTTCGGAATAGTCATCAGCATTTCATTGAGTGTTTCAGTTGAAAAGTTGCATAATGTAGTGTTTTCGATAGCTACAGCACTTATTTGATAAAACTGGCCCGCTCCAAATCCACGATGACCAATGATTTCGCCATTGCCAGAAAACCGTACAATCTGTTCCTTTCCATTAAAACCTGTCTTTGCAACTTTGGCTTTACCTTGTTGCACAAAATACAAGCCGTGCACAGGAGCTCCTTCAATGATAAAATGTTGACCTTTTTTACAGGAGAGGGTATTTTTCTTTGCCAGAAATGGTTGCAATGCTGCCGAATTCATGTTTCTTTTAATGATACAATGATCATTTGTGCAGGTGCTACAGTCCATTTTGAAGTTGGTCATTGGCTTACTTAATAAGTACGTAAAAATACGTATATAAAATTAATAATACGTAATTATTGAAGTTGATTTGTAAATTCGCATATGGAATATGGCTTTTTACTCCTGTTATTTCTGATATCGGCGCTTTATGCGTCGGTTGGACATGGTGGAGCCAGTGGGTACCTGGCGCTCATGGCCATATATCAGTTTGCGCCTGAGGTGATGAAGCCATCTGCACTTGTTTTGAATTTGTTTGTGGCCGGGATTGCATTTATCCAGTTTTATCTCCGGGGTTATTTCCGATTCAAACTTTTTTTGCCCTTTGCTTTGGCGTCAATTCCCATGGCTTTTTTAGGAGGGACGATTCAGCTGGATCCTACTTGGTACAAGAGGATACTTGGCATTCTTTTAATATTTGCTGTTCTGAGACTGGTAGGTGTTTTTGGTGATCAATCCAATACGGATCGTGAATTGAAAATGTGGCAGGGACTAATCTTCGGAGGAGTTATTGGTTTTTTTTCCGGTTTGATTGGCATTGGTGGAGGCATCATTTTGAGTCCTGTCATTTTACTTTTGGGTTGGGGAAATCTAAAAGAAACAGCAGCTGTATCGGCCTTATTTATTTGGATCAATTCATTGGCAGGTTTGCTGGGAATGATGAGCTCTGGTAATTTTATTACGTTCAACCTATGGCCTTATATAGTTGTAGCCATTGCAGGTGGTTCACTTGGTGCCTATCTTGGAAGTTATAAGTGGAATTATCAGGTTTTGAGATATTGTTTGTCATTTGTGCTGGCCATGGCGAGTATTAAATTGATTTTTATTTAGCAGAGAGAAGCAGCTATATGGAGTTGAAAGTGAAATTGTACGGTGTTTTGGCTGAAATTGCAGATACTCAGGAGATCAGCGTAAAAACCGAATCTCAACTTACTGTGGAGGAACTTATCGCTAAGCTGAAGCATCAATTTCCTGCTATGAAATTGGTCCAATGCCAGTTAGCAGTCAATCAACGTATTTCACAAAAGATAACCGTCAACCATAATGACCAGCTGGTGCTTTTGCCTCCATTTGCTGGCGGATAGATATGGATAGCTTTTCAACACGATATCAACGACAAATCATCTTGCAAGAAGTAGGGGAGACCGGGCAACTCAAGTTGCATGAAGCAAAAGTTTTGGTCATAGGTGCTGGTGGTTTAGGTTGTCCATTGCTTCAATACCTCGCCTCAGCTGGAATAGGAACCATTGGTTTGGTGGATGGCGACATGGTAGAGGAATCGAATCTTGCCAGACAAATTTTATACACTGAAGAGGATCTGGATAAGTCTAAAGTTGTAGCCGCAAAAACTCAGCTTAATAGACTGAACCCGAATATAAAGATCAATATTTATGATCAAATGCTTGACTTGGAATTAGGCAAGGAGATTTTTGCGGAATATGACATTATTGTAGATGGTACAGACAATTATGAAACCCGCTACCTGGCCAATGACTTAGCCGTGATTAACAGCAAACCGCTAGTTTCTGGTTCAGTATTCAGGTTTGAAGGTCAGCTGAGCGTATTTAACTATCAGGGAGGGCCGACCTATAGGTGTTTGTTTCCCGATGAAGATAAATTAGGATTTGGTTGCACAGATACAGGAGTAATAGGCGCCACCACAGGGATAATAGGATCCATGATGGCAATGGAAGTAATAAAGATCATTTTGGAATTGCCAGGCGTTTTGTCTGGAAAGATGTTGCTTTATGATTCAATGAGTGCACAGCAGATGATCACAACTTTTGATCGCCAACCTGAGCAGATTGTAATCTCTCAAAACAAATGGAAAAAAGATCATTTCATACATCATGAAGGATAAACCAAAAAAGTCAATGTTTGTCGAGGGGCCAATCTCCCCCAACAAAATTTCGGATTCGATAGCCAATCATAGTCAGAAGAAAGATATTGGTGCTCATTCCATTTTCCTGGGCCAGGTACGGGCGGATAGGATTGATGAGAAAAAGGTAGAAGCGATCAACTATTCTGCCTATGCCGAAATGGCCGATCAAGTATACCACGAAATTCGAGAGGAAGTTTTTGCCAAATTTCAACTCACCTGCGCACATGTCTATCATAGTTTGGGCGAAGTGAAGACTGGAGAACTTTGTTTTTTCGTTTTCACGTCATCAGAGCGAAGGAAGGAGGCAATGGCCGCAAGCGAATATTTTGTAGAAGAAATAAAAAAGCGAGTACCCATTTTTGGAAAAGAAATATTCGAAGATGAATCGCATCAGTGGAAAGTGAATAATTAGGTATTAGGTATTAGGTATTAGGTATTAGGTATTAGGTATTAGGTATTAGGTACATTTTTACCAAGAGCCAAGAGCCAAGAACCTAAAGCCCAAAAAACATGGTAGACATCACACATAAATCAAATACCCTTAGAATCGCAACAGCTCAGGCTATTGTGAGAGTGAGCAGTCAGGAAACGATTGATTTGATTGAGCGCAATGAGATTCCAAAAGGCAATGTCTTTGAAATGGCCAAGGCTGCCGGGTTGCTTGGCGTAAAGAAAACACCTGATCTTTTGCCTGATTGTCATCCACTACCCATTGAATATGCTGGAATTGAATACAGCATTGATGGATTGGATATTGTCATACAAATAACTGTTAAAACGATCTACAAAACGGGTGTAGAAGTGGAAGCCATGCACGGCGCGAGCGTGGTTGCTTTAACTATGTATGATATGCTCAAACCAGTGGACAAAGGCATAGAAATACTTCATATCAAGCTTCTAAACAAAAAGGGAGGTAAATCCTCCAACCCACCAAATACCAAAGGACTTACCGCTCATATTGTGGTTTGCTCTGATACAATCTCCAAAGGAGAAAAAGAAGATCGTGCAGGAAAAGCCATCATAGCCAAACTGGAAGCCTATGGCTTGGAGGGAATCAATTACACCATCATCCCTGATGAACCATCAGAAATTGAGAAGTTGGTAAGAGAAAATGAAAGTGCGCTGTTGATTTTTTCGGGAGGAACAGGAGTTGGTCCGCGGGACAATACGCCAGATACTATTGCGCCACTTTTAGAAACTAGATTAGATGGCGTGGAAGAAACCATGCGAAGATATGGTCAGGATCGGATGCCTTTTGCCATGCTTTCACGATCTTTGGCTGGGATCAGAAAGGGAAATGTCATTCTGGCGGTTCCAGGTTCCACAGCCGGAGCATCTGAAGCTATGGATGCGATTTTGCCTGGATTATTTCATATTTTTCACGTTTTGAAAGGAGGGAGGCACGATTGAGAGAGCCAGTGATCATTGATAGATTTGAGCGGAAACACACCTATCTCCGCATTTCACTTACAGACAGGTGCAACCTGCGTTGCTTCTATTGTATGCCTGAAGATGGCATAGAATTGATGGAAAAACCGTCGATCATGTCCCTAGAGGAGATCGTCGAAATTGCTAAAACATTCGTCAAGCTAGGCGTGGACACCATCCGATTGACAGGTGGCGAACCTTTGATTCGTAAGAATTTTGAATTCCTCGTTCGTGAACTTACCGCCCTTGGAGTAAATCTTAAGCTGACCACAAATGGCATATTGTTGAACAAATACCTCGACTTGTTTGAAGAAATTGGTTTGAAAAAAATCAACATCAGCCTAGACAGTCTGGACAAAGCACAAGCAGCCTTTATCACCAAGAGAGATTATTACGACCGAATCATGGCCAATATCAGTGAGGCTTTGCTTCGCGGCTTTGAACTGAAACTCAACGTAGTTCTGATCAAAGGAGTAAATGACAATGAGATTTGTGATTTCATTGAACTCACCAAAGGACAAAATATCGCTGTGAAATTCATTGAATTCATGCCATTCAAGGGCAATCAATGGAGCTGGGACAAAGGTGTCAGTGAAAAGGAGATTCTCGATATTGTAAGTGCCAAATTTGGTGGGCCTAACAAACTCAACGACCCCAAACACAGTACTTCGTCCAATTTTCAAATTCCTGAGTTTAAAGGCTCTTTTGGTATTGTAAGTACGATTACTAACCCATTTTGTCAGGATTGCAATCGCATCCGCCTTACGGCAGATGGAAAAATGAAAAATTGCCTTTTTGCAAATAAAGAAACCGATCTGCTCACCCCGTTCAGATCCGGGCAACAGATAGATGAGCTGATACTCACATCTATTTTAGACAAAAAATTCTCTCGCGATGGCATGGTTCGAATGGAATCTGGACATTACGAAAACAACAGATCAATGATATCAATCGGAGGATAATGATCTCAATAAAAGAAGCACTAGCAATAGTCTTGGCACAAGATGCGCCTAAGTTGCAAACTAGAAAATCAGTAAATGAAGCGTTAGGTTACAATCTGGCGGGAGACATCACTTCTCCGTTGGATTTGCCCTCATTTGATAACTCCGCCATGGACGGTTATGCTGTGTGTGGCTATGATGAGACCTTCACTCTAAAAGGAGAAATAGCGGCAGGTAGCACTACAGAAAACGAGCTCAGTGAAGGTGAAGCCATGAGGATCTTTACCGGAGGAAAAGTACCAAAGAATGCCACAGCGGTGATCATGCAGGAAAAAACCAAAACCCAGGGCAAACTCCTCAATATTTCGGACGAGGTGGTAAAGGGTAAAAACATCCGGTTGACAGGGGAAGAGATCAAAAAAGGACATAAAGTCTTTGAATCCGGGCAGCATGTTACTCCGGCGACCATCGGTATTCTCAACTCCCTGGGCTTTCAGGAAATTGACGTTTTCGAAAAACCGCGCATCAGCATGATTACCACAGGCAATGAACTCATCAACCCAGGCACGCCACTCGAAGAGGGTCAAATTTACGAATCCAATGGACCGACCATGATTGCGGCTTTGAACCAATTTGGATTTGAATGTCAGGCACATACTCAGATCAAAGATGATTTTGACGCCATCAAATGGACAATCGGTGAGCAACTGGATCAATCGGATCTACTATTAATTTCAGGAGGTATTTCCGTTGGTGATTATGATTTTGTAAAACAGGCTTTGATAGAAAATGGCGTGGCTGAATGTTTTTACAAAGTGGATCAAAAACCTGGAAAACCCTTGTTTTTTGGAAGAAGAAATAACGCTTTTGTTTTTGGGCTACCAGGCAATCCGGCATCTGGGCTTACCTGTTTTTATATTTATGTTTTACCTCTGCTGCAGCAGCTGGCAGGCGCCAAAAAAGTGGGGCTCAACCAAATCAAGTTGCCAATCGCACATGATTTTATCATCAAATCTGATCGACCTACTTTTTATAAAGCACTCATCGAGGATGGAAAAGTAAGCCTCTTGGATGGTCAGAGTTCTTCTATGCTCCATTCACTTGCGTTGGGCAATGCCATTGTCTTTTTGGATGCGCCCAAGATAATTGAGAAAGAAGATTTGGTGGATTGTTACATGCTATAGGATTTGCGAGAAAAATTGCATTTATCAGATTCATTATGTGATAAATCAAACATAATTCATTGATAAGTCTGATGAATTTGGATTGGGCTAAAAACTCATGTTATTTTGAAGCGATGAGCAAAATTGTCAGCCGGAAAGTCTCAATTACCGGCAACATCGAATTTAAGAATTTGGTAATCAAGGAACCGGCCAGCTATGCTGCTGGAATTCCTGGAATCAAGGCTGCTTTGCAACATGCCAATAAAGAAATGGGAATTTTCAAAGCCTTGAAAACCCTTTCCAGAATGAACCAAAAAGATGGATTTGATTGCCCCGGTTGTGCATGGCCCGATCCTGAAGAGCCCTCTAAACTGGGAGAATACTGCGAAAATGGTGCAAAAGCCCTGGCAGAAGAAGCTACCGATCATCGTGTAGATCCAGATTTTTTCAAAAAACATGACGTTGAAGCACTTTCTCAGTGGTCTGATTACGAGATAGGGAAGGCTGGGCGAATTACTCAGCCCTTTATCATGAAACCTGGATCGAAACATTATCAGCCAATCGGCTGGAAAGAAGCTTTCGAGCGTATCGCATTTCAGCTGCACCGATTGGATTCACCGGATGAGGCCATCTTTTATACATCGGGAAGGTCGAGCAACGAAGCGGCCTTTCTTTACGGTTTGTTTACACGTGCTTTTGGGACTAACAACATGCCCGATTGCTCCAACATGTGCCATGAGTCCAGCGGAGTGGCTTTGACAGAGACTTTAGGAATTGGGAAAGGATCTGTGACACTTGATGATTTTCCGGAAGCGGAAGTGATCATTGTCATTGGACAAAATCCCGGCACCAATCATCCGAGGATGCTTACTGCTTTGCAAAATTGCAAAAACAATGGAGGCAAGATCATCACCATCAATCCACTAGAAGAAGCAGGATTGATTCGATTCAAAAACCCGCAGCAAATCAATGGCGTCATAGGATCAGGAACTGCTCTGACTGACATTTACCTTCAAGTAAAGATCAATCAGGATGTAGCATTGCTCAAGGTGATTTTGAAACGACTGCTTGCACTTGAGCGAGGAGGACAGGTCGTTTTTGATCATGATTTTATTGAAAATAAAACCAATGGCTACCAAGAGCTGATAGGTGATTTGGACACTTATAGCGAATCGGTGCTTTTGGAAATGTGTGGAGTGGCTTCTGAGCAAATAGATGAAGCCGTAAAACTATTGGCCGAAAAATCAAGAATTATCATCTGTTGGGCCATGGGGCTCACGCAGCATAAAAATGCAGTAGACAATATCAAAGAATGTGTGAATCTGCTGCTGCTCAAAGGAAGTATTGGCAAAAAAGGCGCAGGCACTTGCCCCGTCAGAGGACATAGCAATGTGCAGGGCGACCGCACCGTAGGAATCATGCACCATGTGTCACCGGCTCTGAATCAATCTTTAGAAAAAGTTTTTGGGTTCACACCGCCTGATAAGGAAGGGTTGGATACCGTGCATGCCATCCAGGCGATGTATGAAGGGAAGGCCAAAATGTTTGTTGCCTTAGGAGGAAATTTCCTTTCAGCGGCATCCGATACGGCTTATACGGCTGCAGCACTCACTAATTGTGATATGACCGTTTCCATTACCACCAAGCTAAACCGTACACATTTGGTTACGGGGAAAACGGCGATCATTCTACCCACACTCGGTCGCTCCGAGGCAGACGAAATTGATGGAAAATTGCGTTTTGTTACAGTGGAAAACAGCATGGGGAAAGTGCACCGTTCTCAAGGAAAATCAAAACCTGCAAGCGCAAAACTCAAAAGCGAACCAACAATAGTGGCTGGAATTGCCGCTGCGTATTTCAATAACCTGGGGCCTGTAGAATGGGAAAAATTAGGGTCAGATTATGAATTGATTAGGGAAAAAATCGCATTGGTGATCAATGGATTTAAGGATTACTCTAAACGCTCCGCTGAAAGTGGTTTTTACCTGCCAAACAATGCCAGGGAAGGCGACTTTTCGGAATTGCCAGGAGGCAAAGCGCAGCTTTCTATTTGCGAGCTAGCGGATCATCAGTTGGAGGACGGAGATTTTATCCTGATGTCCATCCGCTCACACGATCAGTTCAACACCACCATTTACGGATTGGACGACCGCTATCGTGGAGTGTTCAACGAGCGACGTGTGGTTTTTATGAACGAGCAAGACATGAAAGATCATGGGCTTCAAGACAGGTCCATTGTGGACCTGGTGAGCCACTATGATGGGCAGGAGCGAAGGGCTGAGAAATTTAAGGTGATCACTTATAAAATCCCGAAAGGCAATCTGGCAGCCTATTTTCCTGAAACCAATATGTTGGTACCCATCAATCATTTTGCCGCTAAAAGCAATACCCCCATTAGCAAGTCCATCAAAGTCAGATTGGAAAAGAGGGACAAAGGCCAATAACCAAGTTTTCGCACATTCCGACACGGTGTTTTCGATGCAATGCAGCTAGTACCTTGCAAAGGTGTTGCTTTTACCAAATGATTCCGTTATTTTGGAGGAATGAATTGGAAAGAGTATGATAACAAGTAGTGCACTTTATATCCGTGTGCTATCCGGCCGAGCCAACGCTTATTAAACGTTGGCTCGGCCGGATAGGCAATTGGGTATCTTGCTGATATTCAATATTTTAACAAAATTAAATAAGTAATGATGTAACCCAAGTAAACACCACAAAAGGGTGTTTACTTAATTGTTAGCATTCATAGAGATTCGGCATCAGAAACACTGAAATTTCTTTGAACCACAGATAGATTTCAACTGAACAAAAAGAGAATATGAAGACAATCTCATTTAAGAATATAATAGAATTGATAAGTGATATTTTGTCAATTAGTTCGCGAGATATGTACTATTCAAATAAGAACCCCTATTTTGAATGGAATGAACTTCTTGTTGAAAAATTGTTCGAGGAAGTCTATCATAAGGTGAACATTGGCTATTCATCCAATATTTTTAGTGAACATCAGATTGATAAAATGAATCCAAAATTGTCATCGTACCATCTTGATCGGCTTAATCAATCCAGTTTAGCTTATTCATTCCCACAACGAATCGAAGAAGAACAGAAAGAAATTCGAAAAAAATTAGATGCTTATATTGAAAGAGATAAAGCAATAAACAAACTTAAAAATAGATTTTTTTCAACGTCAAAGGAACTAATTAAAGCTTTCGGAAAAATAGAGGGACCAAAGGAAAAACATATTCTTTCCAAACCTGAAAATAACAATTGGGAAAAAGAGACATTTAAAATCTGGCTCTATGATATTTTAAAAAAAACTAAGAACGGCGAACAACAAAACACTACAGACGATTCTAGAATTGAGATAGCTATCGAAGAAAAATATTTCAATGAAATCAAAATCATCTTCCCCTTCCTTCAAACCAAGGATGAACAGAGTAATTTGAAATATAAAACCATACTCAACACATCAATTTTTGAAAAAGTATTCGCAGATACACATTCTGACATTTCCTTGGACCGGATTAACAAATCACTACAGCACTTCTTACAATCAGATGTGCCTAATGAAACAAAGCACAAATACATTCACATGATTGGATACAGTATTGCTCCATTAGAAATATCGGAGAACGACGAACTAATCGGAATCATCTTCGCTCTTAAAAAATCTTTCAAGAAGGACAACTTGATAAAAACAAAAAATGGAATTTATTACCTCAATATAGGTAATGGAATATTGGCCAAATTTCATACTCGTCAGAATAAAGAAAACCTTGAAAGTGATGTTGCATTCATTACCGTAAGAAGGGAAAGATATCGAAGCAGTTCAATTTTTAGTGGCTATTCATCATCTGGATTTATTCTTAATAATGGTTTATATATTATCACACCAGACTTAATTTTTGAAATCTATTTTGACGCTTCTCCTTATTTATTATCATTTTCTGAAAATCAAGCTATGGTTCAGAACATTGGTAATTCAAAGGCGATTGATGAGGAAGAACAAAAGAGACTCGATGAATTGTAAGAAAGTTGACTTTAATAAATCATAACGGAATGCTAACAAACACTAAAATGAATATGCGAACTGAGCCCTTTGATATGACAATGCAAAAAAGCAACTTCAGTGCTTCTAGCCACTGGGGCGCATACTCATTTTAGTTGATCGTTAGACACAATAATTAGCCGCACGTATAATTTATTTTCTAAACTCACTGCCATGGATGACTTTTTAGTAGAATGCTTCACAGAAGCGTTTTCAGATAAAAATCTAAATTCCTACTGGATCAATAGAAATTCCGACAAAGACTTATTTGTGGTATCCACCGAATTACCTATTAGTAATCAATTAAATGAAGTAGGAACGCGAAATATAGAAATTTGGATTACTACTCAGTATGGTATTTTCTCTAAGACTTTAGCGTTGATTGAGAACGGGGACATCATTATTCCTAATGAATTTAAATCTTTAGCTAAAGACGTGAATTTTGGAAAATTCAAAAGGTATAGTTTTAAACGGGAAATTGATATCATGATTGGTGCTTTCTCACTTCAAACGCTCTTTAACGCCACAAAACAAGAAGATATTGATTTATATGAGGCCAATGGCATACAATATGAACTAATTAAATCTTTTGATGGTACAATGCAGTGTTTCCCAAAGGAAAAAGTTGGCTTAGAAGCCTTTTCACCACTTACGATGATTGAACAAAGTGAATTAGAGGGAAAACCAATTTCTGCATTCAAATTTGATGAAAATGGTACAGGCATTTTTCCTACAACCTACACACATACATGGCTTGACAGTTTGAAACCTCAGCGATTAATGGAAATTTTCACACGTGTATAACATCAAAAGTCTAAAAAATGAATGAACAAGCGATATATAGCAGTATTGAACAAGAAATTGGTAGAAGCTTACAGCAGCGATATCAACTTAATGGAGGACAATTGGATATGGCAGAAGTTGTAAAAGAAGCTACTTTTACCCTTGCTGTTAATATGATCCTCTCCCAACGCAAATTAAGAGAACAAACTGGTGGAAAACTTCAATTCGTACCACCTCAATTTGCCGAACATCTTTTTAACGGAATGAACAAAGCTTTAAAAAAATATTTCCCGGATAAATATGAACAAAACCACATTGATCAAATAAAGATCAAATATGAATCACTAATGTCTGAAAACAACGTTGAAGATATTATTAACAAGCATGTTAATGACCTTTGGCAAGACTATTCCAACAATATACTTTAATCCAACTGTAAGATGTTAAGGGCGAAAATATTCCAGAAAAATATTCTCAAAAATTCAATTCACGTTCATGACGTATTATCATATAATAACCAACTGATCAATTTAGAAGACGATTCAATTATTATTCAGTTTGATAATGGTAGTAAGTTGAAATATGATTTACAATTTCATAACGAGGATATACATGAGATCAAAACTTTTGTTGGTCATTTTGAAGATGGGACATCTTTTAGACTTCTTAGGCCTGGTTTTATATCATTAAATGATATAAGAGACGAATATAAATGCGTTTCTGCCTTTTCTATAGCCAGTGACAATCCTGATGGATACTCTGTTCATTTTTTACTATTTGATGCCGATATTAATGAACAAATTACTGAGAAAGAATCTGGAAAAAATGAACAGATACAGCGGCTAATAAATGGTTCACTAATGGCTCTCCAAGCAAACCTTCATCAACAATTTATAGAATTCACAAAAAGACTTTTAGCTATTGTAATTAATGCTTCAGACATAAAGCAATTTGATAACAGCCAACAATTACTGCAAATAATGAAACAGAATATCAATATATATAACGAAGAAGAGGCGAGAAAACTAAAAAGTGCCTAATCGAGTAGACGGCCGATGAGCGGTTAAGCTCACCGGTGCGCCTCACTAGGCGTGCCCCTCACACCACCGTACGTACGGGTCGCGTATACGGCGGTTCGTAAAGCATAGATTGCCGCTCTTTACACCGACAACCCTTTCCACTACTTCTAAGACAAGGCTACACAAAGGCTCCTTATCGAATTTTCACTTCACAATACGTTCAGTCCTTCATCAACTCGTGAGAACTCCGAATCTCTCATCGGCTCATGTCCCATTGACTACTATGACCTCTGCTGACTTCTCAGTCTCCAACTCGTGGAAACCGAGATCTCCCCTGGTAAGGTGAATATCCTTGTATCTATCCCTGCTACATCTACATAAATATGCTTTTGGTATTCGTAGGGCTTCACAATGATGTGTTTGCTCACCCGCGTATTTATGCCTCTGTATGTAGTTTCTGTTCGTCAGTACAGATACTGCAGTCTGGCTTACTTCACTCCATACCTCACGGTAAACGAGCTTGCCACTTGCTTTGCTTCCAGGAACGACCCCAGCGCTTACGGGACTGAGACGTATAGTCGCGGACGACTAGTCTTTCACCCTTTGGAACACTCAAATTCATGAGTTATATTCACCATTCAAGGCACACACAGACACTATCATCCATAAGCTTACTGAGCTATTTGCAAAGGCTGATGGAACTGGATACTTTTATAGATATTTAAAAAGTCCAGCTTACGGATGATTGGACGTTTCAGCCTTCAAAACAACAAATGAGAGATGCCTACAAACTCCTTCCTTTTTTAATCATGTCACTTGGATGTTCAGTCAATAAGTATCAATTGGCAGGGGAGGATAAGGACTTTTTAATCGAACAAATTGAAAGCTTATCAGCGCGAGACCAAATTTCGAAAAAGCCAATTCTTGTAATTGATGGAGTTGAATACGTCAAGAAAAAAGACATTGCTCTTCAGAAAATTAACCTTTCGAAGGATCGTATTGAAGAAATCGAACTTTTGAAGAAGGAAGCTGCTATTCGTGTGTTTGGTGAAGAGGGAAAAAGAGGCGTTTTGATAATTACCACCAAATCCAACTAAAGGTTTGGTCTGAAGTTACTCAGGCATCAATACCTGCGCATGCCATACAACCCCTTCTGATTCAATTAAAGGATCATTGAACCACATTTTTGTACTGAAGGATTGTCAGCACAAAATAAAATTGAAAGTGTTGATAAATACTTTTGATAATGAAAACTTCTTTCGTTCGCGAGGCGTTACTTTGGACAGAACGAATATATTAACCTTTAAATAATTACAATTATGGCTCTAAGAATAGGAGACGAAGCACCCAACTTTCAGGTGGATACCACCGAAGGAAAAATAGACTTTCACAACTGGCTCGGCGATAGCTGGGGCATTTTATATTCCCACCCTGCGGATTACACACCTGTATGCACGACCGAGCTCGGACGTACCGCCAAGTTGAAACCGGAATTCATGAAGAGAAATACCAAAGTTCTTGCAGTTAGTGTAGACGATCTGGAATCTCATCAGGGATGGATCAAGGATATCAACGAAACTCAAAACACGGTGGTCAACTTTCCGATCATCGCGGATCCAGATAAAATCGTGGCTAATTTGTATGACATGATTCATCCAAATGCATCAGTTACTGCCACGGTGAGATCTGTATTTTTTATTGGCCCTGACAAAAAGATCAAAGCGTCCATCACCTATCCGGCAAGTACTGGTAGAAACTTCGCTGAGATTTTGCGAGTAATTGACTCACTCCAGCTTACGGCCAATTTCAGTGTGGCAACACCAGCAGACTGGCAGCAAGGAGAAGATGTGGTGGTGATACCGTCTATCAAAACTGAGGATATTCCGGCCAAATTCCCGAAAGGACATACCGTAATCAAACCTTATTTGAGAATGACCCCACAGCCGGATAAATAAAATTTTGTGATTCGACAATCATTAAGGAGACAGTCCATTGGGCTGTCTTTTTTTATTGATTAAATAGATGGAAAGTTTATTCGATAGTTCTAATTCAAAATGGTATTGGATAATTTACCATGTAAATTTTCAGTATGAAAAAGAAGGTGATCATCGGTATCCATGGGCTTGGAAACAAACCCGCCAATCGTGTGCTGACCAGTTGGTGGAAAAAATCCATGCTTGAAGGACTTGAGCGTATCGGTTTGGATTTGGACTTGCCAAAATTTGAAATGATCTACTGGGCTGATGTATTCAACGAAAGGCCCGCCAAGCTAAGAAAGGCTTTGCCTGATGATCCATTACTTTTTCATGAACCATACACCAAAGCGCCCCTGAACTATGTAAAAGATGATATTTCAATTCGGAAAAATGTAATTGATTTTTTAGGCAGACAAATGAATGAAGTTTTCCTGGATGAGGATTTGAATTTGAATTTCCCCTATCTCAGCGACTATGTTCTAGAGCACTATTTCCAAGAGCTCAGCGCTTATTACCATGAAGTTTGCTATGACAGGGATAAGATTGAATGCATGGCCAAAGATCTGATCCGAAGCAAAGCAGTTAAAACGCTAAGAAAATATCGCGATTATGACATCTATCTTGTGTCACATTCTATGGGATCTATAATTGCTTTTGATGTGCTGACATTTCTGGTTCCCGACATCAAAATTCATACGTTTGCCACTATTGGATCGCCACTAGGTTTACCTATTGTAATCAGTAAAATAGCCTCCGAATACAAGATCAATGGAGCTGGAAAAGCGATTATGAAAACACCTCCCGGTATTGCCAAACACTGGTATAATTTTTCTGATTTGCACGATACTATCGCTTTTAACTACATGCTCAGCGATGATTTTGATGCCAACGAACTTGGGGTCATCCCTATGGATTTTTTGGTGGTGAATGACTATACGATCAAGGGAATAAAAAATCAACATAAATCTTTTGGCTACATGCGCACGCATCAGTTTGCCCACACGTTAGCCGACTTTATTGAAGGATAACTGTCAAAATTTACTTAAGCAATCCTTCGCGATCGATCTTTCGCAATAGTTCGGTGATGTTATTGACTTCCAGCTTTTTCATGATGTTGAATCTATGGGTTTCAATTGTACGCACACTTTTCACCAATTTTTCTGCAATTTCCTTGTTGGGCGTGCCGTCATAAATCGACTGTAATATTTCTTTTTCTCTTCGTGTGAGTTGATAGTCGTTGGCCAATTCAGTATCGCTGGCTGTTGGCCCACTGGATATGCCCGCTTTGAGATATGAATTAACGATGGTGCTCGAAATATCGCCACTGAAATATTTTTGATTGTCATTGACCATATGAATGGCCTTAATGAATTCTTGTTTCCCCGTATCCTTAAGCAAATAACCATCCGCACCGACCTGTAGAGATTTTAGAATATATTCAGAATCATCGTGCATGGTAAGCACCAAAATCTTGATATGAGGGTGTGATTTTTTGAGTCGCTCAGTCACTTCCAAGCCATTGAGCATGGGCATACGGATGTCAGCGATCAGTACGTCGGGCTGCATGTTGCTGACCACTTCTATTGTTTCCTGACCATCCGAAGCTTCGGCAACTACCTCAATGTCATGTTCATTTTCCAGGATCATTTTTATTCCATTTCTCACGATTTCATGGTCGTCGGCCAATACTACTCTTATCATTTACTCGAGGGTTAGGGTGATCGTTATTTGGGTTCCTTTTCCGATTTCAGTGTCTAATTTAAATATAGCATCAATAAAAGCGGCTCTTTCGCGCATATTGAAAATTCCATGACCGATTTTTTCAAAATGGCCACTTGAATTCATGCGTTCATAATCAAAGCCCTTTCCATTATCAGAAATTTCGATATTCAGTGTATTTACGTTGTGATAAAATCGGATGGATATCTTGGAAGCTTTGGAGTATTTCAATGCATTATTTACAGATTCCTGTATTATTCTGTACAAATTGGTTTCCATGTGACTTTCCAGTCGGTTGACAAATTTGGTTTCATTGATAAATTCTATATCTGTTTTGGTTACGGAATTAATCTCTTCACAGAATTTTTTTACTGCCGGCACCAGGCCAAAATCGTCAAGACTACTTGGCGTGAGGTTAAAAGAAACCCTGCGCACTTCCTGAATGATGCTTTTCATCAAACTACGTGCATCATCCATGCGCATTTTCATGGGCTTAGCAGAAGGAGTGATAGACTCTAAAAGCATTTTCATGGCCGAAAGCATTTGTCCTACTCCATCGTGCAGTTCGCGGGAAAGTCTTTTTCTCTCCTCTTCCTGACCTTCTAAAATTAGCACAGATCTATAGCTCTGTTCTTTCACTGTCTCGGCGATACTTTCGCGGTTTATTTCGCGTGACCTCAGCTGTGCTTCCTTGATTTCGGTGATGTCCCTGGCGATGATTTTGATCTCATTTTTATCGTTTACGGGAATCAGGAAAGTTTCAATCCAACAAAAATCACCCGGCTCAGATACCAGTCTGATTTCCCCTGACCAATTTTTTCCTGCGGCCAATAACCGCATCAGATCTGGGTAAAATTCATCATGATATCCCGCGAATTTGAGTAGCTCGCTAAAATTCTCGGGAGCAGACATTTCCTCATATTCCATGAGACGCTTCAGCTTATCGGAGAAGGTCAGGAATTTACCATTTGGGTCAATGGTCGCAAAAATTGTGAGTGACTCAGGTTTGATGTTTACCGCTTCAAGGTCCTGATAGGATTTGCCCAATTCCTCATAGAGCTTGCTAAGTTCGTTTGCCAGCTTTTTTGATTCTGTTTCAGATTGCATCAATTCCAATACTGTAGCACGAACACTTTTTGCAATCGGTCTGAAAATGAACATCAATTCCAATGAAATGATTAATAAGGAAAAAATGAAAAGCAATACTTCTGTTTTCTTGAGTTCATCGACTTTTTGTCGTGCCTCATGGTCATATTGAAATACGATTTTGTCCATGCCAACCAAAAATGCCTCTTCGTGGCTGATGATACCTGCAACAATTCGATCAATGATTGACGAGTGGATCTGGTTATGGTCTTGGAGATAAAATGTTAATGAATCGGCATTACTGACCATGATATTGAAATGACTTTCAATGTCACCGAACATGGATTTAACTCTTTCTGAGTTATTTCCATGTAGCTCTAAATCGACATCTCCGTGTAGCAGACCGTGATGTGATTTTTTCCATAGACCGAGGGCTTCAGTTAGTTTGTTTGCCAGAGACGGCAATTCATCAGGCTTAGCCATGAGCACCTGGAGGGAAATTTTACTTATTTTTTGGCTTAGCATTCTTTGCCTTCCTGCCACGTTGATTACACGAGAGTCATCTTCTTGCTTGCTGATAAAGGATTGAATAAGAAACTGGCTAATGACTATGCTAAGGGCGATTCCACCTAGTGCAACGAAATAAAATAGACCTAACTTTCTGAACTTTGATCTGGGCATAAGATGCTCGGATGTATGGAAATACTTAATTGAATCTCGGATCAATATTAAGTAATTACACTCAATTTGATTGCGAAAATTAAGTTATTTTACTTAGAAACTCCTTGTCAATCAGCAAAGCCTACATAGACTTTTTCATTCTCAACTTTCACAGGATAGGTGGCAAGATCGCATTCCTGTCCGTTCAGATTTTTTCCGTCTTTTAAAGAAAATGTCTTTTTGTGAAAAGGGCAAGCAACTTTTGGTTCATCCCCATCTGAGCCAAGCATGCCACGTGAGAGAATCATTTGTTTTTTATGCGGACATTGGTTTTGTGTGGCATACCATTCGCCACGCCGAGAGAAATTGAAAACGGCCACCTGAATTCCATTATGAAAAGCATTGACTCCTCCATTTATTGGGAAATCATCGACATGAGAAACTTCAAGCCAATAGGCGACTTCTTCTTGTTTTACTGATTTATATATTATTTCTGTATTAGTCATTAGTTGAGTTTTTACCGATTTAAGCTTTCCATCCTGCTGGCTTTTTCATTTCACGCATTGGTTCAAATTGCTGAGTAGGATCGTGCTCCTCTGAATTGGCAAAATGTCTGAATTTGGCAGACATTTTTTCGTCGCTGATGGCTTCTTTCCATTCGCAATGATAGGTGGCGATCAAAGCTTGCATGTCTTTTTCAAGGTCTTCGCCTATGCCTAGTGAATCATTCACAACCACGTCTATAAGATAATTTATGCCACCTTCCATCTTGTTTAGCCAAACTGAGGTTCGGTTAAGCGGCTCGGCGGTTTTGATATAAAACATGAGGAATCGGTCGAGATATTTTATGGCTGTTTTTACATCCACATCTCCGGCCAGTAGTTTGGCATGTTGTGGATTAGCACCGCCATTTCCGCTTACATATAGATTATACCCTATTTCAGTAGCGATCAATCCAAAGTCCTTGCCGAGCGCTTCTGCACATTCCCTTCTGCACCCGGAAACGCCTCCTTTTAGTTTGTGCGGAGAGCGAATGCCTTTGTATCTGTTTTCAATTTCGATGGCAAATCCTACGGAATCATGAAGACCAAATCTGCACCAGGTGGATCCGACACAACTTTTTACTGTTCGCAGCGCTTTACCATAAGCATGTCCGCTTTCAAAACCCGCATCAATTAATTCACGCCAAATTTTTGGAAGATCATTGATTCGCGCGCCAAACATGTCAATGCGTTGACCTCCGGTGATTTTGGTATATAAATCATATTTTTTGGCAACCTGACCCATGGCAATCAACTTATCCGGTGTTATTTCACCGCCAGGTACTCTTGGAACCACCGAGTAGCTGCCACCTTTTTGAATGTTGGCCAGAAAGCGATCGTTGGTATCCTGTATCGTGTCTTGCTTTAAGATCAGGTCGTTCCAGATGCTGGCCAGTAAAGAAGCGACTACCGGCTGGCAAGTTTCGCACCCATCTCCTGATCCATGATTTTCAAGTAAATCGTCATAGCTTTTGATCTCCATGATTTTGATGAGATCAAATAATTCCTGTCGGGTAAAGTTAAAATGGGAGCAGATTACTTTTCTCACGCTTCGACCCATAGATTTTAATGTAGCTGTAAACAAATCTGCAACCATAGGGCTACAGGCGCCACAACCTGTTCCGGCTTTGGTACAAGTACGAACAGCTGCCACATCTTCACATCCCTTTTCTTTGATGGCATTGACTATGTCCTCTTTTGAAACGTTTTCACATGAGCAAATCTGAGCGGAATCTGGCAAATCTAGAATGGCATTGCCACCACCAGATTCTCCACCACGAGCACCAAGAATCAGATCTTCTGGGTTAGGAGGGAGGGCCAATCCATTTTGGACTGTTTGGAGCAACATGCTGTATTGGCTGGCATCACCTACCAGAATACCACCAAGCAAGGTCTTTTTATCAGGGGAAAGATTGACTCGTTTGTAAATTCCTGCGTTTTTGTCTTCAAATATGATAGGAATGCAATTGGATGTTTCGCCAAGTGCATCTCCAAAACTGCCGACATCCGTCCCAATCAATTTTAGTTTGGTAGACATGTCAGCTCCTGTAAATTTTTTCTCGTCTCGCCCAATGATCTGATTTACCACCGTATCAGCCATGTCATACCCGGGAGCGACCAAACCGTAAATCATATCATTAAAAGAGGCCGCCTCGCCAATGGCATAAATGGATTCATCATTGGTCTGAAGTTGCTCATTTACTTTGAAACCTCCTCTTTGTCCAACTTCAAGACCAGCCTTTGTCGCTAGTTCAGTGCGGGAAACTATGCCACATGAAATAACAAGCATTTCTGTATCCAATACGGTACCATCAGTGAATGTAAGCCCGGTGAGTTTGCCATTTCCTGTAATTTCCGCTGTGTTTTTGTTGAGATATACTTCAATGCCAAGATCTTCTATTTTGGATTTGAGCATATCAGATCCGCGTTGATCGAGCTGTCTTGGCATTAGTCTTGGAGCAAATTCTACGACTTGTGCATCGAGTTTGAGATCCATCAAAGCCTTGGCTGCTTCCAGACCCAAAAGTCCACCTCCAAGAACGGCTCCACGCTTTACGCCCTTTGCGAAATCTATGATTTGCTCCAAATCTTCAATCGTTCGATAAACAAAAACACCTTTTTTATCTACTCCTTTGATGGGTGGAACAAGCGGGCTGGAACCAGTGGCAAGAATCAAAAAGTCATAGCTTTCAAATTCGCCATGATGTGTTTGAATGGTTTTGGACGATCGGTCTATGTCTACAATGAGTTGCGACGTTTTTAAAGTCACATTATTTTCCACATACCACGACCTGGGAGCCATATAGAGTTCTTCAGCTGATTGATTAGTGAAATATTCACTCAGGTGCACCCGGTCATAGGCTGGAAGCGGCTCTTCACCATATACGATCAATTCGATTTCTTCTGAATTGGCTTTGGTGCGAAGTTTTTCACAAAACTTATAACCTACCATTCCATTCCCGATTACTACGACTTTTTTCATATGCCTAAGAAATTATACGTAAAAGTACGTATATATACTTAGATTTAAAAAATTAAATACGTAATTATATCAAATTGAATAAGTAGTTAATGGTGATACTGTCAAAAACAAGTTTACAAATGAAACGGTAGTGATTTGATTGATTTCATAAAATAGGAACACAAAAATCTTAACCGACTTTCCCATTGTCACACTCAAATAGTTGGGATCATGTGTGAAGCAATAGTCAAAAGTACAAGTGCTTTGAAAAGTCGTTCCTTTCTAAAAACAACCAGTAACACCAACAAGAAAGCTAAAAACCCCAAAATGAAATTGTTATTGGTGGTGATACCTCCCAAAGCACCTTCAAACCATTCTAGTTTTATTCCCAATCTGATGAATGGATAAAAAAGAAGGACTGAACTCAATGGAGCCAATATTTTTCTGTTTGCGGATTCAGAAAATTTTGCATAGTGAACAATTACAATCATGATGAAGAATGCGATTGCCCCAAATACGGAAAATTGTCTAAATGTAAAATTTAAAATGTTACCAATCGCTGGCAGCATAAACATGATAAATGCCAGCGAAGAGACGATCAGAAGTGCCCAATTAACAGATTTATTAGATTCTTGGTCGTTTACGTAATGCCCCCAAGTGAAGGTGTAGATATATATCCCTGTGATGATAATAGAGAAAATAAAGAAAATGACGCCACCAAAATTTTCATTTCCAAACAATATTGATGAATAGTTAAATAGCAATCCAAACCCAATTAAGATCAATGCTGTGTTCTCAAGGGTGTTTTGGTTGTCTTCGATCAGCCTAATCAACAAATGATCCTTGAGCTTTTTCTTAGATAACAAAAAGTAAAAAGACAAAGCAGGGATAAGAATAGATAGTGCGACGACCGAAAAAAGCAATAGCACTGTAGCACCTGGAAAATGCATAACCTTGAAACAAAGTCCGGCGATAAATGATATAATTAGAAAAGTAGCAAGCATGATTACTCCCCTTCCTTTTGATTCCCGGTAGACATACACACTTCTTGAAGACCCAATCAAAAGGGTCACGCACGAGACCACCAAAAATGATATTAACAAAACAGCGGCACCAGGCCAATGAAGCATCTTGAAAGTAGTGGCCAGAGTCAATAAGCCAAAAGATATTTTTCCAAATACCTTTAATGGGTTGATTTTTTTACTGAGTATTTCCATGGTTTCCTTTTGTATATTTTTAAAATGATTATTTGGTATTTCAGTTTTTACTAAATCCCAAGCGGTTGGAAAGTCGTTCCCTTTTTCCATTTGAGTTTCTATGTCGCTTATCATATGATCCATCAGCTCTTCATGCAATGGTTCAAAAGTGATTCCTTGAATGCGCAGGTCTTCAGCGATGAGATCAATCTGTTTCTTGCTCAAAGTCCCCATAGCTGTAGACTTGATCCTGGAGCTGGCGCCATGATATTTTTCAGCGATTCTACAAAGCGAGCCAATTCGGCGATTTTTTCCTTAGCAGTTACATTGCCAGATGCTGTCAGGGAATAATACTTGCGCCCCCGCCCATCTACAATCTCAGATTGAGTAGTCAAAAGTCCTTCATCCTCCAGCTTATAGAGAATGGGATACAGTGCGCCATAAGTCAGCGATATCTCCCCAGATGAGAGCTCCTTTACCCGCTGACTTATTTCATATCCGTACATTCTATCTTTCTCAGAAAGCAACTTCAATACAATCGTTTTGATAGTCCCTTTTATGTATTCTTTCGATTTCATTATATATAATTTACTTAAATATATAAATAAAAAATTAAGTTCCAAAAAAGAGTCACATGTTCATTAGTAAATAAATAGTGTGTCACGCTACTTGGCCAAGTGATCTTGGAATTCATTTGAAGTTTTTCCAAAAGTCTATATCCGAAAATTGAAATATCAAGGTTCAAAAACCACTAACTGGCTCATTCGATGATTGAATAAGGATTGATTTGAAAAGGAACTTTGTGAATTTTCCAATCTTTGACGATTAGCCATTGTGCTTATTTTTTATCTATTTTTGAAAAAATTGTCGAACGGATTCAATTAAAGGCGTGCTCAACACAACAGTATCTAAATCATCTTATGAATGTACCATTACCGCGGATTGTGCAGTTTTTGGTTTTCAGGATAATGAATTGAAATTGTTATTGGTGAAAAGATCCATTGAGCCATTCAAAGATTTTTGGATGTTGCCAGGTGGTATTATGGACGAGGGGCAGACGCTCGAAGAATCAGTGAACAATGTACTCTTCAATTTGACAAGCATTGATAATATCCACCATCAACAAGTAAAGTGCTACAGTGTCGTTGATAGGCACCCTGTAAAACGGTCGATTACTGTAAGTTTCTATGCATTGATAAAACCTGAAAATCATCCTGTAATTGCGAAAAACTATGTTTCGGATGTCAGATGGTATTCATTGGAAGAAATACCAAAGTTAGGATTTGATCACAATCAGCTCGTACAAGATGCCCTGCTCAAATTGCGCGATAACCTCAAACAGAATTTGATTTTTGGCGAGTTACTTCCCGATAAATTCACCTTGAAAGAACTTCAAGATCTTTATGAAAGCATCTTGAATGAACGGCTTGATCGACGAAATTTCAGAAAGAAAATTTTGCTAATGGATTTGCTCATTCCTACGAATGAAAAAAAGGCGGGAGTAAGAGGTGGTCCTGAACTTTATAAGATTAAAAGCTGATTTTTTAATTCTTCATTATGATTATGATAATATGGTTAGAAATATGATCGTATTTTTGTTAATCTTTTAATCTGTGTATAAATTACACAGAATTATGAAAACAATACTTTATCCTCAATCAGGGATTATTATTTCTGTACTGACGTGGCTTCTATTCTCATGCAATCCAGGGGCGCAAATTAATTTGACTAATAACCTTGAAATCGAGCTAATCGAACAACGGATTACCATTAAAAGATCTGAATTTGCCTGCAATGAAAACCAGTACATAGATTTAAAAGATCTGACTGGGAAAAGTGTTCCCATTCAGCATGACGATTTGAATAGTGATGGTGTTTGGGATGAAGTGGCTTTCGAATACTCTCTGGATCCACTGCAATCTGTTTCTCTTTACTATGACCTCACTGAAGCTGACAATCAATTATCGTTTGAATCAAAAACCAATGCATATCTTGGTTATAGCCCCTCGCGTAACAAACAGTTCGAATCGGTAGCATCTGCTATTCGGCCTGTAGACCATGTCGCTATGAGTGTGCCATATCTCTATCAGTATGAAGGTCCAGGTTGGGAAAGTGATCTTGTCGCATTCAGATCCTACTTCGACAGTAGAAATGGTAAAGATATCTTCGGGAAAATAACCTCAAAAAATTGTTTGACCGATATTGGGACAGGTGAAAATTATCACTCATTGCAAGATTGGGGAATGGATATTCTCAAGGTTGGGAATTCTTTGGGCGCAGGTTCTTTGGCTTTATTAAAAAACGATTCGGTATACCGATTGGGGAAGACAGAATCCGCGGAATTTCGAATTGTTTGTGAAGGGCCCGTAAGAACTATCATCGAGTTAACATACGGTGGCTGGCAAGTAGAAAATAACAATTATAGCCTAATGGAAACCATCACTATTTGGGCCGGAAAAAGAAGTTACACAAGTGAAGTGAGGCTTGCAGGAGGCACTGGTCTTGATACTCTGGTTACAGGTATAGTGGATTTGAAAAAAGCACCAAAATCAGAAATTGAGGAATCAAATTATCATATCATTTATACCCATGGGAATCAAAGTGAAAACAACGATATTTTGGGAATGGGAATTTTAATTTCGGACAAAAATTTCGTGGGATATAAACAAGCACCTGAATCTGGTGATGGAATTACCAATACTTATATGGCTTTTATGAAGCCAATAAACGGCGCATATACTTTTCATTTTTACGCGGGTTGGGAAC
>JBLICU010000047.1:0-26606 GCA_047632435.1 Cyclobacteriaceae bacterium
AAAGTCTAAACGGGATTCGCTGGCATCTTTTAGTTCCTCCTCATATTCAAACTCAATTTTATCTTCATCTTGAAATGACAAAGCACCATTGAAACTGAAAATGAAAGGAACGGCAATTAATATTGCCAGCAAAGAAACCGATATGGATTTTAAGTCAACTTTCATGAGATTGACACCAAATATATGAATTTTATAATATCAGTTGCCAAAAATTTACAATTCACTTGGATTCGTACTGGATTAATCAAAATGGTCATGTGATATTTTTGAAAAATCAGAATTCAAAAAAATCCTCTGATGATTCTAATTGTGCTTGTACGAGAATATGCCAAGCTTAGGTTCATCTTTCACAGGAAATATTTTTCCTTAAAATGAAATCGTTTGAAATGACGATTTATACTAAAGACTTTACCGTCCAATAAATCCAAAATGATTAAGGGATTTTTTGAAAATGAATTTCCCGAAAATGAATGAGCTGCTTATTTTTACAAATAACTAAACAGATTGGAATAGAAGTTGAATATTGAATTAGTTCTTAATAAGCAATCTGTTAATTTATCCGCATGCGCTTACTTTTTATGAATAGTGAAAATCGGAATTTCTGAATGATTGGCTACACCTTCTGCATTTGATCCCGCAATCAGATGGCCAATACCTTTGTATCCGTGAGTGCCCATTACAATAAGATCAGCCCTTTTTTCATGGGCAAATTTTAATATCCCATCTGTGACAAAAGGGGAATCAATGACATGAACTGAATAGTCAGTGAAGCCATTTTCTAAGCCAAACAACTCAATTTTTTCAAGTGCTGTACGCTCTGTGTACGTCCATTCATTGGTATTGAAAACTTTGAGCAATTTCATTTTTAATCCTAACATTTGTTGAATTTCCTTCACAAATTTTACTGAATTGTCAACAGAAAGATCCGAGGCAAAAACCATACTGCTCATTTCAGAAAGATTGGTTTTTCTTTTTATGGTAAGTACAGGCACCTTGGCATATCTGATTACTCTCTCAGTATTTGAACCTACGAATATTTCCTTCAATCCTGTGGCACCTTTGGAACCCATGATGATTAAATCCGCATCTTCACTTATGATTGTTTGTTGGATATTTTCAAATGGTTTACCATGCACTACTCCGCACGAAATGTTTACATTTTTCTTCTTCAAACGATCCACTATCTGATTAAGCTTGTGCTCCACGGCTTTCAGTATATCATCGCTATATACACTTTCGACTTCCAATCCACCATATTCAGGATAAAGACTCAGGTAACTTGAAGGTACCTCTATCACATGAATGATATACAAATCACTCGCTACTTTTTCGCTGAATTGAACAGCGACATCCAGGGCATACTCTGCTTCAGTAGAAAAATCATAAGGAATAACAATCTTTTTCATGGCCTTGTTGTTTTGTGAACGAAAGATAGCAACACGCACCTAAATCGATTGAAAGATAGGTCAATTGCCCACTTGATTTTTATCACCTTGGCCTGATTGAATGGTTTTAATTCAATCCATTTCAAGGTTTTATAGGATTATTAAATATCAGTCATTAGCTCTTAAACGCCATTTTTTTCACTCCAAAAGTAATTATCGTCAAAGTATTTGATGTTGTTAAACTTGATGATATAAGAGTCTCAGGAATAAGATTTTTCTTCAAATTGATCAACACCCTGAATAAGCTTGATCCTATAAATCCTAACTGTGTGCAGGAACAAGAATCAACGTAATCTTCTTTTCCAATAAAACGCTAACCCACTCAAATACTGCAAACTAAACATCGAAAGGCATAACATACTGATCGAAAATGCGAGCTTAAATCAATAGAAATGATGACAAGGCTCATTCAATTTTACTGAAAAACAGGGTTTCTTAGTACCATACTAAACAGCAAAAGTTATGTTAGTTTTAGATGATAGAAAGCAAAAAAAGGATGTCAGGCTGGTTTGTAATCCTTTGGATGAAGAAGCCGGCACAGTTCTTAATAAGCCTCCGCAAAAACAATTCCTATCGAGCTTGATAGCACTGAAATCTGAGCGTGCTGAGCGTGATCATCAGCAATCCAAATTGTTTTTTGCGATAGGCTTGACCTTGAGCTTAATATTTGTCTTGATGGTATTCGAATGGAAAACATACGACAAGGAGGAATTGTTGGATTTGGGCACGGTATCCAATGACTTTAATGAGATTATTGAAATACCGCCGACAGAACAGCCACCGCCCCCCCCACCGCTAAAGATGGTTTCACCTGTGATCGTAGAGGTCAACGATGAGGAAATAATCAAGGATTTAGATTTGGAAATAGATGTTGAGGTGACTGAAGACATGGTCATAGAAGAAACAATCTTTGATTTAAATACTGATGCTCCGGTAGAAAAAGTGGATGAAATTTTCGATATCGTGGAAACCCAACCTGAACCTGTAGGTGGATATTCGGCATTTTATAAATACGTTGCTGATAATATGAAATATCCTGCGAGAGCTGCCAGACTTGACATTACTGGGAGGGTGTTCGTCCAATTTGTGGTAGAAAAAGATGGTTCTATTACAGATGTGAAAGTAATTAAGGGGATTTTTGAAGACTGTGATGAGGAAGCTATACGCGTCATTGAAAATGCCCCAAATTGGTCTCCTGGCAAGCAGAGAGGAAATCCTGTGAGGGTTTATCAACGTGTTCCCATTATGTTCGTATTAAAAGAGAGATAATAAGAAAGCTATTGAAATGAGTGCATAAAAAAGCCTGTTTTACAGGCTTTTTTATGCACTAGAGTTATTATCAGAATATTTTATACAAATGCAGGTTCCTTCTTTGTGGCTGGCACAACCATCACAGGACAGTTCAAATGATGCATGATGAATCCTGTAAGGCTGCCTATTTCATTGCCACCTGTACCGTTCAATCCCATCACCACCATGTCTATTTCCAGTTTATTGATCAATTTTCCTATTTCACTTTTTGGCTCGCCAATGACCATAATACTATCAATAGATACTCCATAAATAGAGGATAAGTTCAAAGCAATGTTTTCAAGTTTACTACGTACCTCATCTTGATATTCTTTGTCATTTTCGGATTGAGTGATATGAACCAAACTCAGTGGTGCTTTACTTATCTTGGCTATTTTTATCCCAGCCAACACTGCCTGCCAGGCAGTAGGCGAAAAATCTGTAGGTACAAGAACTCCTTTAATACTATCCATTTTCCTTTATCAACAGCTCAAATATGACATTTTCAGATTTTTTTAAGTATGACTTATATCACTATGGCAATTGATTATCTTCGGCTCATCAGACTTGCTATTGGATAGCTTTGTCATAGCATTGTGGATGACCTTTTATTGAAACAATATGTTAACTGATTCTCTACAAGTAATATCTTTGATTCAAATCACATTCAAATTGATGATAAATAAATGGATTCAGCAATAGATCTGGTAAGGCTTGTATTTAGCTCTGCCTCAGAGGGTATCATCATTTCTGACGTCAAAGGAAATATCATCTCTGCCAACCCTATGGCAGAAAGAATGTTTGGCTATGAAGCTTCAGGTCTTGACGGGATGACTATAGAGGATCTCGTGCCGGATTCATCCAGAGGTGTGCATCACGGACATAGAGAAGGATATTTAAAAAATCCTAAACCAAGACCGATGGGTATTGGGATGGATCTAAATGCACGAAGAAGAGATGGATCAGTTTTCCCAATAGAAATCAGCCTTAGTCATTTTGTTCAAGAAGAAAACCGATTTGTCGCTTCATTTGTAAATGACATTACCGAAAGAAAAAAGAGTGAAGAAAAACTAAAAAATTATGCTTCGAAACTGCAAGAAATGGTGAAGGAGCGAACTCAGGAATTGGAGCATTTGAACTTAGGGCTGAAGCGAGAGGTCATGGAACGACGCGCTGCGGAAATCGCATTGAGAAAAAGTCAAAAGCTCTATGAAGTAGTAGCCAAAAATTTTCCGGGTGGTACTGTCAGTGTTATAGATCAAGATTACAAAGTCCTATTTATTGAAGGAAAAGGACTCAATGAAAGTGAAACACGCATCACAAAGCCGGAGAGTTTTATTGCCAAATTGCCTGAAAACGTAAGGGAGCAATCCAAAGCGAATCTGGATAAATGTGCGAAAGGAGAACAAATGACCTGGGTTTATGAAACAAAAACAGACGCGATTATGGTCCACGCTGTACCCATTACATTCGAAAAAGGCATACCCGAACAGATTCTTGTAGTAGAAGAAAATATCACTGAAGTAAAAAAAGCGGAAAAAGAAACACGAAAATTATTAGAACGAGAACGAGAGTTGAGTGAGATGAAATCCAGATTTGTATCTATGGCCTCTCATGAATTTCGAACCCCTTTGAGCACTATTCTATCATCGACAAATTTGATTTCCAAATATCAGGAAAGCGAACAACAAGATAAAAGAGACAAACACTTGAACAGAATACGGTCTGCAGTGAAAAACCTGACCGAAATCCTAAATGATTTTCTGTCTCTGGAAAGAATGGATTCAGGCTTGATGGAACTCTATTATCAGAAAATAGATATGGTCGAATACATTGAAGATATTTTGGATGAGCTAAGTAGTATAAAAAAAACAGGCCAATCTTTCACATTAAAGCATAACAAACTCAACCCATTTGTATGTGATAGTAAACTTTTGAAAAATATTTTGATCAACCTGATGTCAAACGCAATCAAATATTCAAAAGAAAATTCTAACATCGTCATTGAGCTTTCACAAAATAAACTTGATTTATCCATCATCATTCAAGATCAGGGCATTGGTATTCCAAAAGCTGAGCAAACCCATTTATTTGAGCGATTTTTTAGAGCGAAAAATGCATTTAACATACAAGGAACAGGATTAGGCTTACATATTGTTCATAAATATGTGACATTGCTGGAAGGAAGTATTAATTTAGAAAGTGAAGAAGAAAGAGGAACAAAAGTAACCTTAACATTACCCAATGGAAAAGAAGAGAATATTAGTAATTGAGGATAGTGAAGAAATGAGAGACAATATTGCTGAGCTCCTAGATCTTAGCAATTATCAAGTTTTTCAAGCCGCCAATGGAAAAGATGGGGTAAAAATTGCTATCAGTGAACAGCCCGATTTGGTCATTTGCGACATCATGATGCCTGTGATGGACGGATATGAAGTACTTTATCTATTATCACAAAACCCAAACACTTCTGCCATACCATTTATATTTCTTACCGCAAAAGCGGAAAAAACAGATTTCAGAAAAGGAATGAATCTGGGTGCCGATGATTATCTAACCAAACCATTTGAAGAAATGGAATTGCTGGAAGCCATCGAACGCAGATTGAAAAAATACAATCAACTGCAATCCGAAAGAAAAGCTGGGATGGAAAATTTTCTTGACACGGCTGCTACCAGCTACAAAAGCCTCGAAAGTCTGAAGCAAAATCGAAAAACACGTCTCTACGACAAGAAAGAGTCAATATATAAAGAAGGTGATTTTCCACATTACTTATATGCCATCAAAAGTGGAAAGGTAAAAACCTTTAGAATCAACACTGATGGTAAGCAGTTCATTCATCAGGTAATGACAGAAAACGAATTCATGGGTCAGCATGCTTTGATCCAGGACATCAACCATACTGAGTTTGCTGAGGCTTTGGAGCCTTCTGAAATTATTCTAATCCCAAGACTCGATTTTCAAAACCTTGTGTTTCAAAACAGAGATGTCGCCTCACAGTTCATTAAAATGCTGGCCAAAGATATTGTTGAAAAGGAACAGGAACTTATCGGATTGGCTTACGACACTTTGAGGAAACGCACAGCTCATAATCTGATCAGATTGCTGGAAGCCAATCATGACCAACCAGCCATAATAGTAAGTAGAAATGACCTTGCAAGTATGGTAGGCACAGCTACAGAATCAGTGATACGGGTCTTATCCGAGTTTAAGAAAGACGGACTCATCAAGATTGATGGCAGCCAGATCACACTGTTGAAAGCTGATGACATTAGAAAAATTCGATTTTAATTGATATTTATTATTGGATTATTAGGTGAACAACTTTCAAATAATTGGGGTTTAGGGAATATTATATAAAATCCATTTAATAATTGCACAAAAATTGGTTGTTTGCTTCTAATTATCAGGTAGTTACAAAATTGTCTCGTGTAAAAGGCTTCCGAGCAGGTAGTTGTAGCCTCTATGTAAGCTTCTTTTAAAATACCACATTAAATCTGAATAATAAACCTAGTCTATCGGCAGGTTATATACCAAACGAAAGTCTATGATTGGCCCTGGATCGAACGCCACATTCTTTTGGATACGATCATCCCCTATGGTGAATATTGCTATCCGTAAATCAACTTTATCACCATGGGCATATTGACTGTAACTCCTGCCTAAAGCATAACCAAATCGAGTCTCGAAATACAGATTTCCAGGAAGCTTATAGCGACCATAAACGGTCAAATCAATAGATTTTCTTTCAATATAATCACCGGCATAAGTCGGATCACCAATTTGGTAAGAGGTGATCAGTCCAAACAAACTCAATCCCATACCAAGCCGCTCTGTGACTTGAAAATTGAGTTTAGCATAAACAGGAAGCAAGCCTGCAATGGACCATTTAGGAGCAATTTTCCAATCCAAATAAAGAGCAGGCACGAACATATTTCCAAATCTCTCCCGATTGTACATCATTCCATATCGCATCATCAGATGGTCACCATACCGCTTTTCAAACAACCCTATTCCTCCGAACTGAAAATGGTTGCTATTGACATTAGTCAAATCCGACATCAGTCTAGGCACAAGCAACAGTTGAAATCCAGTTTCTTCTGTGAGTTTTTTCACCAAGCCAGTTTGTAATATCACACCATGAATTTTTGTAGGGTCAATGGTATTTGTCAATCCGGCTGAATAATCCACATTGAATGCCTGATAGGTGAGATCGCTGTACCATATAGTCGATTCCGAAAAAACAACGGGTATCTTCATATTTACCAAACCGACATTTTCAGTTGCATTACCCTTTACACCACTTGTGGATTGTGTAAATCCATGTCTGAATGAGGCCGTGAACAGATCAATGCTTTGCTGCGCAAATAAGGAGACAGGGCCGACTAGTAAAACGAAGAGAAGATTGCATTTCACAACTTGAATATACTAGAATTAGGATTTCAAATTATCTTTTTTTTAAAGGACATGGATGAGGATATTACCAATGGTTCAAATTGATATGAATAATCCTAAAGTTCTAAAAAGTAAAGGTTAAATTCAGAATGAATGCCCAAATGCCGAATCATACCAGAATTACAAATCGTTAACCTTATCGAAAAATGAAAATTACCGCTCCCCTGCTTTTAATCCTTCTGGCCAGCTGTGGTCAGTCTAGACAAGAATCTGTCTTTCAAGAAACGGATTTTTGTTCCAATATTCATCGCGATAAGTCTGTAAGTTTATCGACTGAACTTGAGAGTGTCAGTGAATTGATGAAAGACAAAACAGGTGTTTACGTGCTTGAAGATGGTGGCGGTTCACTGGTAACACGTGCTTGGCTCTGCGAATATGCTGAGCAAACTATCGATATTCAGTACTTCATTTTCTCAACTGACAATGTAGGTTTGATTGCCTGTGACTACTTGGTTCGAGCTGCGGATCGGGGTGTTAAAGTGCGTATTTTACTTGACGATATGATGGTGGATGCAGATATCAAGGACATTCTCACTCTGGATTCCCACGAAAACATCACCATCAAAATATACAATCCAGGGATGAATCTGGGGAAAAACATCCTCTCCACACTGAAAACGTTGGCCACTGACTTCCGTTCGGCTAACCAACGCATGCATAACAAAACCTTTATTGTAGATGGAAAAATCACCATTACGGGTGGCAGAAACATTGCTGATGAATATTTCGACTACAATCATGAATACAATTTTCGTGATCGGGATGTGCTTCTGGTAGGCAAAGTAACCAATGAAGTTAGCGCCTCCTTCGAGGAATTCTGGAGCAGCCCCTTGAGCGTTTTGCCTACACAGTTGGTAAATAATGAATCAGATGTGGAAAATGAAATCATATTTGACAGACTGCATGAATACGCCTGCAACCCTGACAATTTCTGGCCGCAGATTCGATCACAAATAGAAAATTTCACGGCGACCATTCAGTACATCAAGGACACTGATAAAATGGTTTGGCTGGATGAGGTATCGTTCATATCAGATAAACCAGGTAAAAATGATGGAACCGAAGGCTTAGGAGGTGGAGGTGAATCTACCGATGCTTTGATTGCATTGATCCAACAAGCAGAAAGCACCATTGACATCCAATCGCCATATTTGGTTACCTCAGAACTCAGTCAAAACCTCTTTCGTGAGGCGGTGAATCGAGGTATCAAGATTCGCATTCTCACCAATAGTCTGGCTTCTACTGATAACCTTGAGGCTTTTGCCGGATATCAGAAAGATCGAAAAAAGCTGTTGGAAACTGGTGTAGAAATTTATGAATTCAGACCTGATGCAGCTGTACGAACCAAAATCATGACTGGCGAACTGCAACAAACCATTGACTTTGCGCCCATTTTTGGTCTACATGCCAAATCGATGGTAATTGATGGAAACATTACTGTCATTGGTACCTTCAATCTTGATCCCCGTAGTGCCAATTTGAATACGGAATGCATTGCTGTGATACAATCTGAAAAAGTGGCGCAAGGTGTACTTTCCGGAATGGAAACCGAATTCCTCCCTGAAAATTCATGGCAAACCACCATGACCTCAAATCCCGATGATTATGCAGGCAATGTCAAACAAATGAAAACCTGGACCAGAAAGATTTTGCCTAAGAACATTTTGTAAGGTTCATCACTTAGTTATTATTTTCATCAAACAACCACAAATACGCTTGTTCAAATTCCTGAGCCCAAAACCATTCCCTGTGTTGACCATTTGCTACCAGTCGCACTTCCAATTCGCTTGGATTTAAACCACCAGCAATTAAGCGTTTTTGCATTTCCAGTACCTGTATTACAACATCCCCATCTCCTTCGGACTCCCCTGCCAATATATAAATCCGCGGATTCACTGATGATTTTGGTCGCAGCGACAGCTCCTTAAACTCCGGTGAGAACCAATAAGCGGGAGAAAAAATACCGATCCTTCCAAACACATCGGGGTATTTGGCCCATGCAAAATGGGCAACCAGTCCACCCAAACTAGATCCCATAATTCCTGTGTGCTGTGATCCCTTTAAGATTCGGAAGGTAGTATCGACCTTGGGTTTTAATGTTTCCACGATAAATCTAACGGTTGCTTCTCCATCACCTCCACCATATTCCCTATTTACGAAAGGTGAGTATTCGGCAATACGTGATTCTCCTCCATGATCAATGGCTACTATTATGGCGGCCTGTTTGCCGGCTGCCTCAAGTTTGGTTAAAGTTTCGTCGACTTCCCATTCTCCAGCGAAAGCCTTTTTGGAGTCAAAAATATTTTGTCCATCGAGCATGTATAACACAGGGTATAATATACTTTCTCCGGCATATCCTTTGGGGAGATAAATACTAATCCTTCTGTATCGATCCAGCTGAGGCATGTACATGGCACTGTCCCAAACGATCACCTGCTCATTAGCCGTTGACTCTTTTTTGGTTTTACCATCCAAATCCTCCCATCCTGAAATAGTTAGATGCAAAGTATCCTCTTTTGCAAATGTATAGGCTCTATTTGGTAGTGAATTTCCCTGCTGATCGACTTCAGTTGATTCCCAAGATCCTCTTGTAAACTTATATTCCAGAACACCTTCAGCTAATGGAGTGTGAAGCCACTGGCTTCCTTTTTCGTCTTCAACAAACTTGAATTTTTCATCTTTCGGATTCCAGCCATTGATATTACCCGCTAAGTAGATGGTGGCATTTGGTTGCGCCGAATCGGGGATTGATTCCAAATGAATATGAAGCTGTGGCTTTGTTATAAAAAATAAACAGTAGCTAATGAAAAGGCCACAAAGTAATATGACGATCACTATCCAATAAAGCTTCATCGTTTTGGGATTTTAATTGGTAAAAATGAATATCACATCAAACTTATCAGATTCATTGATTTAATTTATAAGTATTTCAGACTTGCCAATTATCTTCACGTAATTGCCAATCTGAACAACCTGACTAAAACCATGCAAGGATTAAGAACAACCATCTACAAAGTGGAAGACTTGCAAAAAGCAAAGGCCTGGTATGCGGAGGCCTTCCGCGCTAAGCCCTATTTGGATGAACCATTTTATGTGGGTTTTAATATTGGCGGTTATGAGCTGGGATTACTACCGAGTGAGGAATCCAATGCAGGCAAAACCGGCAATGTCCTTAGCTATTGGGGTGTAGAAGAGATCGAATCAGAATATCATCGACTCATCAACCTTGGTACAAAGGAACATGAACCTCCCAACAATGTGGGCGAAGAATTGGTCGTGGCAAGTGTCAGAGATCCCTGGGGCAATGTACTTGCACTCATCTACAATCCCCATTTTAAGTTGGAATGAGAGTCAATATAAAATTTATAAAGACTGATATTATTTTCTGGAATTGATTGCAATTTCCGAGCTTTGTCTTCATTTGGATATAATAATACTATCTTCAAAGCATTAAATAATAACCGCTAATATGACCAAAACCTATAAATGCTTAACCATTGATGATGATCCGTTATTCCTACGCACGCTTGCTTTTTATATAGAAAATATAGGATGGTTAGAGCTAATTGGGAAATATAGTAATCCAATTTTAGGTGCAAAAGCAATCCTAAAATCAAAACCAGATATCGTATTTCTGGATATGGAAATGCCCCATGTAGATGGAAGTTATTTAATTGATTGGATTGGACCAAGTCTTTCCAAAATGGACACTCCACCGATAATAATTATTATTTCTTCTCTGGTTATTCCTGCAGAAAGTCAATTGCCTATGGTCAATGGCTATATCAACAAAACTCATGTCACCAGTGCCGATCAATTGGCCTATCATATTCAGGCAATTCTTGAATAGTTATTGGCCGGAATAAATAGGTAGTGATATTGTAAAAGTAGTGCCCACCCCTATAACACTCTCGATGTTTAGTTGGCCGTGATTCAATTTTGTGAATTCATTTACCAACTGTAAACCAAGACCGATCCCCTTTTCACCATGTGTGCCGTAGGTGCTTGATTTGTCAGATAGCTTGAAAATATTGGCCAGTTTATCGACTGAGACCCCAACTCCAGAATCTTTCACCATTATGGCTATGTGTTCTCCATCAACTTTTGTGGCTATTTCGATAGATCCATTTTCCTCAGTAAATTTTAAGGAATTATGCACTATGTTCCTAAAAATGGTGACGGTGGAGTTTAAATCTGACCAAATATTTACATTCTTATCAGCAGCGTTGACAAGTTTAATTTTTTTGACTCTGGCAGAAGTATGATGGATCTGAAACAGATCTTCCACCATTTCTGATACATTGATCTTCGCTGGACTGTAAGGAATTATACTCAATTCAGAGGACGCCCAATTAAGCAAATTGTCCAATAATCGTGACAGTTGATTGGTAGCTTGATCTACCTCCGAAACCATTTCCTCGAGCTCGTCAAAACGAGAATTTTTAATGTAGCTTTCAATCATCGAACTAAGCCCCTGAAATGCAGTGACAGGCCCTCGTAAATCATGAGAAATAATAGCAAAAAATCGATCTTTCAGTTTTTTCTGAGCGTTGATTTCGTTGAGATAGATTTTTAGTGTGTCATTTTCACGAAGTGTTTGTGCATTTTCCCTGAGCTGAAGTACATGCTTAATCGTCTTGGACATGGTAACTTCTAAATCCTGAAAATCTATGGGTTTGGTAATAAAATCGAACGCTCCAAGGTTCATCGCTGTGCGAATGTTGTCCATATCTCCATAAGCAGAAACAATTACCGTTTTGAGAAAATAATTTTTCTCATTGAGATTGGTTAATAAGGTCAATCCATCCATTTCCGGCATATTGATATCTGTCAATACCAGATCAACATCATCGTTGATGGAAAGCGACTCCAGAGCCTCACGTCCATTTCCAGCAAAAAGAAAATCGAATTCATTGTCCTTGATTTTCTTCCGAAATCTTTGTCTAATTAGTGCCTCCAGATCAGGTTCATCGTCAACCACAAGGATTCTTGTCATGGAGTCAGTGCTTTAATTTTTTCTTTTAACAAATCAAAATTAAGCGGTTTGGTAAAAAAATCTTCCGCACCCAAGTTGTGGGCTGAATCCCTATTTTCCTGATCGCCATAAGCCGAGATCATCATAATTATCGGAGGAGGAGGCGTATATTTTTTTCGGATTCTATCCAACAGCTCTAATCCACTCATACCAGGCATATTGATATCAGACAGAATAAGACTATTTTGATACCCATTTTTATCTATATAGTCAAGGGCTTCTTCACCTGAAAGCAAAAATTCCATCTCTATTTCATTGGTTCGGATTTCCTTGCGAAACCTTTGCTGAAATAGCGGTTGGACGTCCTTTTCGTCATCTACTACAAGTATTTTCATTTTCTCAGCTTTTTTGTATTGGTATTGAAATAATAAATTTGGTTCCGTCACCTTCTTTACTTTCTACTTTGATCATTCCGCCGTGTCCCTTGGTCACGATATCATAACTCAGCGAAAGGCCTAATCCTGTTCCAGTACCGGCGGCCTTTGTGGTAAAGAATGGTTGAAAAATCTTTTCCTTAATATCATCAGGGACACCTGCCCCATTGTCCTGAACAATGATCTCTATATGGCTACCCATTTTCTTTGTAATGACTTCCACTGTAGGTGAATACCCATTTTTGTTACTTTTGGCCTTCTCAAGTGTGGCGTGGAAAGCATTGTTTATAAGATTCAGAAATACCCTTCCTATTTCCTGAGGGATTACTTCAATTTCCGGTATCGAATCGTCAAGATTTAATTTAAAATCTGCGTTAAATGATTTGTCCTTGGCTCTGAGGCCGTGATAAGAAAGCCGTAAGTATTCATCTGCCAAAGCATTGATATTCATCAATTCCCGTTTGCCCTCACTTCCTCTTGAGTGGAGCAGCATACTTTTCACTATTTCTTCTGCCCGCTTGCCATGGTGGATGATCTTCTCTTCATTGGATTTAATGTCTGTGGCAATAGCGGCTACTTCTTCATAATTCTTATTATTGATTTCCTCTATTTGCTCATCAATCAACTCGCGGTTGATATCAGCAAAATTGTTGACAAAGTTGAGCGGGTTTTGAATTTCATGGGCAATACCAGCTGTCAATTCTCCCAAAGAAGCCATCTTTTCTGCTTGAATCAGCTGATTTTGTGTTTCCTGAAGTTGTTTGTACGCTTTTTGGATTTCTTTGGCCTGGGCAAGTTCAACGTCTCTGTTTTTTTCTCTTTCAATTCTAATCGTTCGAGACTTTTGTGCTCGGTAGATTAAAAACAAGATCAGGCCAAGCAGACCCGCATACAATATATATGCCCACCATGTCTGCCACCATGGTGGCAATATGTTCAGACTGATTGATTGGCTAGTTTCGAAACTTCCGTAACGTGTGGACGCCTGAACCTCAAATTCATAACTGCCAGCCGGCAGATTTGCTAAAAATACTCTTCTTTGATTTCCTACATTGTGCCAACTGTCATCAAACCCCGTTACACGATAACGGTAGTTCGTTCCAGATGGATCCAAATAATTAAATGCCGTATAGGAGATCGAAATGTCATTGTCGTTGTAAGAAAAGCTATTCGGTAAATCTTCAAATAGCAGATTATATGTTTTTTCATTGATGCTAAGTTCTGTGATGTTGAGGTTGCTCACTGATAGTTGCACCTGTGCTTGGGCAGGGTTGAACCGGAGATATCCTCCCGTACCTGTGAAAACGATATCCCCATTGCTCAGGATAAAAGGTTTTAAGAATGCTTCAGGTCTATATTCCTTCCTAATTTGATATTGAGAAATGCTTTGTGTAGCTGGATCCAATTGCATTATCCCAGTTGCGTTGTTCATCCAGATATACCCGTCATTGTCTTCTACCAAAGACCCTGTAGCATTTTCCTGGATCAATGGCTCTCCTTCGAAATAGGTAACAGATTCTCCTGTAGGCAAGTCACTTTTAGTTAAACCAAATTCATTTCTACTCCATATTGTAAGTGCTTCAGTACGCGAAATGAAGTCAGGAGTACGATTGTTTTGTGGATATTTCCTTTTAATATCAATTTCTTTAAAAGTATTATTTTCAGGATCAAACGTGAAAGTCTCAATCTCCCTATCACTGTCAAAGTAATAATTCTGCGCTATAAAGGTTCCTTCTACATCTCTCATTAAGCCAGAAAAAATCCTTTCGCCTTTTTTGATTTCATTGAAAGGTGCTTTTATAATTTCTATGGCTTCAGACCCTTTATTTATACTTAAAATAACATTCGAAAAGGTAGATATATAGACCTGATCGACGGATTCGGTGAAAAATGGAGTAGCTCTAATGCTATCGTTTCTGAATATCTCTTTGAAAGAATGCTTTTTTAAATCAAATGTGTAGATGCGATGATCATCAAATGAAGTAAGGAATAATTTGTTTTCGTTTTGAATTGAGAGCCGTAAGCCAATTGTTTCTTTTGGATTATAAATTTTGGCAGAACCACCATCTTTTGGCTTGTAGATTAATCCTTTTTCTGTCGGAAACCATAAGTTGCCTTCGTCATCTTCAGTCACATGAAAAATATCACCTGAATTTAATTCAATATCAAGCTCTTCTCCAAGATTTGTGAAACTGTAATCAAGTGAGTTGAAATACATCATACTCAAGCCTACAAAATGGTATCCGAACCATAAGTTTTCATTGCTATCCTCAAAAAGGAAATGCACATCATTTGAATTAACTGTATTTAAATCACTGGCCTCATTAATAAATCTATCAATTTCGTCTGTTTCATAATTCCACCTTATAGCTCCTGAATATCCAGTGCCAATAAGTAATCTGCCTTGACCGTCCTCCCTGATTGACTGAATATTTCGAAATTTCTCACCTTTAAAATAGGCTCCTGGATTCACTAGTTCTGGGCTTTTCGTATTTGATTTCCACCTCAGTAATCCTTTATCACCTACTACAAACAAATCTCCATTTGGGACTATAACCATATCCCAAATAGCCTCCTTCATAAATTCTGCCACGGCACCTTTGAATGGACCTATAGGAACAAATTCTTTTTTTTCAATATCAAATTTTTGAAGCGATTGAGAAGCCGAGCCAAACCAAAGCGTTTGGTTGCCATCATACACCATTGAACCCAGGCGGGCGCTTCCTTGATCATTTAGTTCCGGGTATTCAAAAAACTCAACTTTTGAAATCATTGAATTCAAATTGGCTGCAGTTATGAAATAGAGCCCGTTTTTTGTAAGAACCCATAGGTCTTTATTTTTCATAACTACCACATCTGTGATGTCATCTACCGGAGGAAGTGAGTCTGCGACTTGAACAAGTCTAAATTCCCCGGTTAATCTGTTGTAGATATTTAGTGCTTCCACAGTTGCTACAATCAGCGTGGCACTATCATAATCCTTGATACAACTTACAAAAGAACCTTTTAGGGAAGTAGCGTCTTTTGCCTTTTGGGTATAATTAACAAATTCATAACCATCGAATCTACTGAGACCTCCCGTAGTACCAATCCAAATGTATCCATATTGATCTTCGATCATTTTGGAGATGTATCCAGATGGAATACCAGATCTCAAAGTAAAATGTGTGAAGTTTCTGTCTTGTCCGCAGAGGTTGAAAAGCGAGATATAGCAGAATATAAATGCAATTAGCAGTTTTTTAGCAAGCCTCATAGGTTAGGTATTTTAAGCGTAAGATATGGCCTCTCAATAGTTTGTGACGTAAACCGGAATTTACTTTCCCGCCATGTCATGTCCTCCTCCATGCCAAATATGATATCTTGGCTTTGGCGATTTAGCTTAAAAATTCTGGGGCATGAAAATGAGGTATCGAATATCAGAGGTATCGGACAAATTCCTAAGCGGAAAGGATTTGGCTTCATAAGTAGGCGGTTGATACAGTAATTTAATACTTCTTGTTAAAGTATTTTTGGTTTTTTTCTGACAGTTGCCATTTAAATAAAAACCATAACTGCTCAGGTGCTAAATCTTGATGTTGTTTAAGTTTTGTCAATATTTTTGCCTGTAAAAATCGAAAATAACTTCAAAACATGCCGATTATACCTTTTATAGCCCCGGATTTAAACCCGGGGCTATAAAAATCAAATTACTTTTTTATTTCAATGGAGGAAGTTAATAATTATGATAAAGCGCTGATCCTGCTGTTTGTGTATTCGTGACAAGATTTTAAGTCCCTTTTTTGAATAATTATTGCTCCTTTAGAACCGCTTAAAGCGTTCGAAAGCAGCTTGTTCTAGTGACTCACGATGTTCTGGATGTGAAATCTGAATGAGTGCTTTGGCACGTTCTCGTAAATTTTTACCATACAGGTCAGCTATACCATATTCGGTGGCTACATAGTGCATATGCGCTCTAGTCGTCACAACTCCAGCTCCTTGTCGCAGGAAAGGTGTGATTTTAGATTCGTTGCGCTTGGTGACGGACGTCATCGCAATGATCGGCTTTCCACCTGGGGATAATGATGCTCCTCGGATAAAGTCCATTTGACCACCTACCCCACTGAACATTTTGCTGCCAATAGAATCGGCACAAACCTGACCGGTAATATCAATCTCTATGGCACTGTTGATACTGGTCATTTTAGGTTGTCGACGTATTACGGCAGTATCGTTCACATATTGGATGTCGAGCATGCGGATCAGTGGATTGTCATCCACAAAATCATAAAGTTTTCTTGATCCCATCAGAAATCCAGCAACCAATACATCCTTGTGATTGGTTTTCATCTTGTTATTCACAACACCACTTTGCACGAGCGGTATGATTCCGTCTGAAAACATCTCGGTATGTACGCCCAAATCCTTATGGCCTCCAAGGCACGAAAGCACGGCATCAGGAATCGCTCCTATGCCCATCTGTAGTGTCGCTCCATTTTCTATGATCGCGGCAATATGTTCACCAATTCGTCTCTCTTCCGGTGAAATCACATGATTGGCACTTTCCGGCAGTTCCTGATCCAGCTCTATGTAACTATCGAAGGTGCTGATATGTATCAATCCATCACCATGGGTTCGGGGCATGCGTGTATTGATTTGAGCAATCACACGTTTTGCGCAATCTACAGCCGCTTTGGTAGTATCCACAGATATACCAAGCGAGCAATAACCGTGTTTATCAGGAGGTGAAACCATGATCAAAGCGACATCAATGGGAATGACACCATTGCGAAACATCAACGGAACTTCACTGAAAAAGCAGGGAATAAAATCTGTTCTTCCGCGGCTCAAAGCCTCACGAACGTTGGCGCCCAAAAACATGGAATTGACCAGGAAGCTTTTTTCATAACGATCTTCCGCATATGGCGCAGGTCCTTCGGTATGCATGTGATAAATCTTGACATCCCTGAGCTCATCAGCACGATCTGTCATACCCTGAATCAAGGCCTGCGGCGCGGCACCAGCGGTATGTATAAAAACATGATCACCAGACTTGATAGAGGAGACTGCTTCAATGTCCGTGTTAAATCGTTTGCTCATTGCTTATATTTGGGATTTTTGTATTAAAAACAAATATCAAAAGACAGTCCACACTTCCTTATGATTTGCATCATCCGGTGATATGTCTTATGTAAGCAATCATCAATCCGTTATAAATACATTTATCCAGCAAATGTTTCAGCCTGTAGCGCGATTTCCAACTCCTCATTCGTCGGGATCACCCATACTTGGGTGCTACTGTTGGCAGCATGAATTGCTCGGTTTCCCGAGATTCGCTGGTTGTTTTTTACTTCATCCAATTCAATGCCCAGCACCTTCATATTATCACAAACGAGCGATCTAAGATCAGAGCTGTTTTCACCAATACCAGCTGTAAAAATGATTGCATCCAAAGCGCCCATTTCAGCGGCGTATGCGCCTATGAATTTCTTGATTCTGTGTACATACATGTCGATGGCAAGAATTGCATCAGGATTCCCGGCAGCTCTTTTCTCCATCACATCACGCATGTCATTAGATCCTGCTATTCCTTTTAGTCCACTTTCTTTGTTGAGCATTTTATCTATTTCTTCAAAGGACATTTTTAGCTTGGTTCCCAAAAAGAAAGGAATAGATGGATCAATATCTCCTGTCCTTGTTCCCATCATCAGGCCAGCAAGTGGACTGAGCCCCATGCTTGTATCCAGGCATTTTCCTCCCTTTACAGCAGCCATGCTGCATCCATTTCCCAAATGAATGGTAATGATCGCAGAGTCTTCCTTTTTCTTACCAATGACCTGAAGTGCCTGTTTGGTTACATATGCATGCGAAGTGCCGTGCATGCCATAGGCACGGATCTTTTCCTTTTCATAAAGTGCCTTCGGCAATGGGTACATGAATGAGGATGGCGGCATGGTTTGATGGAAAGCCGTATCAAAAACGGCAACCTGTACTGCATTGGAAAAGAAACGTTCGGCAATTTCTATTCCTTGCAAATTAGGTGGATTGTGCAGAGGTGCCAGTGGAATCAACTCCCTTACTTTGGCTTTCACTTTTTCATCAATCACAATAGCCGACTGGTAAGTTTCCCCTCCATGAACAACCCTATGACCAACTGCCGCAATTTCCTTGGTATCTTTTATGACTCCAGTTTCAGCAGCTATCAGCAGCTCAACCACATTTTTCAAACCTTCTTCATGACCGCTAATAGGAAGTTCTTTTTTAAATTTCTTTTCCTCGCCATCTTTAAAAACCGAATGAAAAATGGCAGAAGAATTTTCGCCAATACGCTCTACCGATCCTTTGGTAAGCACCACCTGGCCATTCATTTCGAAAAGCACATATTTGATAGAAGAGCTCCCGGTATTGATTACTAAAATCTTCATTGATCGATTAATTTTGATGCGATTCCTTTATTTCGCCAGCTGATCTTGTGCCTGAATGGCGGTGATCACGACGGTATTGACAATATCAGTAACGGTACATCCTCTGCTAAGGTCATTTACTGGCTTATTGAGTCCCTGTAAAACAGGGCCGATGGCAATGGCACCAGTTTCACGCTGTACTGCTTTGTAGGTATTGTTTCCTGTATTGAGATCTGGGAAAATCAAGACGCTTGCTTGTCCTGCCACTTCAGATCCCGGCATTTTCGCCTGACCTACAGCTTTATCAACAGCTGCATCATATTGTATCGGTCCTTCTATTTTGAGCTTCGGGTTTTTGGCTTTCGCCAATTCAGTGGCGGTTCTAACTTTTTCCACTTCTTCGCCTTTTCCAGATGCTCCGGAGGAATAGGAAAGCATCGCGATTTTGGGTTCTATGCCAAAAGCAATAGTAGTTTCAGCTGAAGCCAAAGCAATTTCTGATAGTTGTTCTGCTGTTGGATTTGGATTGACGGCACAGTCACCATACACCAAAACACGATCCTCAAGACACATAAAAAAGACAGAGGAAACTACAGTATAACCCGGTTTAGTTTTAATCAATTGCAGGGCTGGGCGAATCGTATGCTGCGTTGTATTTATTGCTCCTGAAACCATCCCATCCGCATCGCCCATGTGCACCATCATGGTACCGAAATATGTAGCATCACTAAGCAAATCCTTGGCCATGTCAGTGTTGACACCTTTGTGTTTGCGCTGCTCGTATAACGCCAATACATAATCTGAAAATTTAGGATGTTTCAGCGGATCCACGATTTGTATTTTGGTCAAATCCATGATCAATCCAAGCTTTTGGATATCATGGCGGATTTGATCCTCATCGCCCAATATGATCAGATCCACCAATTCTCTGGAAGCCAAAATCTCTGCTGCTTTTAAAATTCTATCATCCCCACCTTCCGGTAAAACGATTCTTTTTTTATTCGATTTGGCTCGTTTAAAAAGATTGTACTCGAACATCTTAGGCGTTAACACGCTAGTAGGTGCCATCACCTTCATGCGGTCAATGAGCTTTTGCGTGCCTACGTTCTTTTCAAAAAGCTGCAAAGCCAAACCAATTTTTCTGTGATTGCCAGGCTTGATATAAGAATGCACTTTTGTAAGATTGCGTGCTGTATCGAAGGTATTCGTATCCACTGATATGATTGGAACTATGTCAGTCAAGCCCTCTAACAATCTCTTGTAAGTATCTTCTAATTCATAGCCTGCTGAAAGGATGATTCCAGCTAAAGAAGGATAATTGGCTGACTGATGCGCCTGCAAAGAGGTCATCACAATATCACCCCTATCCCCTGGTGTGATGATCAATGAGTTTTCCTTTATTCTGGCCAAATAATTATGTGGCTGCATGGCGGCTATGGTATAATAATAGGCCAATCTGTTAAGTTGATTTTCGCCGTAAAGCACTTTGGCACTCAGTGCCTCGGCTATTTCTGCGATGGTCGGGCTGCTCAATACATGATCCTCTGGAATAAAGTCAAAATCAAGTAAGTCCTTTGGCAGCTTACTTTTAAGCTCTTGCGCTAAAGCTTCATTGATTCTATCGGGTACCCGGTTGACTATTACTTTGAGAACCTGACATCCTTTCTGAATGAAATTATCAACCGTTTGATGAATCAGATACGCCTGATTTTCAATTGATGTTTCTTCATCAGCCTTCCCGATTATGATCACAGGACTTCCAAGATTTTTTGCGATCTCTACATTGAGATTAAACTCATAGATGGAATTTTTACTTTCATAATCTGATCCCTCAATGACAATAAAATCAAAACGTTCTTCAAGGGCTTTGAATTTACGAATGATAAAATCTATGATATCGTCATGTTTACCTTGATTTTCAAGTTCGTGCAATTTGTCTTCGCTATAAGCATAGGTATCCTCATAGTCGATATTCAGATTAAAATGACTGAGGATCAATCCGATATCATGATCCATTTCGAGGGCCGCTGTGTTTTTGATGACCGGTCGGAAAATACCCACTTTCTGAGTATTCCTAAGCAAATGCTCCATGAGCCCCAAGGTGATCAATGATTTCCCACAATATGCTTCAGTAGGATTGATATAAATCGAATTCTTCATTGGAATGTTTGTAATCTTTAAATCAAAAAGATATGCTCGAACTGAGAAAGTAATGAAATTTTGTGATTTAAATCAGCTATTCATTAATGTTTACCAAAGGTACATCCCAATAAAAGCCTATGAACATAACATTAATCATATCCCGAATTAAATCATAACATATTGGAATTACCATTTTTTACATATTCAAGCTGTTCGTTTTACTTAAGCTTGTTGATTCATTATTTTGCTTAAAAATACAACTCAAAAAAAAAGCCGGTAAACCGACTTCTTCATATTCATTTAGAATTTCTTACTTGCCAAAGCCGACTAACTTGTAGCCAACCGAAAGCTGAAAAGTTCTGTTTTTGTTGCTATTGACAATGGATACATCAGTAAGACCTAATACATAACGAGCAGTGAGGTTTAAGCCAAATGGCGCATCCCAACCTAGTCCAAATGCTGCGCTCAGATCTGAATCTTCAAAATCAGATTTGCTTAGTTTAGTACCATCAGGATTTTTTCCACTCGTAGAAAGTAACATTCCAAATTGGGGACCTGCTTGAATGTTCAAACCTGCAACAGTGTATAATTTAAACATGACTGGAATGTCGACATAGGTGTAGTCTTGTGCGAATGTTCCTGCCACACCTTGGACATCAAGTTCTGAACCACGGGTTGAATATAAAATTTCTGGCTGTATCCCAAAGGTCAATACTTTGATCAAAGCATATCCTCCAAAGTGATAGCCTGTTTTGTTGCTGAAATCATAAGTGCTTTGATTAGTTGATAGACTGGCTAGATTAAGTCCACCTTTTAATCCCAATTCCACTTTGGCTTGACCAAAAGCTAATGAAGATGCCATCAAAATGGCTGTAATAATTGTAAGTCTTTTCATCTTGAAAATTTTTGAAGTTTGTATGACGCAATTTTAATTGAATAAATCGAATTGATTTTCCGAATTGGTTATTTTAGAACGATATCCATTTGATTTAAGATGTGTCCATCTTTAATCAAAACCATAGAATTAACGGGAATGATGTGCCAACCTGGGTCTACGCTGAGTGGTTCAGAGCTAATAATTACTGATCGCTCATGTTCACCTGGGTCTTGCATATAACATATCCCATCTTTGCAAACGTATTTTTTCCCTAAATTCATATAAAGCGAATCGGCATTTTCGGGTACATCGGTGGTAAACCTTACTGCCAGCGAAAGGTCACCATCAGTCACCACCATGTTCATATAGCTCATTTTACCAGGTGCATATTGATCGATCAAACTCATTATTTTTCTGATGGCAATCATCATAGAAGTAGCCAACCGATCTGATGGCTCCATGTCCTCATTTGCAATCAATTCCATAAGAAACAGCGAAAAAAAGTGCTCAGAATCCGTAGTTCCCCTTATATGATTGAAAATATCGTCCGAAAGCTGCTCCAATAAATGCCTGCGAATGCTGGTAAATCCACCAATATCCCCATTGTGCATGAAGGCGAATTTGCCCCATTTAAATGGATGGCTATTGGCTTCTGACACACTCAAACTCTGAGTGGCAGCTCTGACATGCGCCATGATACAGCTGGATTCCAGCATGCGACTGAGCTCAACCAAATTATTATTGCTCCAGGCGGGAGAAATTGATTTGAACAATGCTGGTTCCGGCGATAAGTGGTGGTTGTACCAAGCAAGGCCAAAACCATCGCCATTCAAGGGCTCTTCCCTTTCGTTAGCCGAAAAGCTTTGATTGACTAAGGAATGTTTGGGTTCAAATAGCAAAGAGCTGATCCTGATTGGTTTGCCCTGATAAAAGGTAAATCGACACATATTTTGGATTAATTTGAGTGGAATGAATGTAGTGAGATTCCACCTCATTTCCGAATTAGCGCGTCAACAAAATAACATAAAAAAACACCTCTGGAATGCAGAGGTGTTTAGATACTAAAAAAACCAACCTAACCAAAAAAAGCTTTGAGTTAAAAAGCTTAATTATTAACAAGCAATAGGCTGTTTGCAAATGCTATGCCAATAGTTGATTCATTTATTTTGACAGTCCATCAATCAGGTCCAGTTCTTCTTTCGAAAAATCCAATTGATCTAATGAGGCGACATTTTCTTTCAATTGTTTGGTGGAGCTTGCTCCGATTAAAACGGAAGCAACATTGGGCTGATGCAATAACCAAGCAATTGCCATTTGAGACAGTTTCTGTCCTCTCTGCTTTGCAATATCCGCTAGTCCGCGAACCTTTTGCATAGAGGCATCTACCGCAGCTACATTCAAATAGGTCATGGATTTTCCTGCTCTGGAATCTTTCGGAATCCCTTCCAAATAGCGATCAGTTAGCATGCCTTGAGCCAATGGAGAGAAGGCAATGCAGCCCAATTCTTCCTCGCCCAGGGTATTTAACAAGCCATCTTCCACCCATCTATCTAAAATAGAATACCTGGCCTGATGGATGATAAATGGCACTTTCAACTCTTTCAATATTTTGGAAGCTTCGGCAGTTTGCCCTGCTGAGTAATTGGAAATCCCAACGTAGAGGGCTTTGCCCTGTCTCACAATATCGTATAAAGCGAGCATGGTTTCCTCCAGAGGAGTATTTGGATCTGGCCTGTGATGATAGAATAGATCTACATAGTCCAATCCCATCCGTTTCAGGCTTTGATCCAGGCTGGAAATTAGATATTTTCTGGAGCCCAAATTGCCATAAGGACCATGCCACATATCAAAACCAGCCTTGGAAGCAATAAAAAGCTCATCTCTGAAAGGCTGAAAATCTTGTTTGAATATTTTCCCAAAATTCTCTTCTGCTGAACCGTAAGGCGGTCCATAGTTATTCGCTAAGTCGAAATGAACAATGCCCAAATCAAAAGCATTTTTGAGAATGTCACGTGCATTTTCCAGGTCATCTACTCCGCCGAAATTGTGCCACAAGCCAAGAGATATTGCCGGCAATAGTACGCCACTCTTTCCACATCTGTTGTATTTCATTTGCTCATAACGAGCACCATGAGCTTGTCGCTCTGGTGTGATTGCCTTATCTCCGATTTGCATTGATTGGGGTTTTAAAGATTTGATAATTTCTTTTGCCATTTCCATGCAGAGCGTAGCATGTCTTCCAAATTGAGTCGGGTTTTCCAACCTAGCTCATCATTGGTGTATGTAGTATCTGCGTATATTTTCTCAACATCGCCAGGTCTTCTGTCTACAATTTTATAGTCGAGTTTGATTTCATTTACCTTTTCGAAAGTATTGATAAGTTCCAGAACACTATTTCCCTGTCCAGTTCCTAAATTAAACACTTCATAGCGGTTCTTATTTTTGTTTTCCAACAATCTGGCTACTGCCACAACATGCGCCTCAGCAATATCCACCACATGAATATAATCTCTGATACACGTACCATCAGGAGTGTTGTAGTCATTGCCATAAACGGATAAAAAAACACGTTCACCAGCTGCAACTTGAAGCAAGTATGGTACGAGATTGCTGGGAACACCAAGAGGCAGTTCGCCTAGCTCTGCAGACTCATGTGCTCCAATTGGATTGAAGTACCTGAGCGCAATCACCTTCAAATCCTGATACGCATGAACCGAATCAACGAGAATTTCTTCTCCAACTTGTTTCGTGTTGCCATAGGGAGAAGTTGCTGGTTTTATTGGTGTTTGCTCCGTAACTGGCAGTTTATCAGGATTGCCATAAACAGTGCATGAAGAGGAGAAGACAAAAGGTATTTTTCCTGAGACCGCATGCTCCAGTAAGTTGACCATGCTCAGGAAATTGTTTTTATAATATTTCAACGGCTGTTCAACAGATTCTCCAACAGCTTTGCTCGCCGCAAAATGAATGATTGCATCAATCTGGTTTTCGGTGAAAATTTTATTTACCAAACCCGCATCTTTCAGGTCGCCTTCATAGAATTTGGGTGAAACACCTGTAATGGTTTTGATTCCACCTAATAATTCAATTTTTGTATTGGATAGATCGTCTACTATGACAACCTCATATCCAGATTGAATAAGTGCTACAGCGGTGTGCGAACCTATGTACCCCACACCACCTGTCACTAAAATTTTTTGCATGTTTCTTTTTTTAATATTTGGGTTTATAAGCTATTGAATAAAGGTGGTTGATTCCCTGATTATAACTGCTGCAGGTAACACCAAGCTTTTTACTTCTTTATCCGAATCCAACATCGATAAAAGCATTTCTGCAGCTTTTCTACCTATGTCTTTAGTGGAATGGTTGACGGTGGTAAGTGTCGGAGAGATCAATTCACAAATGCTTCTATTGTCAAATCCTGTTACGGCCAGTTGTTCAGGTATCCTGATTCCCTTTTTTAACAACCCCACAATATCCTTTGACGCCAGATCATCATTGTAACACACCAAAGCATCAAATCCACCCTCCCGAATCAGTGATGCCAAAATAGCAATATCAGTGGAGTATACTATTTCCAGTTCATTGATGTCTGCTTCGGCCAGTGCCGCTTTTACTCCTCTTAATCGCTCTGTATCGTTTGAAAGATTTTTTTTGAATCCATGAAAAATGAACTTCTTTCTTCCTTGCTCAAGTACATGTTTAGTTACTTTATATGCTCCTTCATAATCTTGAATGGTGACATAGGGAAAAGTGGAATTTATTGGGATTCTATCAAATAAAACCACTTTTTTACCAAAAAATATGGACTCAGAAACGACATTGTCTTTAAGAATATTATCCAAAGAAATGGAAATTAAAATCCCTTCAACATTACAAGAGATCAGTGATTTAATGAGCTTGAGTTCTTTTTCTCCTGATTCCTGTGATTGACAGATCAGGAGATTATAACCAGATGCCTCTGTCATCTCCTCTACCCCGGCCAATACTTCGGCAAAAAAATCATTGTTGATTTCTGGCACCACTATGCCGATGAGTTTTGTTTTATTGGTGCGCAGACCAGCAGCTGCTGTATTTACTTGGTAATTTAATTCTTTGGCTTTTTGCTTGACTAATTGAACAAGTTTCTTGTTTTGAGTCGCTTTACCATTTAAAATGCGCGAGACTGTGGAGGCTGAAACTCCTACTTCTCTGGCGATATCTTTAATGGTTATTTGCATGTATTGCGGTTAGGCACGAAAGTTTACCCGAAAATCTCTTTAAGTTTTGCTTCTAAACTTGGCCCTCTCAATCCTTTTGCAATGATTTTTCCATCTGGTCCGATAAGATAGGTTGCCGGAATGGAGCCAATTTTATAATCACTGGCTGCTTGTGAATTGAAATACTTCAAGTCAGAAACATGCTGCCACGATATTCCATCTGATTTGATCGCAGCAAGCCAAGCTGTGCGATCTCTATCCAATGAAACCCCAAGTATTTCAAAATTTTGATCTTTGTACAGATTATACATGCGCAACACATTTGGATTTTCTTGTCTGCATGGTCTGCACCAGGCCGCCCAAAAATCAATCAAGACATATTTACCTCGGAAGGAAGTTAGACTAATTA
>JBLICU010000048.1:0-25691 GCA_047632435.1 Cyclobacteriaceae bacterium
ATGGGTCCACATCTACACGACTATCTGAAGGAAATGAACCAGGAAGTCTTTAGTAAATATGACGTTTTCTCTGTTTCGGAAGGCGCAGGCAGCACTTTTGAAGATGCACACAGTTTGGTTGATGCAGATAGAGATGAATTACACATGGCTTATCATTTCAAAACAGTTGATTTGGTCAATTCTCTTGATGGTTATAAGGTCGCTGATCTTAAAAAAGTATTTTCTGAATGGGACAATGCATTTGCCGAAAAGGGGTGGATTTCTATTTTTCTGGCCAATCATGATGTATCGAGATTGGTGAGTCGGTTTGGTAACGATAGTCCAGAATATCGCGGTGTTTCAACTCAACTTTTGAATACCTTTTTACTCAGCATGAGGGGTACACCTTACATATATTATGGTGATGAGTTGGGCATGACCAATATTGATTTTCAAAAAATTGACCAATATCAGGATATTGCTGCCATCAACGGTTATAAAAAAGCATTGTCAGAAGGAGAGGATATGGAGCTGTTCATGAAAAAACTAAACTTCCTTTCCAGAGACAATGGACGCACGCCTATGCAGTGGGATGGTTCTGAGAATTCAGGATTTACAACAGGAAAACCTTGGTTGCCCGTAAATCAAAACTATGTTGAAATAAACGTAAAATCGCAGGAATCTAATCCTGAAAGTACTTTGAATCATTTTAGGAAAATGACCAAACTGCGCAGTGTTAACAAGGTATTGGTCTATGGGAAATATGAATTACTAGAAACTGAAAATGATAATATTTACGCCTATACAAGAGCATTGGGTGATGATAAAATGTTGGTTGTTTTAAATTTTGCTGCGTACAAATCACAATTTCAAATCCCTGAAGGATTCTCGTTAAATGGTGAGGTAATCAATAATTACCCATCTATTTCTCAAGTAGGCAAAGTATTGGATTTGGAGCCTTATCAAGCGATTATTTATAAATTGAATTAAGAATTTGGATTAATTTGAAATAAAATTTCTTTTCAAATTAAATCCGCTTCGTGCTTTCGCGGGCAACAACTTCAGTGTTGAGGATGTGGGTCTTATTAAATTTCTGACCTTTATTGTTGACTTGTTCAATCAATAATTCTGCTGCTTTGAAACCCATTTCATACCCTGGTTGGGAAATGGTACTCATTGCCGGCTCATAAATACTTGATATTACCCAATTACTAAATCCAATCACCGCCACATCTTCAGGAATTTTCAAACCGGCTTGTTTTATTTTTTTCATTGCGCTGATTCCCAACATATCAGTAGAGGCAAACAGGCCATCAATTTCCTTTTTGTTTATCAGATTTTCACTCAGTGCTTGGCCTTCTTCAAAGTCGTCACCGCCTGCGGTGTGCAAGATCCAATCATTTTTGAATGGTAGGTTTGATTCCGCCAATGCTTTTTTATAACCATTCAATCGTTCCTTATTGGTAATCAAACTGGGTGAGCTGCCCAGGTATGCGATGCGTTTGCACCCCTGATCCACCAAATGTTTGGTCGCCTTATACCCAGCGTCACAATCATCAATGATTACTCTTGGAGAATCGATTTCATCACAAATGCAATCAAAAAATACAAGTGGAATCTTTCTTGTCACAAATTCTTTGAAGTGGTCAAAATTGGAAGTGTCTTTGGTAATACAGGCGAGTAATCCATCAACTCTTCCATTGATCAAGGTTTTGGAATCGATCACCTCTCTTTCATAAGAGTTATGACTTGAGCAGATGATCACACTATAGCCGTTGGCGTATGCAAAGTCCTCAATGCCTCTAATTACTGTAGCGAAAAACTCATGAACTAATTGTGGGATAATTATGCCGATTGTTCGGGTCTTATTGCTCCTTAAACTGAGCGCAGTTAGATTAGGTGTATAGTTATATTTTTCAGCCAATTTTTGTACCGCGAGTCGCGTCTCAGGCTTGACTACTGGATTGTTAGCAATGGCGCGTGATACCGTTGATATTGATATATTCAATTCTAGGGCAATATCTTTAATGGTTACACTTCCACTTTTCATTAAATCTAAGTTAGTTATTAAGTCTCAAAAAGAGGGGATGACGCTCAAGATTCATATCAAAATGATTCAATACAAGCCGAATTTTCCGCTATAGCAAAAATTCAAAAATACATTATTTTTGAAAATAGTTAAAAATATATTTCAACACAAACGTTTGCATTTACACATTCATTAAAAAAAGCTTGTTTATATTGAAAAATCCTTTTTTTTATTCGTGGGATTTAGTTTCCTTGGTACTTGGAATAGGAATGTGTTCTACACAGCTTCTTTCCAAATGAACAAATTTTTTACTAACCAAATGTTGTAATATGAATAGAAGTTTACTTTTAGTATTGTCGCTATTTCTGGTAGTGTCCGCATGGGCTCAGGAGCGAACAATATCGGGTACTGTCACAGATGCCTCGACTGGCGAAACAGTACCGGGTGCGAGTGTTCTTGTTAAAGGAACATCCAGTGGTACGATTTCTGATTTTGATGGGAATTATTCCTTATCAATAGGTGATGGTGCTGTACTACAGATTTCATTTGTGGGATATATCTCACAAGAAATTGCCGTAGGTAATAAATCAGTGATCGATGCGTCACTTGAGTTGAATGTAGAGGAATTATCTGAAGTAGTTGTAATTGGTTACGGTTCTCAGGACAAAAAGGAAATCACATCATCTGTGGTGACTTTAAATGAGGCTCAGTTCAACAAAGGAAACGTGAACGACCCATCACAATTACTACAAGGTAAGGTTCCCGGACTTAGTATTTATAATAAAGGGGGTGATCCAAACTCAAATGCAACGATCCGACTGAGAGGTATCTCAACTGTTGGGGCTAACACTGAACCACTTGTGGTTATTGATGGTGTTATTGGTGCTTCGTTGAGCAACGTTGATCCAAATGACATTGCAACTATCAACGTATTGAAAGATGGTTCTGCTGCTGCAATATACGGAAGTAGGGGTTCAAGTGGGGTTATTCTAGTTACTACAAAATCTGGTAAAAGAGGTTCTGGAGTAAGTGCTGAATACGGTACTTATATGGCTGCTGCGTCTATCGCAAATTCACAACCTGTAATGAATAAGAGCGAATATGTTACGGCAGGTGGTAATGACCTTGGAGATGAGACTGATTGGATAGATGAAGTGACAAGAACGGGTATTACCAATGTTCATAACCTTTCGGTTACTGGAGCATCGGCTAATACCACATTCAGATTGTCAACCAACATCAGAAATGCGAATGGTATCCTAAGAAAATCAGGTTTTGATCAAATCAATGCCCGTGCGAACATAGATCACTATGCACTTAATGATAAATTGAATGTAAAATTCAACATGTCATTGACTAATCGTGAAACTAATTATTCATTCAACGAGGCTCTTAGATATGCAGTTCTTTACAATCCAAGTGCTCCAATAACTAATGAGGCAGATGGTAGCTACTTTCAGGCAATTTTGTTTGACAACTTTAATCCGGTTGCGATTGTTGAACAAAACAAAAACTTGGGTGCTAAGAAAGACATCAATTTTAACACCCAGGTATCATATAACATTCTTGATGAATTGAGTGTCACTGCAAACTATGCACAGCAGTATTCTAGTGATGTAAGAGCTGAGTATTATCCAAGAACTTCCTTTTTCAGAGGTTTGAACCGTGGTGGTTTGGCAAGAAGATCTTCGGCGGATAAGAAATTCTCATTATTTGAAGCGTACTCAACATACACCAATTCATTTAGCTCTTTCAACTTATCGGCGACTGCAGGTTATTCTTATCAAGAGGAGTCAGATGAGAATTTTATTGTTCAATTGGGAGATTTTCCATCTGACCAACTTGGGTTCAACTCATTGGAAGATTCAAGAAACATCCTAAGTGGTGGAGCTAGCCTGATTGAAGTGATAAGCAATGCATCTCCAAATGCTAAAATCATCGCATTCTTCGGAAGAGTTAATTTGACTTTTGATGATGCCATCTATTTCAACGCATCATTGAGAAGAGAAGGTTCTACTAAACTAGGTGAAGACAATCGATGGGGAGTTTTCCCTGCATTGGGTTTAGGTGCTGACGTTACCAAATACATTGACCTTGGTCCGGTTAACGCTATGAAAGTTAGAATTGGTTATGGCGTGACAGGCTCGCTTCCATCCAGTTCTGGTCTGGCTCAGGAATTGTATGATTATACATTTAATGCTGGTGATTTTGAAGCGCTAAGAGCTGCGAATTCAGATCTAAAGTGGGAGGAAAAAGCTGAAACAAACATAGGTTTGGATTTCGGTATGATGAACAACAGATTGACAGGTTCTATCGATGTTTACACCAGGGATATCAGTGATTTTATATTAGAGAGAGCTGTAGATGCTGCACTTTTCAGAGCCCCAACTCAATTTCAAAATTCAGGAAAATTAAATACTAAAGGTATAGAAGTTGCATTGAATTTCGCAGCTATTGATAACGGGGATTTCACTTACAACACGGGGATAGTTACTTCTTCATACAAAACTACTTTAGAAGATTATTTCATTGATGAGTCAGTAAGAGCCAACCTGGGTTCTCCTGGGCAGAATGCTACCAATATGATTCGTGTCAAAGTCGGCGAAGAAATTGGCCAAATCTGGGGACCTGTATTCTCCGGTCAGATAGATGACAATGGCGCTCCAATCATGAAAGATTTAAATGGTGATGGAGTAATCAATGCCGCACAAGGAAGTGCCTTGGCTGATGATGGTGATTTTGAGGAATTGGGCAATGGTATTCCTTCCCTTGAATTGGGATGGACGAATCAATTAACCTTTAAAAATTTCGATTTGAATGCATTCTTCAGAGGGGCTTTCGGTCATAGTTTGGTGAATACTTACCGTGCATTCTATGAGCCTATCGATCCGGGAGCCATCAACTCTTATAACAGAATCAAGTCTGATAAGCAGATCCCAGAATTGACTTCTGCTCAGTTCAGCTCACTTTATGTTGAGAAAGCAGATTTCCTAAGATTGGATAACGTGACTTTAGGTTACAATTTCAATCTTGATCCTGGTTCTGCTTTCAAAAGCATCAGGGGTTATGTAAGTGTACAGAACGCTTTCACAATTACCAAGTACGCAGGTATAGATCCTGATCCGGTTCTTGCCGATGGAGGAGCTGTCAGCAATGGTGATAGATTTGAAGATGCTTTTGGTGTGCCTAGAGGAGTAGATGTGTTATCGCCAGGTATTGACCGTAGAAATAACTATTTCACTGCCAGAACATTCACAATAGGCATCAATGTTGGATTTTAATAAACTGATCGACAATGAAAAATATATTTAAAATAATGTTATTGTCTTCCCTTTTCGTATTCGGCTATGGCTGTACGGACTTGGAAGAAGATTTGAAAGGGGATTATAGCGAAAATCCTGGTGATCCCGCACCACGCAAAGGGAACAGTCCAAATGTCAATAAGGATCAACCAGCTGATGGTTTGGGGCCGGCATTTGGTAGGCTGTTCAATGGTACTGCCAATCACGGTAGTTACTTCTCAATATCAGAAATTTCTTCAGATGAAGTTGTTATTACTCAAAAAGGTGGTGACTGGTTTGACGGGGGAATATGGATAGATATGCATCAGCATACTTGGCAGTCGACGAATGATGGTTTCAACAATGCTTGGAATGACATCTATGGTGGTGTAGCTCAATGTAATGAACTTCTCAGCTCAGGTAGTATAACGTCTGCTGAAAGTATCGCACAATTGAAAACGCTTAGAGCGTATTACTATTGGAGGCTTCTGGATCTTTATGGAAATGTAAAGATTATTACCACGGCAACAGATGTACAGCAATCAACGCGTGCTCAGGTTTATGCCTTTGTTGAATCAGAGCTGTTGGCGGCATTACCCGATTTAAGCACTGCCACACAAGCTTATGGACGAGTGAACCAATCTGGTGCAAATGCACTTCTTGCGAGGCTTTACTTGAATGCTGAGATTTATACACAAACTGCACAGTGGCAAAATGCTTACGATGTTGCTAAAAGGGTGGTAGATGCAGGTTTATATGATCTTTCATCTGATTACGCATCAGTTTTTGCTCCTGACAATGTGGAGAACATAGAGCATATTTGGGTAGTTCCATTTGATCAGGCCACTGGTACAAATATGAACTTTGCACAAATGACGCTTCATTATCCAAGTCAGTTGACTTATGACTTGGCGTCTCAACCATGGAATGGTTACTCTACTTTAGAAGAATTTTATAATTCTTATGAAGATGGAGACGCAAGAAAAACAAACAACTTTATAGTAGGTGAGCAATTTGACCTTAATGGTACTCCGATTCTTGATTTGGCTTTCGATAAAGCAGATCCAGACGGTGCGGAAATTGATTATACTCCTGCTATAAATGAGTTGTTTCCTAACGGTAGTAGACAAGCTGGTGCCAGATTAGGCAAATTCAGCTTCAAGATTGGTCAGCAGGACAATATGGACAATGATTATCCATTGTTCCGATATGGTGAAATTCTATTGACTATGGCTGAAGCTGCTATGAATCTTGGTAATACTGGTGAAGCTCTTGATCTAGTAAATGAATTAAGAGCAAGAGCTGGCGTAGCTGATATGGCATCTTTGGATGCAGCAAATCTGCTTGCTGAAAGAGGAAGAGAGATGTTTCAGGAATCAAGTAGAAGAACTGATTTGATCAGACTCGGTGCTTGGGGGGATGCATGGGCGTTTAAAAATGCACATAGCAGTGGGATTAATGATAATTTGAATGTATTTCCTATTCCTAATGCGGCAATATTGTCCGCAGATGCTGGATTCCCATACACTCAGAATTCTGGTTACAATTAAAATTTAGTTTTTGAATTACATAAAGGGTTACCGTATTTTTACGGTGACCCTTTTTTTCTTTGGCTTATGCCTCGATATAGCATATCTATATTCATACTTTTCATATTATTTCAATGTAGCCAGACCAAGTCTCCCGAGCGTCTTTTTGAGCCTATGGGTTCTGATTCATGGATGACATTTCAAAATGATCTTACCTTCACAGAGGAATTTAACCCCTATACCTACCGCAATTTTTTCAATGGTGGTGGTGTCGCTTTAGGCGATGTTAATAATGATGGTTTATTGGATATCTACTTTACCGGCAACATTGTCGATAATAAATTATTACTCAATAGAGGAAATTGGCAGTTTGAAGACATCACAGAACAGACTGGATTGGCTTGTAAAAATGTATGGTCTTCGGGAGCCACATTTGTTGATATCAATGCTGATGGATTATTAGATTTATACGTTTGTAAATCTGGTAAACCCGAAGGTGAGAATCGTCACAATGAATTGTTTATCAATAATGGTGACCTAACATTTACTGAAAAATCAAAACAATACGGTCTTGATATAAATGGCCTCTCCACACACGCTGCATTTTTTGACTATGACAAAGACGGTGATTTGGATTGTTATATTCTCACCAATTCCATAAGATCTATTGGCGGATTCGATTTGATCAAAGATCAACGAAAAAGAGCAGATGAAGAGGGCAATAAATTCATGAAAAATGAGGATGGTCATTTTATCGATTTCACCCAGCAAGCAGGAATATTTTCAAGCAAAATAGGTTTTGGGTTGGGGATAACATTGAATGATTTTAACGGCGATTCTTGGATTGATATTTTTATATCAAATGATTTTTTTGAAAAAGACTATCTCTACCTAAATAATCAAAATGGAGGTTTTGTGGAATCTTCAGAAAATTCATTACATAGTATGAGCATGGGTTCTATGGGGGCTGATGCGGCGGATCTTAACAATGACAATCTGCCCGATATCATTGTGACAGAAATGCTCCCGTCTACTATCGATCGGGTGCGAACAAAAACGGTATTTGATTCCTGGGATCGCTATCAACTGGCAGAAGATTTGGGATACGCCAATCAATTCCCAAGAAATGTGTTACAAAGAAATTTAGGTGAAAAAGGATTCGCTGAAGTGGGCAGATATTCAGGTATCTCCGCTACCGAATGGAGCTGGGGTGCACTCATTTTTGACATGGACAATGATGGCCTAAAGGATATTTTTATTAGTAATGGGATTTACAAAGATCTTTTGGATCGCGATTATTTGGCCTTCACGGCCAACGATCAAAATGTAAAAAATATAATAAATACAGATGGACAAGGCATTTTGGAATTGATAAACTTGATGCCATCTGCTCCAGTTTCAAATTTTGCCTTTCATAATTTGGGAGATTTTTCCTTTGAAAATGAGGCTGATAATTGGGGGCTTGGTGAAAAAAGTTTTTCAAATGGAAGTGCTTATGGAGATCTTGACAATGATGGTGATTTGGATTTGGTTGTCAACAATGTCAATATGCCCTCTTATGTTTATCGAAACAATACCGATACAAGCAACAACCGTAGTTTAAGAATCAAACTTATAGATTATACTCAGAATACCTTTGCCATTGGCGCACGTGTTTTGGCTTATTCAGATGGAAATCAATTTGCTGTAGAGCACTTTCCGTCCAGAGGATTTGAGAGTTCTGTAGATTATATCCTGCACCTTGGTGTAGGAAATAAGAAGAAAATAGATTCCCTGGTGATTGTTTGGCCGGATGATAGTATGCAGCGATTGTTCGATCTTCCAACTAATAATTTAATCGAGGTTAAAAAAGACAAAAAGTCAGTTGTTGAAAAAAAACCTACCATCACTTCTGAGAAACTGACCCTTTCAAAATCTGATATTTTGATTCCATTTGTTCATGAAGAGAACAATTTTGTGGACTTTGATCGAGATCGTTTATTACCACAAATGTTGCACAATCAAGGGCCTTGCATCGCTGTGGGAGATGTCAATGGAGACCATAAGGAGGACTTTTATATCGGTGGAGCAAAAGGATTTCCTGGAGCTTTATATATAAATGTGAATCAAGGTTTTGAACCATTTAATATTCCAGATTTAGAGAAAAGCAAATTGTCCGAGGATACGGATAATCTGTTTTTTGATTGTGACAATGATGGCGATCTGGACTTGTATGTGGCTTCCGGTGGAAGAGCCTTTTCCAAAAGTGCTTCAGCTTTGGCTGACAGGCTTTATATCAATGACGGGAAAGGAGATTTCACTTTGTCAAATGGGCAACTTCCTTTCACCCAATATTTCAGTACCTCAAGAGTCATTGCCAATGATTTTGATCATGATGGCGATCAGGATTTGTTTGTTTCAGAGAGATTTCATCCTTTTCGGTATGGTGAAAATGTGAGAGGATATGTCTTATTAAATGATGGTTCCGGATATTATTCGGATGTTACAGCAACTATTTGTCCTGAGCTTTTAGATATGCCGATGATCACTGATGCTAGTTGGAACGATATCAATGGAGATGGAAACACAGATTTATTGGTGGTTACTGAATGGGGTGCGGTTTATCTATTCCTCAATGAAAACGGAAAGTTGATTAATAATACTTCTGCATTCGGATTAAATCAATATTTGGGTTGGTGGAGTGCCATTGAAGCTGTGGACATTGATCAGGATGGTGACTTGGATTTATTGGTAGGGAATCATGGTAAAAATAGTTTTTTCAAGGATTTTACACGCCTGTATCAAGCTGATTTTGATGACAATGGCACTATCGATTATTTGATGTGTCATAAAATTGGTGATCAATATTACCCTATTGCAGATCGGGATGAGTTGATCAAACAATTGCCAGGCTTAAAGAAAAAAATTCTTCATTTCAGTGATTATTCCAACATGGATATTGAAGGGCTCATGGATGCGGATAAGTTGTTGAAAGCTAAAATTTCTGATGCCAATGTTTTGGAATCATCAATATTCCTCAATGAAGGTACTTCTTTCAAAAGAGTGCCAATGCCTTCAGAATTGCAATTGGCACCCATCTATGCCATATCTGTTTTTGATATCAATAGTGATGGATTCCCAGACTTACTTTTGGGTGGTAATCAATATTTGGTAAAACCTCAATTCGGTCGATACGACGCTTTAACTTTGACAATATGGTTCGGATCGGCCAATATGCTAGCAAAACCAAAAACTGAAATTAGTGGGATCTTTGGCCAGATCCGGGATATCAAAACCATAAATTCCGGTGACAAAAAATTAGTATTGCTGGGAATGAACAATGAATCAATAGGAGTATATGAAATTGAAAAATAGATGGATGCTTGTGTGCCTTGTGGCTTTAATGTTTGGATGTGGTGAATCTGAATATTCGCGAGTGGTGAAAAGAGAATTGGCCTCCGGTCAAAAATATGATTCGCTATTTCTTACGTTTCGTTTTGGCGATAAGAGAAGTGAATTTTTTTCCAAAGGATGGATTCAAAATAGTGAAGGCTTGATTAAACAGGGCCCTAGAAACCAGAATGTTGAGTATATGATGGGAGAAAATAAGCCCGGATCTTCTCAAATAAGAATGCTGTTTTTTCCTAAATTCACAGAAGAAGATCAGCTTCATATAATGGATCTATCATATGAATACCTCGGGTGGTCGCCTATCAGTGATCGATTCAATGCCAATAAATTGATGCAAGTAGTTCAGGATACATTGATCAGTTGGTATGGAGGTAATTCGTTCATACAAGTAAATCTGGATAATACTGAACCCTCCACACTTTGGGTCAAAGTGGACGGAAATCGACAGATTTCAATGTTTATAAAAGATGCACAATGGGTCGAAGGAAAAATTGAAGACTTGAGTGTCAAGTATAAAGATGGATTTTAATTTAACCAGTCCTAATCATGTTATCAATCAATAAGCCAACGCTCACTTTTCTTGGACTGTTGTTGCTTTTCTTCTCGTGTTCTGAGAAGAAAGTGAGTACTTTGTTTCAATTGATGGATAAGTCAGAAACCGGAATTGACTTTCGTAATGACCTGGTTTATGATGAGGAATTCAATGTCTATACTTATCGCAATTATTACAATGGAGGTGGGGTTTCTATTGGAGATATTAATAAAGACGGATTGGTTGACGTTTATTTTACCTCCAATCTCAACACAAACAAACTTTTTCTCAATAAGGGTAATTTCAAATTTGAAGACATCACCGAAAAAGCTGGAGTAGCTGGCACCAAGGCATGGTCCACCGGTGTGACAATGGTCGATGTTGATGGAGATGGTTGGTTGGATATTTATGTATGTAACTCCGGTGATATTGAAGGTGATAACAAACAAAATGAACTTTTCATCAACAATGGCGATCTCACTTTTACAGAAGCGGCAGCTTCATTTGGCCTAGATGATAAGGGATATTCAACTCATGCGTCATTTTTCGATTATGATAAAGATGGGGATTTAGACGCCTATATTTTGAATAACTCATATCAGGCTATCGGGTCATTTGATTTACGGAGAAATGAACGGCCAAAACGAGATTCGTTGGGCGGTGATAAGCTCATGCGCAATGAAAATGGATTTTTCACAGACGTTAGTAAGAAGTCGGGAATTTATGGTAGTATCATCGGTTTTGGACTTGGCGTTACAATAGGTGATGTGAACGGTGATAATTGGGATGATATATATGTGTCAAACGATTTTTTTGAAAGGGACTATTTATACATCAATCATCAGGATGGCACCTTTGAAGAGAAGCTTACCAGTGAAATCAAATCAATCAGTGCAGCCTCCATGGGGGCAGATATGGCGGATATCAACAATGATGGCTTCAACGATCTTTTTGTGACTGAAATGTTGCCCTCTGACAATGAGCGATTGAAATCGGTTACAACTTTTGAAGATTGGAACAAGTACCAATACAACATCGAAAATGGCTACTACCACCAATATACACGCAATACTTTTCAGTTAAATAATGGCGATAGCACCTTTAGTGAAATTGGTCGCCTAGCTGGTGTTGAAGCTTCGGATTGGAGCTGGGGCGCTTTGATTTTTGATTTTGAAAATGATGGATTCAAAGATTTATTTATTGCCAATGGTATCTATCAGGACTTGACAAATCAGGATTATTTACAGTATATCTCCAATGAAGAGGTTTTGAAATCAATCGTTTCGAACAATAAGGTTGATTATAAAAAACTCATCGATATCATTCCATCAAATCCGATCGAAAATCATGCCTACCAAAATATGGGCAATCTCAAGTTTGAAAGAAAAACCGGATTCTACGGCTTGAATCAACTCGGTTTTTCAAATGGATCAGCTTATGGGGATTTGGATAATGACGGAGACCTGGATTTAGTCGTCAACAATGTGAACATGGAATCTTTTGTATACAAAAATAATGCGGCTGAAAAGGGACTTGGACACCACATCAAATTTAAACTAACCGGGAAAGCACCAAACACTTTTGCGATAGGGGCAAAAATACATGTGAAATCAGGTGGTGAAACATATTATGTAGAGCAACAACCCATACGTGGATTCCAGTCCAGTGTAGACCCAAGGCCAAATGTTGGATTAAAAACAGGTGATCCGGTGGATGTCACAGTGACATGGCCAACAGGAAAAGTGACAACTTTGAAAGCTTTGAAAGTTGATCAAATGGTTACCTTAAATGAAGCAGACGCTGTAGAAACAATTTCTGGTAAAGTGAAATCAAGCGCCAATATTTTTAATGCGGCCAAGCTAAAGGTTGATTTCAAACATCAAGAAAACTTATTTATTGACTTTGATCGTGATCGTTTGCTTTATCACATGAATAGTACTGAAGCGCCAAAAGTAGCTAGCGGGGATGTAGATGGAGATGGATATAACGATATATATGTGGGCGGATCCAAAGAGTTTGCAGGGGCACTATTTTTAGGATCAGTATCAGGATATGCTAAAGCATCGGATCAAACGGCATTTGAAGCAGACAAATTATCTGAAGATGCCGAAAGTGTATTTTTTGATGCTGATGGAGATGGCGATCTTGATTTGTACGTTTGCAGCGGAGGAGTGGAATTTTCTCAATCCTCATCAGCATTTAAGGACCGACTTTATTTTAATAAAGGGAATGGCACTTTTACGAAATCATCTCAGCAGTTACCGATAGCAAATGGCTATGTGAGTAGTTCTACCGTGAGCGTTTCTGACATTGAAGGAGATGGCGACATGGATTTATTCGTTGGCGAACGAATGAAGCCACTGAATTATGGTCAGCCGTGTAGCGGGTATATTTTGGTTAATGATGGTAATGGCAACTTCACCGAAAATACTTCCGAAATTTCTGATGGATTGAACAACGTCGGGATGATCACCACAAGTGCATTTGCAGACTTGGATCAAGATGGAGACGATGATCTGATCGTAACAGGTGAATTTATGGCAGTACATGTTTTCGAAAATATGAATGGTAGTTTCGTAAGCAAAACCGATTCGGTATTAACAAGCCAAACTGGCTGGTGGAAAACCGTCCATGTCGCTGATATTGATGGAGATGGAGATCAGGATTTGGTTTTAGGAAATCATGGGCTAAACAGCCGTTTTAGAGCTGCCCCAACTCAACCGATTACTTTATATGTTTATGATTTTGACAAGAATGGTTTCCAAGATCCCATTCTTACACAAACTGATGTTTCTGGAAAAGAATTTCCATTTGCACTAAGGCACAATTTGATTGATCAAATTAAAAGTCTTAAAAAGAATTTCCCGGATTACGAGTCATTCAAAAATGCAACCATACAAGATATTTTCACTCATGAACAGTTGACGAAAGCCATTACGCTTCGGGTAAATACGCTGGCTTCAGTGGTATTGTTGAATGATGGAAGTTTTCATTTCACTAAAGTGGATTTACCAATAGAAGCGCAACTTTCACCTATTTATGCCATTGCCTCGGATGATTTTGATAAAGATGGTGATGTTGATTTGATAGCAGGCGGAAATTTTTATGGTTCCAAACCGGAAGTAGGGAGATACGACGCGAGTTATGGACTCTTTGTTGAAAATTTGGGAGGGGCAAAATTCCAAGCTTACAATGGTGGGAAAGGATTCTCAGTTGAAGGTGAAATCAGAGATATTGAATTGATGGAAAACAGGATTTTGATTTCCAGAAACAGTGATTCGCTCATCTTTTTTGAATACTAGTCCAATCTTCATGCGGTATCAATTATGCATCTTTTTAGCTATTCTCTTATTCCAGGTAGGATGTGGAACTCAGAAAAAAGAAAGACCGACACTTTTTAATCTATTGGATTCAAATAAAACGGGAATCGACTTTTCCAATGATTTGACTTCTACAGGAGAGTTAAATATTATTGAATATTTATACTTCTACAATGGCGGTGGTGTTGCTTTGGGCGATATTAACAATGATGGATTTGATGATATTTTCTTCACTGCAAACCAAGGCCCCAATAAACTCTATTTAAATACAGGTAATCTAACATTCAAGGATATTACTGAAGAAGCAGGAATAATCAACAAAGAAGATTGGTCTACCGGGGTATCTATGGCAGATGTAAACGGGGATGGTTTTTTGGATATCTATGTCTGCAAAGTCGGAAATTACAAATTGATGACAGGTAGTAATCAGCTTTTTATCAACAATGGAGATCTGACTTTTACAGAGAAGTCAGCTGAGTTTGGGCTAAATTTCTCTGGCTTCTCAACACACACAGCATTCTTTGACTATGATCGTGATGGCGATCTAGATGTTTATTTGCTCAACCATGCAGTGCATACTACACGCAGCTATTCACCTGCTACTTCAAGGTCAGAATCCGACCCACTTGCAGGTGATCGATTTCTACAAAATCAATTGGATAAAGGCAGTTCAAAGTTTAAAGATGTGACAGAGGAGACAGGGATTTTCAGCAGTGCGCAGGGCTTTGGTTTGGGTTTGGTGGTTGCCGATATCAATCAAGATGGCTGGGTAGATATCTACGTAGGGAATGATTTTCACGAAGATGACTATCTATACATCAATCAAAAAAATGGTTCTTTTAAAGAATCACTCGCAAGCTTCATCAACCATACATCCAGATTTACAATGGGTGTAGATATTGCAGATGTCAATGGAGATCAATTGCTCGATATCTTTTCATTGGACATGCTACCAGCAGATAATCAAATTCTTATGAAGTCAGGGGGCGAGGATGGAAATAAGATAACAGAAGTAAAGTTGAAATTTGGTTACAAGGATCAATATGCCAGAAACGCCTTTCAGTTGAATAATGCCAATCAATCATTTTCAGATATTGCATTGCTCACAGACACCTACGCTACAGACTGGAGCTGGTCGGTGTTACTTCAGGACTATGATAATGATGGACTGTCAGATATTTATATAACCAATGGCATTTACAGACGACCCAATGATCTTGACTACATCAATTTTTTGAGCAATATCAACCTTGGCCAATATGATGAAACTGATCAGGACAGTTTGGAGCGTGAGCTCATAGAAGCCATGCCAACACTTAAGATCCCTAATAATATGTTTAAAAACGGTGGAGGTATAAATTTTAACGATGTTGGAACAGATTGGGGTGTCAGCGATGCTTCATATTCCAATGGTGCTGCATATTCCGATTTAGACAATGATGGCGATTTGGATTTGGTCGTAAATAATATCAACTGCCTTGCATTTATTTATGAAAATCGCGCGGATACTTTGCTAAAAAATCGATTTCTAAATGTAAAACTTCAGGCAGCTGGAGGAAATAAATTTGGTATTGGGGCTGATATATATGTTTTTGCAAATAACCTTTCTTGGAGAAGAGAATTGCTTACCACCAGAGGTTTTGAGTCAAGCTCATCTCCTATTGTTCATTTTGGATTGGGAGAAATTGATAAAATTGATTCCGTGCTTATAAGGTGGCCTGATGGCGGATTCCAAACCGTCTTAAATCCTGAAGTAAATGCGCTACTGACTATCTTAAAAGGTGATTTGGTTGAGAAAAGTGAGGTTACATTTCAGGAATCAAACGTCGATAACATTACTCAATTACAGTTCAATCACACTGAGAACAGTTATAACGATTACGATATTGAGGGCTTGATTCCGGAAAAATTATCAACTGAAGGTCCGGCTTTTGTTAAGGCAGATTTTAATGGAGATGGTAATGTTGATTTCTTCATCGGTAGTGCGAGAGATCAGTCAGCCGGCTATTTTGTTCAGGATGCAAAAGGTGATTTTAAAAGAGTAAAAATCACAGATTTCATATTGGATCAGGCCTATGAGGATGTTGATGCAGCAGCATTTGATTTTGACAAAGATGGTGATCTTGATTTGTATGTTATGAGTGGGGGAAATGATCGTGAAGATGGATCCATTATGCTCATGGATAGAATTTATCTGAATGACAATGGGCAATTCAAGAAATTAAAAATGAATCTACCTACCACAAACGGTGGCGCTATTGCTGTGGGTGATTTCAATAAAGATGGCTTTCCAGATATTTTTGTTGGTGGTCGATCTATTCCGGGAGCTTACGGCATTGCTCCAATGAGTTATATTTTGAAAAATGAATCCGGAAAAGGATTTTCAGAAATAAAGAGCTGGGAGGCAGGCATGGTTACTGATGCAATTTGGGGTGATGTCAATGCTGATGATTTTGATGATTTAATTTTGGTAGGCGACTGGATGAATGTCACAATTCTTCAAAATAAGGATGGCATATTCACAGATAAAACAGATGATTTACAACTTGGGGCAACTTCAGGAATGTGGAATGTAATCAAAATAGCCGATATTAATAAAGATGGTAAACCAGACTTAGTCGCAGGAAACGTGGGTTCAAACAGCAAAATTAATGCTACCATTAACCATCCAATAACATTGTTTCTTGATGATTTCGATCAAAATGGGCAGATCGATCCAGTTTTGTTTTATTGGAAAAACGGAGTGAATATTCCATTCTTCGGAAAAGATGATCTGATCCGTCAAATGCCATATCTAAAAAAGAAATTTCTAAGTTATCAATCCTATTCCGAAGTAAGCAGTATCAGTGAGCTGACGGATAAAAATGCAGAAGATATATTGTTTGTGAAAAACATTCAGGAGTTGAGATCAGGAGTATTTATAAACCGAGGTGATGCTTTCGAATTTCAGGCTTTCCCAAAAGAAGCTCAGCTTAGTACCATCGAAGATTTCGAATTCATCGATCCAGACAATGATGGATTTTTGGATATAGTTTATATCGGTAATTTCTTTGGTTCAGTGACTTCTATTGGCAAGTTTGATGCAAAACAAGGGGGTTATCTAAACAATGTAGATGGAGTTTTTAAACCTTCTGGGACTCCCATTCAAATCCCATTCAATTATGAATATCGAGCCATATCCAGTCTCGGAATCGGTAAGTTTGTGGTAATTCCAAATAATCAAAATGCTTTTATTTGGAAGGTTGGCAATATTAATACGAGTAAAATAGGTAAGTAAATTTTATAGAGATGAAACACATTACATTTTCATTGATTTTGGTAATTGGTTTGGTAAGCTCATGTAAAGAGAACACCGCCTATAAGCAAATTCTTGACGATCCTGAAACTTATCAGGCTACCATGAAGCAGCTGAGTGATGTCATCGTTTACGATATTTTCTCCCCACCTGTAGCTAGTCGTGTTTATGCTTATGCCAATATCGCCGCTTTTGAGACACTGGCTCAGACTAATCCTACAAGATTCAAATCTCTGGCCGGACAAATTTCCGATTTTAAAAGTCCGCAAAAACCTGAAGAAGGTGTCAATGCCAACTTAGCTGCCATTGAAGCATTTCTGATAGTAGGCACAAATCTTATATTTTCAGAGGATCGCATGGACGATTTCCGTGAGCAACTTTATCAGAAGCTAGATGATAATGGCCTTCCTTCTTCGGTGAAGAAAAAATCTCTGGAGTATGGTGGCATGATGGCAAAGCACATCATAGATTGGGCGGATGGCGATATGTACAAGCAAAGCCGAACTTATCCAAAGTACACCGTTCAAAAAGAACAATTTCTTTGGAAGCCAACACCGCCGGATTATATGGAAGGAATCGAACCGCATTGGGATAAAATCAGGACTTTGGTACTGGATTCAGCAGCACAATTCCCACCTGTCCCACCTTTAGAACTTTCATTGGATGAAAAAAGTGATTTTTATAAGCAGTTGAAAGAAGTTTATGAAGTAGGTAAAAATTTGAATGAAGAGCAATCAGCCATTGCAAAATTTTGGGATTGCAATCCATTTGTATCACATCACAAAGGTCATGCGATGTTTGCAACTAAGAAAATCACCCCTGGTGGACATTGGATGGGAATTGTGGCAATTGCTTCCAGATCAGCAAAAAGTGATTTTAATGAAACAGTAGAAGCTTATACAAGAACCTCAATCGCTCTTTTTGATGGGTTTATAAGTTGCTGGAATGAAAAATGGAGGAGCATTGTGATCCGACCAGAAACTTTGATCAATCAATACATGGATGAAGAGTGGTTGCCGCTTCTTCAAACACCACCTTTTCCGGAATATACCAGCGGACACAGCGTGATTTCTAGAGCTGCAGCCGTCACACTTACTGATTTTTATGGCCCTGATTTTTTCTTTGTTGACACCACTGAAAATGAATTCGGACTTCCTACAAGAGAGTTTAAGTCATTCCTTGCTGCCTCAGAAGAAGCGGCAATAAGCAGGCTTTATGGAGGGATTCATTACATGATGGCCATTGAAAATGGAGTTTCTCAAGGTGAGCAGGTCGGAGATTGGGTGGTAGCCCATCTGAAGACAAGAATTCAATAGACCCCAAAACATAACCCAATATGAAAGTATCACAACTGTTCTATCGTGCGCTTTTTCTAATTTTTGTTCTTGCTGCCTGCACCTCAAAATCTAGCGATAATCAAGTTGCATCTGGTAAAGGTTATTACAAGCCTTGGGAATCGTTGGAAGAACTTTTTCACGACGTTCAAATCGCAGGAGTTTATCCAGATTCGAAAACATTCGTGGATTGCACACCCAAAAAGAATCCAGCTGATATACTAGCAGCATATCGACAGTTAAAAGAGAATGACGATTTCGATCTGGGCACTTTTGTTAAAGAAAACTTCAACGATCCAATAAATCCCCCATCAGGAGAATTTTCGATCATCAATATGGATACCTCTTTATGTGTTGGGTGTTCTGATCCTGAGGATAAAGTGATTCGAATGCACTTGAATTACCTATGGAATCACCTCACAAGACAGGCAAGTGATATAAAAGGAGCAACGACCCTTATTCCTCTTCCAGAACAATATGTGGTGCCAGGGGGCCGGTTTAGAGAGATCTACTACTGGGACAGTTATTTTACCATGATAGGTTTGGCAGAATCAGGTCGGGCTGATTTGATTGGTTCCATGATTGACAATTTCGCCTATCTCATCGATACAGTCGGATTTGTTCCAAATGGGAATAGAACCTATTATTTAGGAAGAAGTCAGCCACCTTTCTTTTCTTCAATGGTCAATTTGTATCGTCAAACCACATCTATAGAGGAGGCTTTAAAATATTTGCCTGCTATTAGAAAAGAGTATGATTTCTGGATGGATGGTGCTGATTATTTGACAAGCGAAAATCCAGCGAAAAATAGCGTGGTGCTTTTGGAAGATGGGACAATTCTAAATCGCTATTGGGACAAACTTGATTTCCCAAGACCAGAATCATACAGAGAGGATTTTGAATTGGCTGAAGAGTTGGATGAATCTGGTAAGAAATTGCTCTATCGAAACTTAAGAGCAGGTGCAGCGTCTGGTTGGGACTACAGCACCCGATGGTTCAAAGATAAAAATGATTTTAAAACCATCAGAACCATCGAGATATTGCCGGTAGATCTGAACTGTCTGATGTATGCTTCCGAAAAGATCCTCAGTGAATTTTATCAGGCTGACGGCCAATTGGAAGTAGCTGGTGAATTTGAGATAAAGGCAGCAAGCAGAAAATCCAAAATACAATCTCTTTTTTGGGATCAAAGTAAAAAAGCATTTACTGACTATGTGTGGACAGAGCAGCAATTGTCCGATCACCTCACTTTGGCAGGAGCTTATCCATTGTATTTCAATGTTGCAGATCAAGATCAAGCGAATGGACAGGCAGCAATCATACAAAATGAATTTTTGCATCCAGGTGGATTGATTACCACTTCAATCAAATCAGGACAGCAGTGGGATTCTCCCAATGGTTGGGCTCCTTTACAGTGGATTGCCATAAAAGGTCTTGATCAATATGGTCAAAAAGAGCTTGCAGCTGATATATCAATTAAATGGCTTGCCATAAATAAGAAAGTATTTGATAATACTGGCCGCATGATGGAGAAATACAACGTCACCGATACCACACTTTTGGCAGGGGGAGGAGAGTATCCAACACAGGATGGGTTCGGCTGGACCAATGGAGTTCTTCTGGGATTGTTGGCTGAAAATCCAACCTACTGACAAAGAATTTCCCGATTATCGGAAACGATTGCATAGAATTATGACAGCATTTTTTAAGGAATAAAACTTCATTTTTGATTTTAAAAAAAGAAAATCAAAAATGAAAACGTTTTCATTCTAAGGTCTTGATTAATAAGAACTTAAAACACTACTATCTTGTGTAATTCTGGTTATTATTGATTCTTTAAAAATTGTTTGACATATATACCGTTAGATGATAAAAGTTTAACTTTTTACAGCGAAGTGATCATGTCAAATCATGGTTGATGAAATTAAGACTTCAGATGTCAATATTTTCATAGCCATTGTCATAATCAAGAAATTCACCCCTCCTTTTCAATATGTAATAGCATTAGATATTGTCAGGATTAAACCCGAAATGCTAAGTGTACAACCCACAGGCAAATGAATTATTGATGCAAATTCTAGAACGTTCAGGTCAGCAAGATGCCCTGGATGACGAATTTAAGCTTCGACTTTCTGCCAATTTCCAGGATATTTTTCATTATTTCCACAGACTTTATCCTTACCGAAATGATGTATGGAACCATTTAGATCATTTGGTGCAGGTCTTGATCAACAATCACATCCAGCGATCGCCGGAATTGAAGGTCATTGATAAATATCGCCAGTCAAATCCTCAATGGTTTACTAATGAAAATATCGCCGGCATGATGCTTTACGTAGATCGATTTGCTAAAAATCTTCACGGTCTGGAAGAAAAGCTTCATTACTTTGAAGATTTAGGTATCAATATGCTCCACCTCATGCCAATTCTGAAAGCTCCAAAGGAACACAACGATGGTGGATATGCTGTGTCCAATTACCGGGAGATCAATCCTGAAATTGGCACCATGGAGGATTTACGGCAACTCACAACCAAACTTCATGATAAGGATATGTTTATCATGATGGATTTCGTGCTCAATCACACTTCCGACGAACATGAATGGGCAGTTAAAGCCAAGGCCGGTGATGCCAAATATCAGTCCTTCTTTTATACTTATGATGACCGTCAGATTCCAGATGCTTTTGAGCAATCACTCCCTCAGGTATTCCCTGATTCCGCACCCGGCAATTTTACATTTTCCCATGAAATGAATAAATGGGTGATGACTGTATTCAATACTTACCAATGGGATTTAAACTACACGAACCCGGAGGTATTTATTGAAATGTTGGATGCACTGCTTCATTTGAGCAATCAGGGAATAGATGTTTTGAGGCTTGATGCATTGGCATTTATGTGGAAGAAAATAGGAACAATCAGCCAAAATCTTGAAGAGGCACATCTATTGATCAAAGCCTTCAAATCTTGTACAAAAGTTGCCGCACCTGGGAATTTATTTCTAGCCGAAGCAATAGTTGCTCCTGAGGAAATCATCAAATATTTCGGACAAGTGGATCAGGTCAGCAATGAATGCGATTTGGCCTACAATGCCACTTTGATGGTTTTATTATGGGAGGCCATCGTCACCAAAAACAATAAGTTGACATGGGTTACTTTAAATAACATTCCTAAAAAACCAAAGGGGGCTTCCTGGCTCAATTATATTAGATGTCATGATGATATAGGTTTGGGGTATGAGGATATCCATGCGCAGTGGGCAGGAAACGATCCCGGTAGTCACCGAAGATTCATTATTGACTTTCTTACCGGTAAAATTGATTGGTCCTTTGCCAATGGTAGAACTTTCATGGAAAACAAGGTCAATGGTGACGCCAGAATCTCAGGTAGTCTCGCCTCCATGTCTGGATTGGAAACGGCAATCAACAATAATGATACTCACCAAATAGATTTCGCTCTAAAAAGGATTCTGATGTTACATAGTATTATCATGTCTTATGGAGGAATGCCAATGTTATATGCAGGCGATGAATTAGGAATGTTGAATGACTATTCATTTGAGCAGGATAGCTCCAAGTCCAACGATAACCGATGGATGCATCGACCAATGATGGATTGGGAAAAGGCGAATAATCGTAATATCAGGGATACCATCGAGTCTATGATTTTCAATGGACTCAAGAAAATGATCGATGTTCGAAAGAAAAGTCCCGAATTCGCAGATTTGGACAATTGTCACCTCTTTGATTGCCACAACGAGCATCTCTTTGCGTATGCTCGGATTTTGGATGATAATCGAACTTTGGTCATTTGCAATCTCAATGATCATCCCGAGCCCTTGAAATATGAAATGATGGGTTATATGGGTTTCGATCAAAAGTCAGCAATCATTGATAAATTGACTGGCGAAAAGTTACAGTTCAAAAAATCTGTTTTGCTAATGGAACCTTATCAGAGTTTATGGATAACACAGATGAGATAATATGGAAAAAATATGGTGGAAGGAAGGTGTTGTTTATCAAATCTATCCCCGAAGTTTTAACGACAGCAACAACGATGGCATTGGAGATATTCCAGGAATCATTGAAAAACTAGACTATATCAAAGACTTAGGTGTTGATATCATTTGGTTATGTCCTGTGTACAAATCCCCAAATGATGACAATGGCTATGATATCAGTGACTATACAGATATCATGGATGAATTTGGCACCATGGCCGATTTTGACAAACTATTGTCTGAAGTAAAAAACCGCGGACTCAGATTGATCATGGATCTTGTAGTGAATCATTCCTCCGATGAGCACAAATGGTTTCTTGACTCCCGATCTTCTAAAGACCACTCAAAAAGAGATTATTACATCTGGCGACCTGCAAAGGAAGGTGGTCCTCCCAATAATTATCAATCATTTTTTGGTGGTGACGCATGGAAATATGATGGGCTCACACAAGAATACTATTTACACCTTTTCACCAAAAAGCAACCGGATCTCAATTGGGAAAATCCGGAATTGAGACAAGAAATTTACAAATTGATGAAATTCTGGTTGGACAAAGGCATTGACGGTTTCAGAATGGATGTGATTTCTCTTATTTCTAAAAGAAGCTTTGGTGACACACCATATCTTGATTTTACAGAAACAGTTAAAAAAGTTTACGCCAATGGCCCAAGAGTTCATGAGTTTCTCAAGGAAATGCATGATGAGGTGATCGTTCATTACGATATGATGACCGTCGGTGAGGGACCTGGAGTGGAGTTGGATAACGCTTTAAGTTATGTTTCCTCTGACGAAAATGAATTGAACATGATATTCCAGTTTGATCATATGTTCATGGATCATGGCCCTGGTGGAAAATTTGATTATCAGCCTTATGATTTGAAGCAATTCAAATCAATTTTCAACGCTTGGGACAAACGTTTAGCCGACAAAGGATGGAACAGCATCTTCCTAGGCAATCATGATTTTCCAAGAATCGTATCCAGATTTGGTAATGATAAGGAGTATTGGAAAGAGTCTGCCAAAGCACTTGGCCTGGTTCTCCAAACATTAAGAGGAACTGCTTATATCTATCAAGGGGATGAAATTGGCATGACGAACGTGGCTTTTGACAGCATTTCCGATTATCGTGATATTGAAACGCATAATTCATACAAAAAAGCGAAAAGAGAAGGTGCTGATATGAATCATTTTATGAAAATGGTTCACATTCAAGGGCGCGATAACGCACGTACGCCTATGCAATGGGATGATTCTCACAACGCAGGTTTTTCTTTTGTAAATCCCTGGATCAAGACAAATCCAAATTACAAGACTATTAATGCGCAACATCAGGAGCATGATTCAGATTCCATTCTTAATTTTTATAAGCACATTTTAATAATCAGAAAGGCGCACCCGACTTTGGTTTATGGAGATTACCAATGCATTCAACCGGATCATCCACAGGTGTTTGCATATTGGCGCTGGGAGCCGGAGCATGTTTATCTCATTTTGATCAATATGTCCAGCGATAATTGTTCTTTTGAAATTGATGATATGTTCGAAATACATGAATCACAACTCCTCTTATCAAATTTGAATCAGTCACAAAAAATCATATCAGATTCATATATTGACTTAGATCCCTGGGAAGCATTGCTTTTTAAAGTGAATTAAAATTGGAAATGATAGCTGGTTTGCCTTCTTCATATTCACACCCATGCGATCCTGCAGAAAAGATTATTTGTCAACCAATGATTACAACTGTTATGATCATTGGGTCAAATTTGAAGTCGTTTCAATGATATTAACCTTCACTCACAAAATGATTGATTCTACTTTGTCATCTTTGAGAAAGTAAAAGGTTTCTGATTTTTCACACCCGTCATAGATAAATAAATCAGAAAATCAATCGACCTCCTTATCGGCCCCCGTCAAGCTCAAAGTAATTTTGGGCGTCCGGGCGTGCCCTCCGGTATATCTTCCCGATAAAAAATTGGAAAGCATGCTCTCGGGCGTGGATCGCTGACACAGACCATGCCTTCCAGCTCCATTTTATTTAACCGAAATCAATCCTGATAAATTATCTAATAAAGCCAAATCTGACGGCTAGGGTCTAAGTGATTGATTTTCGTACTGAGTTGGCAAAGTAGGATTAGGCGAAGGATTAACAGATAAGTTTAAAGGTACGGCGGGAATTTTCACACAAAGAAGAAATCGCATGTACTTCATTATCAGATTGTTAAGCCATTTAATAATCGAACAGAAGGTATTTGTGGAAAACAATTCAACAAACCATAGATAAATATTTTTTGAGTTGGCTTGAAGTATCTATCTTTGCGATCCTTTACTGGAAGAGGATGGGGAATTGATGTTGAAGAGGGTGGATATTTTTATAATTTGGTTTGAAAATCATTGTTGAGGTTGAGAGGATGGGTTGTTTAGATCTCCAGAATTTTTATTTCAATTATTTTCCAAAACGGGTTTGAATTGTAAAAAGAATGTCTAATTTTGCATCCGCTTAGAGAGGCAGAGACGTTTGAAAGAGACTAAAAACGAGGAGCCCGATAGGCAAAACAAGAGAAAGCAGTTTAAACTGTTGAGAGTCATTTAAGAAGTAGATGACAGCAATTTAGTGGGATTTTAGAATGAGTAAAGCCGTAACGTCAATCCTTGACAGGCTGTAAAAGTTTTAGAAGATACATCCATTAATAAAGTTCTTTGAATAGATGAAGGAAGATAGCAAAATACTCTGATTGACAAGTTTCGGCTTGTCATCAACTTTGAGGAAAGTAGCCAAGGTTTCAAACACACATGTCATCTTAAGATGATAGCCGAAGGCCGAAGATTGAGAGCGAGAGTTTTCAATTAGAAGCGCAGGGCTTAAAACTTATATACAATGGAGAGTTTGATCCTGGCTCAGGATGAACGCTAGCGGCAGGCCTAATACATGCAAGTCGAGGGGCAGCACGGTTTTCGGACTGGTGGCGACCGGCGCACGGGTGCGTAACGCGTATGCAAC
>JBLICU010000049.1:0-25659 GCA_047632435.1 Cyclobacteriaceae bacterium
CAGAACCCCGATATTTGATTCATCGATCAACGCAATTTCAAGGTCAATCGAATTACTGGTGATTTTAGAATATGAAACTTTGAATTGACCGTTTAAGAAAACCAAATGATTGGCATCCTCCTCATGGTAAAATTCATTTTGGCATAACTCTAATGTCCAGGATGATTTTACAGGAGCCCATGTTATTGAATCAAACGCTTTACCCAAAATCCGATCAACTTGTGTGAATTTATAGGCCTCAGATTTTCGGTCTGGTAAGCCTAACTCTTGAAATGCAGAAAAGGCCTCAGATTGAAATTGATTCAATCCAATTGATTTTTGTTCAGCTTTTGCCTCAAAAAGGGTTTTAAAAATATCTGTCAGGGTAGTTTCAGTCATATGATTTACGCTTCAGCTGCTACTTCTTCTTTGATCCAATCGTATCCTTTTTCTTCCAACTCTAAGGCCAGGGATTTGTCTCCTGTTTTCACTATTCTACCTTTATAGAGCACATGTACAAAATCTGGAACGATATAGTCCAATAATCTTTGGTAATGTGTTACCACAATGGTCGCATTTTCAGCAGATCTAAGCTTATTAACCCCATCAGCTACGATTTTTAATGCGTCGATATCTAATCCTGAATCGGTTTCGTCCAGAATGGCCAACTTTGGCGCAAGCATGGCCATTTGAAAAATCTCATTTCTTTTTTTCTCACCACCGGAAAAGCCTTCGTTCAACGATCTGCTTAATAAGGCTTGATCAATATCAACCAGCTTCATTTTTTCTTTCATCTCCTTCAAAAAAGAAACTGCGTCCAAGGGTTTCATGCCTCTTGATTCGCGTACTTGATTTACAGCAGTTTTAAGGAAATTGGTAGTAGAGACACCAGGTATTTCAATAGGATATTGAAACGCCAAAAATATACCCTTGCGTGCCCTTATCTCAGGGGCGTCATCAAGTAGATTTTCACCTAAGTAGTGAACAGTTCCTCTGGTAACTACGTATTCTTCACGTCCTGCAAGTACAGAAGCGAGGGTGCTTTTTCCTGAACCATTTGGTCCCATGATCGCATGGACTTCTCCTGCCTTTACTTCCAGGTTTATACCTCTAAGTATTTCTTTGTCTTCTATCGAAGCGTGTAAATTTTCAATCTTAAGCATGTTCTTATTTGAGTTTTTTTAACCGACACTACCCTCAAGGGTAAGAGCTAATAATTTTTGAGCCTCTACAGCAAATTCCATTGGTAATTTGTTCATTACCTCTTTGGCGAAACCATTGACAATCAGTGCAACAGCACTTTCTTGATCGATTCCTCTTTGCTGACAGTAGAAAATCTGATCTTCGCCAATTTTAGAAGTTGTTGCCTCATGTTCTACGTGAGCTGAACTATTTTCTACATCTATATATGGAAATGTGTGAGCCCCACATTTATCCCCCATGAGTAAAGAGTCGCACTGTGAATAGTTTCTCGCATTTTCAGCCCGTTTCATGATCTGAACTTGTCCACGATAATTGTTTTGCGATTTTCCGGCAGAAATTCCTTTGGAAACGATTCGGGATTTGGTGTGTTTACCAATATGAATCATTTTGGTTCCTGTATCAGCTTGCTGGTAATTATTAGTGACAGCCACGGAATAAAACTCACCGATTGAATAATCACCTTTGAGAATGCATGACGGATATTTCCACGTTACTGCAGAGCCAGTTTCCACTTGTGTCCAGCTGATTTTGGAGTGATCGCCGGCGCAAATGCCTCTTTTGGTAACGAAGTTATAAACACCACCTTTACCGTTTTTGTCTCCAGGATACCAGTTTTGTACAGTGGAGTATTTTACTTCCGCTTTTTCTGCTGCGTATATTTCAACTACTGCTGCGTGGAGTTGGTTTTCATCTCTCATAGGAGCTGTACATCCTTCCAGATAAGAAACATATGACCCAGCTTCAGCTACTATAAGTGTTCTCTCAAACTGACCTGTATTTGCTGCATTTATCCGGAAGTAGGTGGAGAGTTCCATTGGACATCTCACCCCTTTAGGGATGTAGCAGAATGAACCATCAGAAAAAACCGCAGAGTTCAGTGCTGCGAAGTAATTGTCTGTGGGAGGCACCACAGATCCTAAATATTTCTTGATCAATTCTGGATATTCTTTTACAGCTTCACTGAAAGAACAGAAAATTACACCAAGTTCTAACAAGGTTTCTTTGTAGGTGGTTGCGACAGACACAGAATCAATCACTGCATCAACTGCGACACCAGTAAGTCTTTTTTGTTCATTCAAAGAAATGCCTAATCGCTCGAAGGTTTTGAGCAACTCAGGATCTATTTCATCAAGACTTTTATTTGGATTGCTTTTCTTAGGAGCGGAGTAATATTTGATGCCCTGATAGTTGATTGCCGGATAGTGAATATTCGACCAGTTTGGCTCTACCATTTCGGTCCATCTGCGAAAGGCTTTAAGCCGCCACTCTAATAGCCATTCCGGTTCCTCTTTTTTGGCAGAAATGAATCTTACTATATCTTCATTGATCCCTAAAGGAGCCTCGTCTGCTTCAAAATCTACCGACCATCCGTGTTCGTATTCTTTGGATGTAAACTCTTCTAAAATATGATCGTCCTTACTCATAAAGGTTATTTGATTCTTACTTATTGCATTAACCGATCATCGGCCAAAGTGTTTCACAAAACTAACACTTATTTATAATGAATCTAAATAAGAACTCAAATAATATGGGCTGAACTGCTCAATACAAATCAGAATTGAAGATGCCTGTTCAAACTTTCCTCCAATGAAATAAATGTTTCAGTTCTTTCAATCCCATCCACTTTTTGGATTTTATCATGAAGTACATCCTTTAGGTGCTTTGTGTCTTTACAATGGATTTTGATAAAGATGTTATAGTCACCAGTGGTGTAGTGAATTTTCACGATTTCAGGGATTCTTTTCAGTAATTCTACAACCTGATCATAGAGTGAGCTTTTCTGAAGGAAAATTCCCATAAAGCATGTCACGTCGTAACCGAGCTTGGAATAATCCATCATAAGAGTTGTTCCTTTTACAACGCCCATTTCTTCAAGTTTTTTCATTCTTACATGAACAGTTCCACCTGAAACGAATACTTTTTTGGCCACTTCCGTGTACGGAATCTTGGCATCATCCATCAATAAGTTGAGGATCTTTAAATCAATATTATCAATTTCGTAATTCTTACTCATTTTGAAGATTCCTTTTTTTAAATACGCAATGAATACAATGCAATTTTAGATGAGATATAAATATTCACCAAATTTATTAAAAATATTTTAATAATATCCTAAAAAGTCTTAATTTTGAATCATCAAATCGTTCTAATACAAAACAAATCACATACTGTAGGGTGATGAAATTGGCAGACATGCCCTCCTGTCTCGGGGGTAGAGATAAGGGACAAATCCCGGGTGTTTCAAGATACTTCTGTTTTCGGAACTGTCTTGAAACATCGGGGGCTAACTGCTCTGTGGAGGTTCGAATCCTTCCCCTACAGCCATCATTTTTGGGTTAATGTTGTTTATTTGAATCTGGTCGCAGTAGGGGTGCTGCGGCCTTTTTCTTTTAATACCCCTCTCAAGAATTCTCCTATCCTCTTTTTAAAAACTCTCAAGACCTTCCTTACACCTATCATTTTAGGGCTAATGTTGTTTATTTGGATGCGATCGCCTAGATGTGGTCGGCTAGATGCGATCGGCTAGATGCGATCGGCCAGATGCATATGGCTGGTATGTTGATTAACAAAAAAGCGGACCAATTTCTTCGGCCTAACAATTTGATTTTAAAGATGTTGTTCTCAATAAATTAGAACAATTAATAATCAATCTGTTCCTTTTTGATTATAGTAAACCTTCATTCTGTCTATTTATAGCAGTCACTTTTGGATAATGTTGTTTATTTGAATCTTGAAAATAAGGAAAGGGAGTTAATGCCAAAGCAGCAGATCAAAAAATATCATCTTGAAAAAGGACAAACAGAAAGACTTCAATTTGGACTACATGACTTTGAAGCTCTCGAAAATGCCAATTTGTGTCTTACACAGGAACCTCACAATCACAGTTTCTATCAAATAATCTATTTCAAAAAGACAAAGGGAATTCACGTAATTGATTTCGTAGACTACAGCATCGAGCCAGATACTCTTGTTTTTGTAGCTAAAAACCAGATTCACTTTTTCGAACAAAATATTGAATATGATGGCCTTCTGGTACATTTCAATGAGTCTTTTCTTATTGCCAGTGAAACGGACATTAATTTTTTCCTTACCTACAATATCTTCAACAATGTAGAGAAGCCCTTTTTCAAAATTCCCGAAAGACTTATTAATCAGGTAAATAATTATTTTGCCCAGATTCGAGGGGAGCTGACCAATGTCAATGAATTTGGCAATTCGTCCATACTATCCAATTTGCTGAAATCATTGCTTTTGATTATTGAACGAGAGATGAGAAAAGAGCCTGGTGATCGTGAACCGGCAAACAACCCTCATCTTACTTACCTGAAATTCAGGAATCTGTTGGAACATAAATTCAAAAATGGATGGTCTGTTTCAGAGTATGCCAGCGAACTCTCCATTTCCACAAAAACGCTCAACTCGATCATTAAAAAAGAAACTGAAAAAACCGTTTCACAAGTGATTCAGGATAGAATTATTCTTGAGGCGAAAAGACAACTCACACACACGAATCTATTCGTGAACCAAATCGCCTATGATCTCGGTTTTCAGGATCCTTACTATTTCATCAAATACTTTAAGAAACAAGTGAACTGCTCTCCAAAAGAGTTTAGAAGAACAATTTCCCAATTTTCCTGATTTTAGTCGCTTTTGTCTATTTCCTAACCTCTCAATGATCTTCAATTTTGTATAAACAAAAAATATAGATTTATGAGATTATCAATTAAAATATTGTCTGCATTCGCAGCAGTAGCAGTTTTAACTTTAACATCAATGACAATGGAAAAAAGTAAAAAAGAAACAGGTGCTTATTTGGAAATTACACTTAAAGTAAAGGAGGGAAATCGCATGAATGCCGGAGGCGTTTACGTGAAATACAAAGAGCCTTTTTTAAAGCAAGTCCAGGGAGCAACTTCCAAGGAACTTCTATTAAGAACAGAAGATGTTCAGGTACTACATGGATTTGTGTCAGAGGCCGACGCGAAAGCATATTTAACAACTGAAATATTTCAGAATGATGTTGTTGGAGAACTCAAACCGTATTTGGAGAGTGATCCTGAGGTAAGAATCTACTCAGTATTCAAAAATTGAGACCTTCAACTAGAAGGCATAAAAGTCAATAACATAGTGCAGGGATAGAAAGCGCCATAAGCCAACCGAGATATTCGCAAAGAGCAATGCAATCTGCTAGCTTGAAAATATAAATATCGGTTCGGTTTATGGCGTTGGGCTAATCATTGGTCCTAATACTCCACAATACAATAATTTCTCACTAGAAAAGAACTTCGAAAATTAGAATTGTGAAAAGATAATTTCGCACTAAAAATTCAGATATGCTAACGCCTACATTATCATGTTTTCGCAAAAGCCATAAAACATTCTTGGAAAATCAGAACCCTTGAAATACAAGAACCGTGGATTTTGGTCAAGACGGATTGACGCTGAGAAACGGTTGATATACTAAAAAAAGAGGATGAAATTCACATAGTTAGAAGTAGAATTCACAGCGAAAAGTAAATATTCAATCGGCAATAAATGTTAGAAAACTTGGTTCTTCCTGGAATTGGATTTCACCAACGCCACATCCTCAAAAAAAAAACAACTTTATCAGTAAAATATCCTTTGCATAACTGTAGTTCTGTATAATATTGGGCTTTCCAAGCTATATTTAGTTTGCGATATATTCAGTTTACAAAATCCATAAGATGATGACCCCACAACCTTGGCTTAAACATTACCCCAAAGGTGTTCCAGAAACGATAGACGCGGATAAATATCAAAATATTCCTGCTTTACTAGCTGAATCAGCTGATAAATACGCGAATAAACCTTCCTATGAAAATATGGGTAAGGTTATTTCCTATTCTGAATTGGATCAACTGTCTACCAATTTCGCCACTTACCTGCAGCAGGTTTTGAAATTGAAAAAGGGGGATAAAATTGCTATTCAACTTCCCAACATTTTACAAAATCCCATCGCCATACATGGTGCGCTTAAGGCTGGTTTAGTAGTAGTCAATACCAATCCGCTTTATACACCTTCTGAAATGCAACATCAGTTTGTAGATTCTGGTGCAAAGGCCATCGTAATACTTGCCAATTTTGCCCAAAAACTTGAGGTTATTTTAGGTGAAACGGCTATCGAACATGTGATTATCACGGAATTGGGGGATTTGCTTGGTGGGTTAAAAGGCACTATCGTAAATTTTGTAGTCAAACGTGTAAAACGCTTAGTGCCGAAATACCACCTGAAGGAAACAATTAGTTTCAAATCTACTTTGACTTTAGGATCCAAATATCAATTTGTGACTCCTGAAATAAAAAATAGTGATCTCGCGTTTTTGCAATATACTGGTGGTACAACGGGGGTTTCCAAAGGAGCTATGCTCACACATAGAAACTTAATAGCCAATTTACTACAGCTAGAAGCGTGGTTGATGCCAAGTAGTTTGAAGCGCGGAGAGGAAATATTCATAGCTGCCCTACCCCTCTATCACATTTTCGCGCTGAATGCTCATTCTTTATTTTCTGCAAGAATTGGCGCATGCAATATCCTTATTACCAATCCACGAGATATGAAAGGATTTGTAAAAGAGTTGGGTAAACATAAATACACATTGATCACTGGGGTAAATACACTTTTCAATGGACTACTTAATACTGAAGGGTTTGCTGAACTAGATCATTCTACAGTTAAGGTGGCTTTGGCCGGAGGTATGGCACTACAGAGATCAGTATTTGATAATTGGCAAAGTGTAACTGGACTGGAAATAGCAGAAGCTTATGGATTGACAGAAACATCGCCTGGATTATGTATCAATCCAATTGGTGGAATAAACCGGCCTGGTACAATAGGTATGCCTTTGTCAAGTACAGAAGTTGTCCTACTTGATGATGCCGGGAACGAGGTTGGTCAAGGAGAAAAAGGTGAATTATGCTGCAAAGGGCCACAAGTTTTTCTTGGTTATTGGGAAAGAAAAGAAGAAACAACGGCCAGCTTTATCAACGGGTATTTTATGACTGGGGATATTGCCACTATGGAGCCTGATGGTTATTTTAAGATTGTAGATCGTAAAAAGGAAATGATTTTGGTTTCGGGTTTCAATGTATATCCAAATGAAGTTGAAAATGCTGTAGCACTACATCCAAAAGTGCTGGAAGTAGGGGCAATTGCTGTTCCTGATCAAAAATCCACAGAAGCGGTAAAAATATATGTTGTTAAGAAAGACGCATCCCTCACTGAGGATGAACTCAGGGAACACTGCAAGACTACATTGACCGGCTATAAACGCCCCAAATACATTGCCTTCACGGATGAATTGCCCAAATCAAATGTGGGTAAGATACTCCGAAGAATCCTTCGTGAGGATGACATGAAGGTGAATACGTACGATTGATTATTAGAATCTAAAATTATCTTTAAGTGCTGAAAATGGAATAAATATTTCTGATGGACCTTTCGAATTATCCACGATTTCGTAGCTGTTATAATAGATAATTAACCCTTTATCTTCGAATCCAAAATTATCTGATAAGGTAAATTTATCATCACTGAATAAGAATCCGGCAGCACTTAAACTTTGATCCGAAGTAAGACCTTGATCCTTTCGAAAGGTGGCTTCTGCCAATTCTAGTATGCGGACCTTATCTCTAAAAAAGTAGCTCCATTTTTCTATTTCCTTTCCTCTGGAATTAATATTTATATAGATACGCTCTGAATTATTATGAGCACCTCCGGTATAGCGATTCAAATCAAACCTCATTGAAATAAAATCCATGGATTGATAGGTTGGTCGGGCATCAATTTCCATAAACCACGGCGTACTAACTTCGGGAAAGTTGCTCTTGAAATCTCGGTAGCCAGCGATAAATGCATCTATAATTTCGTGTATGCCATTTGCTGATTTGGTATCCATGACAAAATCTGATAGCGATTTGCTGATTTTCTGATCAATGATTTTATTTATGGTTTTGTTATTTGGAATTTCAGAGTCGAAAATAGGGTATTGTACTTTTACACGAGCACACTCATTGTTGATACATGGTTTATCTTTCTTATCGATTACCTCAAGCTTATAATTTAGGTTTTTGGTGTTGGATTTTGATTTTATGGTTTCTTCGGGCTCAGCATTTTGAATCTTGTCGTTGTTTTTTTGCGGTTTGTCGCATGAAAACACTAATAGAACTAAAAGACAAAATGTTAATGGAAAAATTTTATAGCTATGCATCCGCAAATATTGTAGTTCTTTAGAATATTCGCGTTTTTTTTATTGTAAATCCATCTGGTGGAAAATAAAAACACCGGCATAAAAATTCTTATCTAACATAAAATGTCCAGAAGCAGACCTAAGCGAATAGATGATTGATAGCTTTCGGATAGAAATGCCAATGGTCAAAAGCTTATTGCCAAAATACAAACACATGACACTATCAGTAAAATTATTTCTAGTTGCCCTTGTGGGTAGCTTTTTTGCAAATGCACAATCAACTGATTCCACTTCCTGGTCTAAAGGAGGGTTTGGGTCACTCACATTTTCACAAGTAAAACTTAGCAACTGGGCTAGTGGGGGTGAGTCTTCTATTTCAATTAACGGAACATTGAATTTATTTGCTGACTATAAAAACGAGCGAACAACCTGGGAGAATTCACTTGACCTGGGTTATGGATTGGTCAAACAAGGAAATACAGGACCACTTGTGAAATCAGATGATAAGATCAACTTAGTTTCAAAATATGGCTATCAGATTCAGAAAGGAAATGAGAAATGGTTATACAGTGGACTTTTGGATTTTAGAACCCAGTTTGCTGAGGGTCTGGCCGTAGATCCCGTCACAGATAAAAATGACGTTGTGATTTCAAAATTCATGGCTCCTGCCTATCTAACTCTTGGTCTTGGTATTGATTATAAGCCAAGTGATGCTTGGTCATTCAACTATATTCCACTCACAGGTAAATTCACATTTGTGACAGACCAAACCCTGGCCAATGCTGGTGCTTTTGGCGTTCCTGATGGTAATAAGGCACGTGGTGAGTTTGGTTCCTACTTTAGAATTAAATTCAAAAATGATATAGTGAAAAACGTGAATCTTGATTCCCGTTTGGAATTGTTTTCTAATTATGTGAAAGAATTCCCAACTGTTGATGTGAACTGGCAAAATGCGCTGGTCATGAAAATCAATAAATTCATGACGGCCAATATTTACACTCAAATGATTTACGATAAGGACATCAGGCCAACTAAGGATAAAAACAAAAATGGAATTTTAGAGCTTTCCGAGCAAAAAGTACAGGTCCAATTTAAATCTGTGTTTGGTTTAGGTTTAAGTTATTCTGTAGGGGCAAAGAAGGGCTAATGGGTTAAATTTCTATAGTCAAATGTCATTTTACGCAAATAGATCAAAATAATTGTTAGTGTTAATATTGACAGAAGTCATTTAAACTTGATGGTTCTGAAATAGTTTTGCATAGCATTCAATTGAAAGCAATGAAACTTATTTTCAGAACCATTCTTTTTATTCCATTTCTGATATTCTTTTTAATCCCAAGTTTTTCGCAAGAGCGAAATGTGGTAAATCAGGGTCAATATTGGTTTGGATACAGCCTCTCCAAAAAAATCAATGAAGAATGGAGTGTAAAAGCATCTACCGAAGACAGACGGTATTTTATCAATAACCGTAATCACATGTTTTATGTGCAGGTGGATGGTACCTACAAAGTGAATAAAAGGCTTAGTCTTACAGGGGGATTGATGTACTTTGAATTGAACTTGCCATCTGACCCTCATCAAAAAATCGTTGTAAAACAACCAGAATATCGACCATTTCAAAAAATATCTTTTAACGTTTATTCAGGAGCTATAGGATCTGTCCTCTTCAGTATCTCAATGGAGGAGCGAATTAGAAAGAAAATTGAGAATAATGAACAGCAAGATTTCTACAACGCTTATGTGCGATTTAGAAATAAGTTGCAGTACAAACGACAATTGAGTAGCCCGTCGGCCACACACCCACTTTCAGCATACATCTATGATGAATTTATGATACATTTTGGTAGCACAGTTAAAGGAAGCCCATTTGATCAAAACAGATTTTCTGTTGGTTTGGAATGGAAAGCATCACCTCATACAACACTTCGATCTGGTTATTTAAATTGGTACCAGGAAATTGCAGGGAGCACAACAGTATTTGAACGAAATATCATTACCCTGTCGGTTGCTCAGTCATTTTAATGCCTTTCATAAGATTGACAAATGATAGATTTACTTTGAGACATGGATTAACCTTTGATTTGGTCTCATAAACTCAATAGAAGATCTGAAATCATTCGAAAAATATCATTCTTGTGTTTTCTCATCAGATAATAAATCAATGGTGCTTGGCTTAATGATGTGAATATCGCGCTGAGGGAACGGGATTTCCACACCTTCTTCTTTGAACCTCCTGAAAATCTCAAAATATAACTCGCTTTTCAAAACTGGTGGCTTATCGGTATGTGTGGTTGTCCAAACCGCAAGTTTGAAATTGATTGAACTGTCAGCATATTCATCAAAAAATATGTATGGAGGAGGGTCTTTGAGCACATGTGGATTAGCATCAGCTATCTCCAGTAAAATCCTCTTTACTTTATCAGGATCTTCCTTATAGCTGACCCCAACTGGAATGCGGAATCTAATATTGCGATCATTGTGGCTCCAGTTGATTACTCTGCTTGAGATAAATTCCGAATTGGGCACAATGACAATGATGTTGTCATTGGTTCTTACTTCTGTAGCTCTAAAGGAAATATTCATCACATCACCCTGCACATCGCCTACTTCTATCCTGTCTCCAACTTTGATCGGTTTTTCAAAGAGAATAACTATACCTGAAATAAAATTATCCGTGATATTCTGGAGACCAAAACCAATACCTACACCCAATGCTCCTGCTATAAGACTCAATGCACTTAAATCAATCCCGGCACTCTGAATAATAATAACCGAACCAATAATCAATATCAAAAAGCGAATAACCGATCCAATGGAAGCTCTCACTCCTTGCTCCATTTGGGTTTTAGTGAGCACTCGCTCTACAATTATCCTTCTTACCCTTTTGGAAAGATAAGAGAGTATTATAAAGGCGCTAAAGAAATAGATGATTGTCGCAAGGCTAATGCTACTTTCACCCAGGTTAAATAATGGCTTTGAGAAAACTGAAAAGAAGCTCTCAATACTTCCAGTAATATCGTCCCAATAGTTACCTAATATTTCCTTCATAAGCTCAAATTAAGTCAAATTAGGGTATTAATAGCGAACTATCACCATAGCTAAGAAACCTGTACTCAGAATTCAACGCGGACTGATATACGTCTTTCCACTTTTTACCAATAAGCGCAGCAACCAACAAAATCAGGGTGGATCCCGGCAAATGGAAGTTGGTAATTAATCCTTTGCACATTCTGAATTTATATCCTGGAAAAATAAAAATTTCTGTGTGTCCACATAGTCTTTCAATCCTATTTTTTGACATATGTTCAAGAACGTGTTTCAAACTTTCTTCTTTTGAAATTTTTCTTTCAGGTTCATATGGCGATAGTTTTTCAATGAAGAATTCTGCTTGCGGATTTTCTTTGAGCTTTACTCCAAACCAATAGAGACTTTCCAGCGTCCGCATGCTGGTGGTGCCCACTGCTATGATTTTGTCTTTAATCAACAATTTTTCAATGTTTGATCGGGTAATAATGATTTGTTCCCTGTGCATCGGGTGCTCGTCCACGGTTTCTGCCTTGATAGGCTGAAAGGTGCCAGCCGAAACATGGAGCGTCAGAAAATCATTTGTGATATTTCTTTTTGCCAGTCGCTCAATCACCTCATCGGTAAAATGCAAACCGGCTGTCGGGGCTGCTACTGCACCTTCATGATGCGAGTACACAGTTTGGTAGCGCGGTTTATCATCTTCTTCAACTTCGCGATTCAAATATGGTGGAAGTGGAATATTTCCAATCGCGGAGACTATTTCTGAAAAGGTGTAATGGCCGGTCCATTCTAACTGCACTTCGTCGTGCTCCTTGCGAGTAGCTGTCACCTTATCACCCGAAGGCAAATCTAGATTCAAAAGATTCTCATCATTCCATTTTTTGGAATTTCCAATCATACAATGCCAGGTGCAGCTGCCTTTGGCTGCCATTGCTTCTACATAAAGATTGGACGGAGCTACTGGTTCGAGTAAAAATATTTCTATTCTTGCCCCAGTTTCTTTATGAAAGATCAATCTGGCTGGAATTACTTTGGTGTCATTGAAAACCAAATGACACCCACTAGGAAGGATTTCAGGTAACTCACGAAAAGCTCGATGCTCTATTTTATCCTTTCTAAATGTTAATAATTTGGAGTCAGAGCGATTATTTAATGGGTGCTTCGCAATTTTATCATCGGGAAGTTCGTATAGAAACTCAGACAGATCCAGACTTTTAAACATCATACCTATAACTTAACCTATGTTGAAGCTCGAATATAAAGACTACTCGCTTGATTTTAAATTTGATGCGGGTACCTCGCGCGGAGTTTTGAAAAAACATCCTGTTTATTTTATCAGAGTTTCAGAATCTGGTCTCATGCCGTTTGGCTATGGAGAAGCGGCACCTCTAGAGCGATTAAGTGTAGAAACGTTTGCCCAAACAGAATTGGAATTAGAACGATTGAGTCATGAAATCGGAAATTGGAAAAGGCCTTCCAATGAAATTGAAGTCTATCATTTGGTGCGAGAGCTTGTAAATGTGAATTTTCCAAGTGTGAGATTTTCCTTGGAGATGGCGCTACTAGATATGATAAACGGAGGTAAACAATTGATTTTCCATAATCATTTTTATCATGAACAAGGTGAAATCCCTATAAATGGGTTGGTATGGATGGGGGAGAAGGAGGTGATGCGCAGACAGATCGACGAAAAATTGAGTGAGGGGTTTCAATGCATAAAAATCAAAGTGGGTGCCATCGACTGGCAGGAGGAATTGGAATTGATCGATTATGTGCGGTCGAAATCTAAGGACGTAATGATCCGCCTGGATGCTAATGGCGGATTTCCGGCCAACGAGGTTTTTGCCCGATTGAAAGCATTAGAAAAATATGACATTCATTCTATAGAACAACCCATTATGCCCAGGCAACCTGAGGCCATGATGCTGATCTGTGAGCGTTCAAAAATTCCTATTGCTTTGGATGAAGAGCTGATTGGTATACACGGAGCGGCTGAGAAATTGTCATTGTTATCTTTCATAAAACCAAGTTTTATTATTTTGAAGCCGACACTATTGGGTGGGTTTGAAGCTACTCGTGAGTGGATTTCTATTGCTGAATCACTGGGTATAGGTTGGTGGGTGACCTCCGCATTGGAATCGAACGTTGGTCTTAATGCGATCAGTCAGTTCGTAGCATCCTATGATCACTTGTCCTATCAAGGGTTAGGCACGGGTCAGCTTTATCATAACAATATCAAATCACCGCTTCAGATCACCGGTCAGAAATTGAGGTATAATCAGGATTTGAATTGGAACTTGGATATTATATAATCATCCTTACTATTCAGCAGGGTTTCAGCATTCAAATCATTGTCGCTTACCGATGTGTTGAAGGATTTTAGTCAGTTTAGTTTGTTGATCAGGTGAGCAAATTTTTTTCAATTCCTTAAAATGGTTAATCATTTCTAACTCGATTTGTTTATTGGCATACATGAGTTCCATGAGTGTATCGTTTATCAAAGTGGTGTCACTTTCACTTTCCATTACTATTCTTGCGAGTTGTTTTTTATTTTGGTGAATAATTTTTCCGAGCGAGTCCTTTTTTCCAATATGTTGACGAAACAGTATTTTGAACTCTTCACTTTGATCCTCTGATAAATCCAATTTTTTAATCAAAAAAGAAGCCCCCTTATTTTCGCCAAAACCACGTTGATCGGATTTCATCTTGAAATTTCTTTGAGGCTTAATTGGGGATAAGAACATCATACTTACCAATAGTATGTTTATGGCTGCCAAGGCAAGAACGCCAATGGTTAGGTATTTTATTTTATTTTCTTGCATCTTTAGTATTCTATAATGGAGGCAGTGGTATCAAAATATTCTGCAGTAAAGTCTTCTACACTTGCCATATCAGCAGATCTATCTTCTATAAGCATATATCCGTTGAGCAGTGACATTACGATCATTGCCGCCAAACCTATTTTCAATAAATTAAACCATTTATTATTGACTTCATTCGCGAATTGCAGCCGAGACTCCAACTTTTCATAAAATCCCATTGGAGCTTTTGCTCGTTTCAAATGATCCAAACTTTCCAATGTTTTTTCTATGTCAAAAGGTAATTCATCTTCCATTGTAATAGTCTTTTAATAGTTCTTGAAGTCTGAGCTTGGCCCGGTGTAGAAGAGATTCTACTGATGGCGTACTCTTATCCATAATTTTACCAATTTCACCGTAGCTCAGTCCTTCTACTTTGTTTAAAGTAAATGCTGTCTGTTGCTTCTCAGGTAATTGCTCAATCGCCCTAAATAATATTGCTGCTTTTTCCTTATTTTCTAGCATTACACCGGGATGATAAAAAGTAGTGTCAGCCTTTTCAACTATAGAAATATCCAGACTTGCCGCATTTAGTGTTCGTTTGGTTTTTCTCAGTTCCTCCAGACATTTGTTTACAGCTATTCTGTAGATCCATGTGGTCACTTCTGACTTTCCCAAAAAGGAATCATAGGATTTATAAACCTGTATGAATACTTCCTGGGCCGTATCTTCTGCATCCTCTTCATTTTTAAGAAAACCAAGACAGGTGTTGTAAACTCTGTCTTGGTATTTCCTTACGATTTCGCTGAATTCTCTTTCTGACACTAATGTTTAATGTTATCCGCGATTAGGTTTATCTGCTGGACTACCCTTTGGCCGACCATTTCTATTTGATTTTTTGTCACCCTTCATATCAAACATCATTTTTTGCTTATCAGTAAGCATGGCTCTGACTGCAATTTGATGATTTGTTTTCGCTTTTAGTAGAGAATTTTCCAACATGCCAATTTCGTCTATCACTTTGTCAATTTTCTTTTGATCAATCGATTCTGAAGTTGTCAGTGTTTTTAAAGATGCTCGCTTTTCTCTCGTCTGATTTTGTAATGGCTGAACGATCTTGTAGTGTGCTACCATCATTTCGTCAAATTTCGTTTTTTGCTCTGGAGTCAAATCCAACTTTTCGGCCATCCGATCCAATCGATCACCACTTTGATTAGTAGCCTGTTCTTGGCCGTTGCGCATTCCTGCACCTGGTTGTGCCATTGTCCACACAGACAATAACATTACCATTCCTAAAAATAAAACCTGTTTTTTCATGTTTATTTGCATTTAAGTTACATTCATCTCATTAGATGTAAAAGAGCCAATTAACTTGCGGTTTGTTTTACATTTTATTTAAAAGCCGAACTTGTATTTATAACAAGAGACTTTCTTCAACCCATCAAATGATGATTAAAAAGGGATCCATACTTACCATAATATTAATATTCAACCTTTTGAATGGCCAGTCTCAGGCACCCAAAGACAATCCATCCGGAGAGATTCTTCAAAGTCTTGAGAAGCTCAATACACTAGGATCTGTGCTATATATAGCCGCTCATCCTGATGACGAAAACACACAACTCATTTCATACTTTGCTAATGGGATTCATTTGAGAGCGGGCTATTTGTCTGCAACTAGAGGAGGCGGAGGTCAAAATCTAATCGGGACAGAGATAAAAGAATCTTTGGGTGTAATCAGAACACAAGAGCTCCTTGCGGCACGTAGAATGGATGGTGGAGACCAGTTTTTCTCAAGAGCAGTTGATTTTGGGTATTCGAAAGATCCAGTAGAGACATTCAACAAGTGGGATGAAAATCAGGTGTTGGCAGATTTCGTTTGGGTGATCCGCAAATTCAAACCAGATGTGATTGTGACCAGATTTAATATTGACCCAGGCACCACTCATGGTCATCATACAGCTTCTGCAATATTGGCTAAAAAAGCTTTTGAGCTGAGTAATGATCCCTTGGCTTTTCCTGAACAACTTGAATATGTGGATTTATGGGAGGTGAAAAAGATTTTCTGGAATACAAGCACCTGGTTTTATCAGCGCACCAAACAACCTTTCAATCCAGAAGATTTCGTGAAAGTAGATGTGGGGCAGTACAGCTCATATTTGGGAAAGTCTTACACCGAAATTGCAGCTGAAAGTAGAAGCATGCACAAAAGTCAGGGCTTTGGAAGAGTAGGATCACGGGGTTCTGAATATGAGTATTTAGAGCAATGGGGTGGGGAGATCACTCCCGATTTATTTGGTGGTATTGATATGTCATGGGGCCGAATTTCAGGGACAGAGGAGATCAAATTTCATTTAGAAGAAGCACTTTTAAATTTTGATTCAAAAAGTCCCGAGCTGATTCTACCTGATTTATTGGGAGCAAGAAAACTTATAGAAAATCTTGAAGATGATTTTTGGAAAGATATTAAACTCAAAGAAATTGATGAAGTCATCAAGGCAGCCACTGGTGTTTATCTTGAATTCGTAGCAGATCAGTCAGAATATGCTCCGGGTGATACCATTACCATAAGTTTTGAAGCGATCAATCGGAGTAACATTGACGTCATTCTTTCTGGTGTATCATTTTCAAGATGGAGCGAAAATTACATTTATGATCTTAAGTTATCTGATAATCAAATAAATACATTGAATTACTCGCTTGATTTTAGCGAAAGGGTGCCACTTTCTGATCCATATTGGTTGGTAAAAACAGGCTCAGAAGGTATGTATCGCGTAGATGAACAGGAGCTGATTGGGTTGCCAGAAAACTTACCAGTAATCATAGCCGAAGTTACTTTGAAGCTTGCTGATCAGTTTATGGAATATCAGATTCCTGTGATTTTTAAAAGGTCTGATCGGGTGAGGGGGGAAATCTATGCTCCTATATCCATCACACCACCAGTGATGGTAAATATGGATAAAAAGGCACTCATATATGCCAAAAATGGATCTAAAGATATTGAAGTGACGCTAATAGCGGGTAAGAAAAACCAGTCAGGTCAGGTAGCATTACAAATTCCGGAAGGCTGGCGCTCAGAACCTAAATCCCAGGATTTTGCTTTGAATCAAAAAGGAGATGAGCAGGTTTACAAGTTTAAATTATACCCATCCGCATTGGCCTCAGTTGGCGTCATTAAAGCTTCAGTTATCATTGAAGGAGAAACTTTTGACAAGGGGCGAGAAGAAATTGTCTTTGATCATATACCTACTCAAATTAGATTTCCAAAAGCAGAAACCAAAGTTGTACGTCTTGATTTGGTCAAAGCAGGAGAGAAGATTGGATATATAATGGGCGCTGGTGACGAGGTGCCGTATAGCCTTGAACAGATCGGTTATAAAGTTGAATTGTTAACCAAAGAAGATATAGTCGCTGAAAACTTATTAAGATATGATGCCGTCATACTCGGTATCAGAGCGTTCAATACATTGGATTGGTTGACTTTCAAGAACAAGGAACTCTTTAAATACACAGAATTGGGAGGCACGGTGATAGTTCAGTACAATACCAATGGAACTATGACTGATGAATTGGCTCCATATTCACTGAAAATATCTAGAGACCGTGTATCAGTTGAGGATGCTGAAGTAAGGTTTTTGGTAAAAAAGCATGAGGTGCTTTACCGCCCAAATAAGTTATCCAACCTTGATTTCGAAAACTGGGTACAAGAGAGAGGTCTTTATTTTCCGGATCAATGGGACGCCAATTTCGAAGCAGTTATTAGCATCAATGATCCTGGAGAAACACCGAAAGATGGAAGTCTTCTTGTAGCCAAATATGGCAAAGGCTATTATATCTATACCGGACTCTCGTTTTTTCGTGAATTGCCAGCAGGAGTTCCTGGTGCTTTTCGTTTGATGGCCAATTTGATTTCGATAGGAAAAGAAAACAAGCCTAAATAGAATGATAGAATATCTCAAAACAGTGGAATTAGAACTTACAGCTCCTCCATTTTTTAAAAAATGGAAGTCCATCTACTTGATAGTTACTGCTTATCAAATGGTGGTTTTAGCCATACTCTATCTTTTGAGTAATTCCTTTAAATGAACTACCTGGATTTATTTGTCCTTTTTGGAACCTTACTATTCATTGTTGGCTATGGAGTTTATAAAACACGCAATCAACAAAACATAGAGGGTTATTTATTGGGTGATAAAACACTTAAATGGGGTACGATCGGGCTTTCCGTGATGGCCACCCAAGCCAGTGCAATTACCTTTATTTCCACTCCAGGTCAAGGCTATGAAAGTGGGATGGGATTTGTCCAAAACTACTTCGGATTGCCTTTTGCGCTTATCATTGTCAGTGTCGTATTCATCCCCATTTATTATAAACTCAAAGTCTACACCGCCTATGAGTTTTTAGAAAGTCGCTTTGATTTGAAAACGAGGCTTCTTGGAGCTTTTTTGTTTTTAATTCAACGTGGTTTGGCTGCTGGGATTACCATTTATGCGCCGGCTATCATTATTTCTAGCATTCTCAAATGGAATCTCACCGCGACCATTATGGTCACAGGGATACTCGTCATTATTTATACTGTGACCGGTGGTACAAAAGCAGTCAGCTTGACACAGAAATGGCAAATGGCTGTAATCATGGGCGGTATGTTTGTGGCTTTTTTCACAATCATAAGCTATATCAACGAATTCATGACTTTTGGAGAAGCCTTCACAGTCGCAGGGAAACTAGAGAAATTGAATGCTGTTGATCTGGATTTTAATTTTGAAAAAAGATATACGATTTGGTCTGGTCTTGCCGGAGGGCTTTTTTTATCGCTTTCCTACTTTGGTACAGATCAGTCTCAAGTGCAGCGATATCTCGGAGCAAGTGATGTCAGAGAAAGTAGAATGGGCTTGATGTTCAACGCGGTTTTTAAAATCCCAATGCAGTTTTTCATTCTATTCACAGGAGTGATGGTTTATGTTTTTTATCTGCTGTATCAACCACCCGTTCATTTCAAGGAGACTTCAGTCCTGCTTTTGCAAGAATCAGAATATGCCAATCAATATGAGCTTTTGAATGAAAAATACATTGCTCTGGTAGACGAGCGAAAAACAATCACCTTAGAGCTCGCTAAAACTGAGTTGGACGATACTGGTTTAACTAAAAAACTAAACGATATCGATCAACAATCTATTGGGGTAAGAAATGAAGTAAAGGCACTTATTGTCAAACTTGATCCAACCCTCGAAACCAAGGATTCTGATTATGTATTTCTAACCTTTATTTTGAATTACCTGCCACATGGATTGATAGGCTTATTAATAGCAGTTATTTTTTCAGCGGCTATGTCATCCACGTCCTCGGAGCTCACTGCACTTTCATCCACTACTTCTATCGATTTTTACAAACGAATAATCAATAAAAACGGCTCAGATTTGCATTATTTGAATGTTTCAAAAGGATTGACTCTTGTGTGGGGAATTCTTGCGATCCTATTTGCACTTCTGGCCAACAATTCAGAAAATTTATTGGAGGCTGTGAATATTGTTGGTTCCATCTTTTACGGAACCATATTGGGCATTTTCTTAGTAGCCTTTTTTCTGAAATTCGTTAAAGGCACTGCTATTTTCATAGCGACTATTATTGCTCAGGTCGTTGTGATAGTCTTCCATGCGTTGGCGTTGAATGGTACTATTACCATTGGCTATTTGTGGTACAATGCAATCGGGTTGAGTATTTCGATTGTGCTTAGTGTAGTGCTTCAGTTGATCTTACCACAAAAAATAAAAGCGTAGGACTGGCCCACGCTTTTACATATATCATTAAGATGTGAATTATTTCTTTTTCTTCCACTCAGCGATAGAAGCAGTATTCATATCAATGTAATTCTGATTCTTTGCAGTAGTTGCCTCAGCTTTGCTCAATTCAGCAGAAGCAATCGCCTCTTTATATTTGCCAAGTTCAGCCTCGATCAACGATTTTGTGCGCATCATCCAGAATGCATCTGATTTTAGTGCAACTGCGTTTTTGGAAAAAGCCAAAGCCTTTTCAAGCTCCTTTTTTTCTGTCAGCAAATAGTTGGCTGCTGCATTGAAGTCATTAGCCTGCTGATTTTTGGAGCTTTTTTCCAAATCATTAATCTGAGCCATTACATTGGCATCAGAATTCACCAAAAGAGGAATCGATATTTTCGTATTTTCCCAAATGATATCTATAGTTGCTGAGCTATTTGTCAGGTTATTGATACCAATGGTCATAGACTCTACTATATCCGACAATGAAACTGATTTTATCGTAGTGGTCCCAATTGGATCTTTATCAAAATATCCGCCCACACCGTTTCCGTCAAAGGCATAAATATTTACTTTCCATTCAGTTTCACCTGGAACAGTCAGTATAACATAATCACCTCCTTTTATTTCATTTCCACCCAAGGTCGCATCATCGCTGAAGCTTAACTTTGTAGCAGCGTTTGCTCCAGTTCTCCACAGTTCATCATATTTCACAAGGTCACCAAAAATGGTTCTGCCTTTCACGCTTGGTCGAGAATAATTAATAGTAACTGTGATAAGTCCAACTTCTTGAGTTAGGGTTGCGGTTGGGCTGGGTGCTGGTGTTTTGATTTGTGAATGTGCTGTGAATGATACTATCACTGCCAACAACATTAATTTTAAAATTTTCATGTTTTTTTTTGATTGTTAGGTTTATTTATTTGAATTGTTTTAATGAATACCATTGAATACGAAAAATTACCGATTGCGTTTTATTTACGTAACAATGTAGTTGAAATAGCTAATGATCTATTGGGAAAGTTCCTATTTACTTATCTAGATGGACAACTGACTGGAGCCAAAATTGTCGAAACAGAAGCATATAATGGACGAAATGATAAGGCATGTCACGCATATCATAAGAGAACACCCCGAACTGAAATCATGTACACTCTGGGAGGAAAGGCGTACGTTTATTTGTGTTATGGGATCCATCATTTGTTTAATGTGGTAACTAATGCTGAAGGCATGGCGGATGCTGTGCTTATTCGTGCAGTGGAGCCTGTTATTGGCTTAGATGTGATGAAAACCAGAAGAAAGATGGAAGTATTAGAAAAGCTTACTTCAGGGCCCGGCATCCTCAGTGTGGCTTTAGGTATCAAACGAACCATGACGGGTGTTGAACTTAATGGAGATCAAATATGGATCGCGGAATTAAAAGGTGGAGTTGATAAATTTGAAATTGAAACAGATGTAAGAATAGGCGTGGATTATGCCGAGGAGGATGCCTTATTGCCTTGGAGATTTTATATAAGAGAGAATAAGTATGTGAGCCGTATAAAAAAGAAAACCCGGCTTGAGCCCGGGTTTTAATCATATAACACCTGTTTAATATTGTTGCTGGTGAGACCTCATTGCATATATAATACAATAATATATCAAATTAATTATAGTGTACGTTAATAGTATTAATAAAGTTTAAAAAAATATTAAAAAAATTATAGATGAGAATATTAGAATGTGTGATACTTATTGGGGTTTTATCATCTAGTTACCATTCAGTTCAAGCTCAGGTTACTTTTTACTCTAATACTGAACCCGTCTTAAAATTGAATTCTAGCGATGCTGAAAGTTATCTTTATTTATCGGCAGAGGGCAGTGAGTTGATTTATACAAAGGAAAAGTCTTCAGCTAATATTGGAGGTAAACAAAACTCGGGTGATGTGTGGTTTGCCAATTTGCTCGACAAATCGCCAATAGATTCAGGATTTACCAGAACGTTCAACAGTTCAGATGTATTCAATTCACCCTTAGGGTATACTCCTGATAAGAGATACTTCCTCTATAATGAAACCTCTCTTTCTCAAGGAATGTACAAAGGTCAGGTGATGGCTCTGTCCATTGCGACTGGAAAAAAAGTTCAAGTAGACATTCCGTATTTTCAAAATAGCAGTCAGCTACAGTCAGGTTTTCTTTCCAGAGATGGGAAATATTTGATTTTAAGTTTGGAAAACAATACAGGTTTTGGGGTTGAAGATCTATACGTAAGTATTCAGAATCAGGAAGGTAAATGGTCGGCTCCTAAAAATCTAGGTTTCTCAATAAATACAGATCGTCAAGAAATAACTCCCTTTCTAGCGGCAGATAACAAGACATTGTATTTTGCGACAAATGCCCGTGGCGGTTTAGGAAGCTTCGATATTTATTTTGCGACCCGGTTAGACGATAGCTGGAAGAATTGGTCTGAACCACAAAATCTTGGATCTATGGTAAATTCAGAAGGCTCAGAAACTAGTTTTATGTTCAATTCGGGTGCTGAATATGCCTATTTCATCTCTACTCAAAATAGTGATGGCTATGGAGATATCAAGCGGATTCGGATTTATCCTACTCTAGAAGGCGTTCCGAATGACACTGCCATAAGTGAACAGATTTTAATTGTCGAACCCGTTGAATATGAAAAGCGAATCGTCTTCAAAGTGAAAAATGCCAAAACAGATGAAGAATTAGCATTTACTTATGCTGGTCGTTTGATTGAAGATGATTTAACCACCAGCATAAATTCATATAATGAAAGCGTCACGGAAGTTGAATTTGGTTTCAATGATGAAGATTCACTTTCATTGGAATTCAAGTCGAAAGGATTTTTATCAGCGTCTGTATCCATAACTTTCGACGAATTAGAAGGGGGAATTAATCAGCAAATAATAACGCTTGAACCTCTCGAAACCGGACGTACAATTACTTTTAAACATGTGCTTTTTGATCGGGGAACTTCCAATTTTATAGGTAACAGCGTAAGGGAACTTGATCTGGTTGTAGAAATGATGAATGATAACCCAGATGTAAAAATTTTACTGAAAGGCCATACAGACAATTTTGGAAACAAGGTGCTAAACATTCAACTTTCTCAAGCCAGGGTCAACGCAGTAAGGGATTATTTGGTAGCTCAAGGAATCGAAAAGAGCAAAATCTCAGGAAAAGGTTTTGGTGGCAGCAAACCGATAGCCGATAATCGCAATGAAGAGACAAGAAAGCTGAATAGAAGAGTAGAATTTGAAGTGATTAGGGATTAAAATCCAGCTGCAAAATCATCCCCCCTAGTATGGTCAGCACCACCTTCGATGGTGCCATCTTCCCAAATCAGGATACAGTCATTCCTTCCGATTTTATCCACAAATTCGAATTGATGACCCAGCAATTTTAATTGTTGAATAATGCTTTCATCAATAGAATTTTCTTCAATCTTGATTTGGTCTGGTAACCATTGGTGATGGATTTTTTTTGCGTTTACAGCTTCTTGCATTGTCATGCCATAATCAATCACGTCGATCGCAGTTTGAAACACAGATGTTATTATGGTAGCTCCGCCAGGTGATCCCAGTACCATTTTGAGTTGGCCGTCTTTTTCAATGATGGTAGGAGTCATAGAGCTCACCATTCGTTTTTCTGGTGCTATAGCATTTGCTTTCGCTCCCACCAATCCAAAATAATTTGGAACGCCAGGTTTAGCACTGAAGTCATCCATTTCGTTATTCAAAACGAAACCTGCACCTTTTACCCAAACTTTGCAGCCATAATTCAAATTTAATGTGGTTGTGGTCGCAACTGCATTTCCCATTGGGTCCACCACCGAGAAATGAGTAGTTTCATTAGATTCGATGAGCTCAACATCTCCATTTGAAATTTCAGAAGATGGTGTGAAACGATCAATTTGTATGTTTTCAAATCTCGACCTATTGTATTTGGTTGATGTGATTTCTTCCAAAGGCACGACATAAAAATCAGGATCACCAATAAATTTTGCCCTATCAGCAAACACACGCTTTTCTACTTCAGCCATCAAGTGAACAGCTTCAAAGCTATTGTGTGGAAATTGGGTAATATCAAGTTGCTCTGCTCCTTTCAATAATTGCACAAGCGCAACACCTCCACTAGAAGGAGGGGGCATGCTGATGATTTTGTGACCTTTATAGCTACCAATAAGCGGTTGCCTCCATATAGGTTCGTAGCTTTCTAAATCCTGAGCGGTGATGATGCCATTGCCAGACTTCATTTCAGCTGTAATCATTTCGGCCACATCGCCTTTATAAAATCCATCTCGTCCTAAGTCTCGAATCAAACTCAAGGTTCTGGCCAAATCTGGCTGCTTTACAAGATCATCTTGTTCCCAACCTGATTCTTTGATGACCCATGGAGTATATTTATTGGCTACTTTGAATGTCTCTTGCTTTTCATTAAGCGCGTCTGCTTCATGTTGGGTTATATAGAAACCATCTTTCGCGGCAGAAATAGAAGGTTCAAGTAGGGCAGCCCATGGAAGTGATCCGAATTTTTGGTGCAATTCCCACATTCCTGCTACGCTTCCGGGAACCCCGGCGGCCAAGTGTCCGAGCATGCTTAAATCTGGAATTACGTTTCCGGAATCATCCAGAAACATGTCTCTGGATGATAGGGAAGGTGCTTTTTCTCTGAAATCCAAAGTATGACAATCGCCGTTGGCCATTCTAACAACTGAAAAGCCACCACCGCCAATATTTCCGGCTCGAGGGTAAACTACCGCCAGCGCAAATTGAGTGGCTACCACAGCGTCTATGGCATTCCCACCTTCTTTCAAAATAGCCACTCCAATTTGGGAAGCAATTCGATGGGCCGAAACGACCATGGCACTATCACCCAAAGTACCATAAGTTCGATTTGCATTTTGCCGACAACCAGTCTGGCACGATAGCAATACAACTAACAACCCACCGAATAGCGCGGTTTTAATCTTTGTCATCAATGCCTTTTGTGGATTTGAGTGATTTGTATTTTACCGTCTTGATTCTTTTCTTTTTGGCATCTTTAGAATTGTCAAAGTGGCCATAATGCTTTTTTGGTTTGGTTATTTTCACCTTATAGTAACTGGCGTGGCATGACAGGAGCATGGCTGAAATTATACAATAAGTAAAAATCAAGCGAAGGTGCTTCATTGAATTTTTCTTTTTTGAAAAGCTAACGAAATCTACATTGTAAATTATGTCACTTTTCCATAAACCTTGTTTTTTGAATTGGAGGGTTGTTTAATCTGAACCTCAATATTTTTGTTTTTCGCTGTAATGCAAAAATCATCAATGGTTTCGAGTATGTCGTAATCAATGAAAATTGAATCAGATTCATCAAAAACTACTTTGGAGTTCGCAGGTATTTTTCTAAGATTCTGTCTTAGAAATGCTTTATTCAAAAAACTAACGTCTTTTTCCAATTTAATCAAATAATTATCATCACTTATTTTCTGCACTCCGATGGCCTGGTTCAAATTGGTTTTAATGACGAAGAAAATCCCCACACCGATTCCTATCAAAATCCCTATTAATAAATCGCTGAAAAGGATTGCCAAAATTGTAATAATGAAAGGCAGGAATTGGTTCATGCCCTGATTATATACAGATTTGAATAAGGATGGTTTGGCCAATTTATAGCCAACAACTA
>JBLICU010000050.1:0-25296 GCA_047632435.1 Cyclobacteriaceae bacterium
GCACATAATCAGAAAGTTATTGTTGATATAATCTGGATCATCCAATGTTTTTACATTGATGACAGATCTCACTTTATCTTCCACTTCAATATTTATAAGGTTTTGAATGGCCCTGCCTTTGGATGTTTTACTACCTTCAGGAATGGCCCACACTTTGTGCCAAAATACCTTACCAAATTCAGTAAAAATGAGCAGGTAGTTATGCATCGTAGCTACAAACAAATGCTCGGTAAAGTCACTGTTTTTTGTGGACACAGCTCTTGACCCAACACCACCTCTGCCTTGTGTCCTGTATTCAATCAGCGGCGTGCGTTTGATGTATCCTTCATGCGAAATGGTAATGACCATCTCATCATCTGGGATCATATCCTCGGCAGTGAATTCATCAGCAGCATGCTCGATATCTGTGCGACGTTCGTCACCGTATCTGTCCTTAATTTCTATAAGTTCGTCTTTGATGATCTGCATTCTGCGACCTTCATCAGCCAAAATATTATTTAAATCTTCAATCAAGAGAAGGATATCATCGTATTCTTTCTGAATTTTCTCACGCTCAAGTCCGGTCAACCTTTGCAATCTCATATCCAGAATAGCCCGTGCCTGGATTTCTGACAAAGCAAAACGCTCAATCAATCCATTTCTGGCTACCTCAGGATCACGCGAGTTTCTGATCAGCGCAATAACTTCATCAAGATTGTCTAAAGCAATGAGGTATCCTAAGAGGATATGTGCCCGTTTTTGAGCTTCCTCAAGTTCAAATTCAGTGCGCTTAACTACCACTACATGTCTGTGATCAACATAATGCAGGATAAGTTCCTTAAGATTAAGTGTCTTAGGTCTGCCGCCAACCAGCGCCACATTGTTCACACTGAACGATGATTGCAGCTGTGTTTGTTTGTAAAGGTTGTTTAGGACAATATTAGGAATCGCATCTTTTCTTAATTCATAAACGATGCGCATACCATCTCTATCAGATTCATCTCTGATGTCCGTTATGCCTTCTATTTTTTTCTCATTAATGAGTTGAGCTGTACGCTCAATCATATTGGCCTTGTTGACCATATATGGGATCTCGTTAATGACTATTTGTTCTCTACCAGATTTAAGTACTTCTATTATTGCTTTCGCTCTGATGACTATACGACCCCTACCTGTTTCAAATGCAGTTCTTACTCCTTGATAACCGTATATGGTTCCACCAGTTGGGAAATCCGGTGCAGTAATGTGAACCATTAGCTCGGCAACAGTGATATCATTGTTTTCGATGTAGGCGATGATACCATTGACAACTTCAGTAAGGTTGTGAGGAGCCATATTGGTTGCCATACCTACCGCTATACCAGATGCTCCATTTAACAGGAGATTTGGAATTTTTGCTGGTAAAACCGTCGGTTCAAGTACTGAATCGTCATAGTTTGGCGCAAAAGCAACTGTATTCTTGTTAATATCAGACAAAAGCTCTTCAGAAATTCTTTTGAGTCGGGCTTCAGTATAACGCATGGCTGCTGGTGAGTCACCATCCACAGAACCAAAGTTACCCTGGCCATCTACCAAAGGATATCGAAGTGACCATGATTGGGCCATACGCACCATGGTGTCGTACACAGCAGTATCACCATGTGGGTGATATTTACCGAGTACATCCCCAACTATTCTGGCGCACTTCTTATATGATTTATTGTAGTTTACACCCAATTCATCCATGCCATAGAGTATTCGTCTATGCACGGGCTTGAGCCCATCCCTGACATCAGGTAAAGCTCTGGAAATGATGACCGACATTGAATAATCAATGTAGGCTCCCCTCATTTCGTCCTCTATATTAATTTGTATGATGTTTTGGCCTGAAGATGTGGCCTCTGAGTCATTCTCAGGTGTGTTTTCAATATCTCCGTCTGACATGAAAAATAGTTAATTTGTACCTCTGATTTGGGCGGCAATTTAAACAAATTTTAACTGAAAATCAGATATTAATAGGGGTCAATTTTCCTTCTGTTTTTCCACTTGTATCTCCATAATTTTCTATGGTTCTCTCCTACCTTCGGATTTTGTTTTTTCCAGATGGGCTGACCCCTTACTTCTATCAACCTTCCAGTTGACGGATCAGTCATCACATGCTTGAGCTGGACATGATCACTCTTCTGTTTTGATCGCGGTATTTCAGGGATATTGACACTCAATCCTCCCTGAATCATCCATGCAGAATTGTTGTGTTTGATATCAGTTCCATCAGGAATGTTGATAGTATATCTCTTGAAGTCGTAAGAAGGCCTGATGACCACTCGAAAATATTCTGATAAATTATGTTCGATATTCACACCAAAATTCACAAATAATTTCTGTCCGATACCAATTGCAGAAGTATTTATCTCAGGTCCTAGATTGGCAGCACCCACTTGCAGCTCAGCCACAAAGGTATAATCCCAATATTCGTGAAACTTGTATCCGGCCATTCCGAACCATTTGGTATATCGGGTTGACTTAAATCCAGGTTGATAATTGCGTATTACCGTTTCATTAAAAGAAGGCTCTAGCGGTTCCATTAATATTTTCTCATATTGAAAACCAAAACCTATACGCCAATCTCGAATATTGTAATGAACTGATAAAAGTAAGGGAATCGTTGACGATTTAGAAGCAAATGATAAGTCAATGGAGTCGGCATCTACGAAATATTGATCACTGTTAAGATCAGGATTGCCAACCGGATTAGGTAAATATTGATAGGGTACTTCAAAAATGTCTTGAATAATGACAGGATTGCCAGCAATTGGTTCACTCAGCCAATTACCATAACCTTGGAAAACAGCAGGTATTTCTAGATCATTCCTTAAGATGAGTTGGGTTGTGGCATCTTGATAAAAATAATAACCAGCTAAATCATGTTTAAAGTTGGTAAGTCCGTACCCCGAGGTTAATGTCCATGAAAATTTATTGATAAATACCTTGAATGGACTTCTGTAGATATCATATTTTTCATAAATATCCTGATTTTGAGCCCCTACCCAGTTGGCACAAATCAATATTAGAAATAAGAATGTTAAGCGTTTGCTCAATGCGGCTAGGTTTAGGCTTTAGTTTATTTCCAACAATGTGACCTCAAATATAAGCACTTCATAGGGACGAACCTTTGCTGCATATGCTGGAATGATTTTCATGTCTACCATTTCTTGCGTAAGGTAATCAGGAAGAACCATGGCACTTTCGCGATAAGCCAATAAGGATGGTATTACTAATAATGCGGTTTCATTGGTGGTCATTTGTGCCACCCCTGCATCCAGACCTGCAATGACAACATTATCATTATAGGAATAAATAAAAGGATTGGCATTGCTGGCATGCTGCAAATCAATAGGATTACTTTCTTGATAAGGTAAAGATGCGGTGTAGGTAATGGTCAATTCATTGCCCAAAGATGGCTTTAGGCCGGTAGGGTCGCCGGCAATCAAACGTTTATAAATCATGCCATTATTTAATAAAATGGGCTGATTGAGTGGATTTGCAACTGTGTCGGTGAGTTTGACAGAATCAGAATACTGCAACAATTTCTGAATGTCTTCAAATTGAATATCATTTTCATTCTGAATACGTTTCAAATTCGCCTTGAAAATGAGAATAGCATTTTCTGGAATTAAAACAGAGGAATAATTCACAAATCCAAGTCTGGAAGGGATCAAGAACTCCCACTCCTCACCTTCCTTCATGTAATTGAGTGCGCTATCAATGCCAAATGGATAAATGGCCTTGGTGCCCTGCTTTAAACGAATAGGGTCGCCATCCCTCGAATCAACTGTAATCAAATTTTGACCACCCAAAACATCCAATTGATAATAAATGGAAAGCACATTGCCTTCTAGCTGCGATTTGCCTGTTGGATTTAATTTGATGGGGTAATAGTAGATGCCCGCATCATCCAATTGATAATCAATACCCATCGAATCCAGATAGGATACGATTGTTGAGTCCTCAGAATTACCTGCATTCGGATCAACATTATCATCTCCACATGACCAAAGAAGACTGACAATACCCACAAAATAAAATAATACAAATAACCTCATCACTCTGTCTTAACGTTCCGAAACCTGAAAGATTTTAACTTGGTTTCAGGCTCTCTGATCAAATGTCTTGCAGAACATTTGAAAGACGGGCACTCTATTTAAACCGATTTTTTCTCCAATTTTTATCATTTGAAGGTATTCGCTTCTGCCGATATGCCTTTTATGACTGATTATTTCCTCATCATTTTCAAGAAAAAAACTCACAATGAATCTGATCAAAATATAGGGGGAGTTGAGAACTTCCTGCTTGTATTCCTCATAGGTGACCTCATGATCATCGAAATCCTTTGTCTCCAACTTATCCATGTCAAAGCTTTTGTGCATGGCGAGTTTCAGAACAGCGAAAAACTTATCTGAGTAGCCATCAAATTTTTTGATTAAAAATTTCATAGCATAGACGACTGGGTCTTTTTTCATAAAATATCCTCCTTTTGATAATTTTCGTGCTTTTTTATTAAGCGCAAGCTCTTCAAAAAGGCTGATATTCCCATCGGCCATTGCCATTCCAACAGTGGGTGTCATCATGATAAGGCTGAAGAAATCATGATCTTCAATTTCTAGGTAGGGTGCTTCGTTTTTGATGAATTCTTTTTTTAAAGCGAAAGTAGCTTCCTGAATTTCAGGAAGCTCCATCATTGTATCTATCTCAAATTCGGTAAACATGCGCTTCTCTGTTCTTTTGTTTGAAAATAACCACCTTCTTCCAAATAAAAAAGGGTTGATTTAAATCAACCCTAATTAACATCTTTTTTATTGAAATAACACGTTTACTCTACTTCTGTGTTGTCATTTTCATCTGTACCTTCTGTTGCAGTAAGCAAGGATTGATAAATACTATCGTATCGAGTAGTAAGTTCTTTATCCGTTCTTAACTTCTTTCTAAGATTATTGTAAAGTCCTGCTCCTATGTCATTTTTAATTTTCCCAACATAAGTTTCCTTAAAAGCTTCTTTTTGAGTTTCAATGTTTTGTTGGATTTGATTAAAAACGGCTTTTTCTTCTTCAGTTGCTTCCACATCGTCTGTGCCAGCATCTTTACTTGCGCGACTCAATTCATTGTATGTTGAGGTACTTAACTTTTCATTCGATTTGACCCAAATATTAACAGAATCGGACATTGTATTTTTTTCCTGTTCTGCCCAAACCATTACACTTGCATATTTAGTGAGATCTTCATCTGTAAAGGACGGTTCATCCTGTGCCATTGCTGTGATTATACCTGCCATTAAGAATGTTCCAATCAATAATTGCTTTTTCATCATCATATTTAATAAATTCAATTTTTTTTTAAAACCATGCAAACATATACATGCTGAAAGCATTTGAAAAGATCAAATGCTGAAAGTTTGGTCAAATTGGTGGTTTAAGTTTAAAACGCGTTGCTGAATGGTTTGGTCTCCAGAGACTGAAAAGAATGAAAAATAGTCTGCCCTTTTTGATCGACATTAAAAATAAAGGTTTCTGTGCCTGAGCCACCGTCCTTAAAATTTTGTGTTTTTAGCTTGATTTGATTCTCACCTACTTTTAATGGTATGCGGGAATAATAGATGCTATGTGGTATTGTTTGCCAGTTTCGGGTATCAGCTTTTTCTGTAAAGGCATTTATCAAACCTAGCACAGCACCCCAGCCTTCACTTTCTTCCCTTACTGCACTTTCGGCTGCTTTTTTCAGTGCCACTCTTAATACGCCAACGCTGAGTTCTTTCACCATTCTTTCCTGTAAAGTTTTGAATGCTATTTGATTGATATCCTCAGCAAGCTCCATATCATATCGCCCCGCTGTAGTTTCAATGTAGGCAGAATTGAATACTGGTGGTCGCTCCACATATTTAGGAAATGCAATTCTAAAAACTTTGAGGTGTTTTAAGCTTGTAGATTGTTCTGAACTGAGACTGCTTATGGGAAAGGGATAGGTCATTCCATATTCGCTATTGGCAAAAGTCATAAACCCGTTTCCGCCATCCTGAACGGCGAAATTGATAGACCACTCACCTTTTATAGGGCCTAGTCCATTGTGCCAGAAAAAAAGCAATTCAGCTTCCGCGGTTTCATGTTTGTATTTCATGCCAAATTCATTCTCATAGAAATAAACCTCGTTATCAAATCCATTGAGATATGCTGATCGAAGTATGTCTTGTTTGAGCTGCGTCGGTGCGCTCAACCCAAAAAGATTTGTGAAATCCTCCTTGTAAATATCATAGGAATTGCGGTAGGCTATGAATGCATTGTTGATATCTCCTGAGGCTTCATAGGCAATACCCATCAGGTTATGTATAAACGCGTCTCGTTTGTATTTTTTATCAGATTTGTAGCGATCACTCAGTTGATTTAGCTGATCATTGAGCCTTCTGCACTCTACCAAAGCAGATTCATAATTGCTCATTTTCAGATAGTTAAGCGCTTTATAATAAAGCAATAATAACTGCTCATGATCTTCTGCTTTATATGGAATGACGGTAGCATTTACCACTAGGGAAGCGGCAACATCTGTAACCTTCTTCCTGTAATCTTCATTGTAAATATATGCGCGCTCGAACCACTTATTGCTTTCTTCATAGTTGCCTTCCAAAGCATTGACAACTCCTCGGTTTGCATAATAAAGAAACTTGGTTCTTTTGGTTTTGTTGTTCTTTAAATATTTTTCAGCAGATTCAAGATTTCCCTGCTCGAATCTGCTGTTAAATTCTTGATTTACCTGATAATAGGTAGTACAGGAAACAAGAACAAAAGAAAATAAAATTAAGCCAAAACGCTTCACAATCATGGGTAGGTAATCTGGGGAATTAGAAATTTAGTTCTTAATGAACTTCTTGATTTCTTTATCGCCGATCCATACCTTTTCATTGGTTTCAATATTGACCAACTCAAGGTTTACTTTGTAATTGACTACTTTTTCTTTTTTGTAAGAATCAGAGATGGATGTGATTACACCGAATATCATAAAGTCAGCGCCTAGTTCCTTGCCCCACTGTGCTTGTGTTTCAGGAGAAGCAAATTCACCTTGTTCTGCTCTTTCTTCTCTTAGTTTTTCGCGAAATACACTGTTCTGAACCACACGTACCATACCTGAGTTTACAAACTCACGCTCCATGTCTTTGATAAAGGTTTCAGATTCAATGTGTTCGGTGCTTTTGTTTTGCACAATTCCGACTATTACCACGGGTTTTCTACCCATTGACCCTGAGAAGTCTTCTCTCCATGGTCTGTTTAAGACATCTTTGGTCATTTCTTCCGCTACCAATTTGGAATCTGTATCGTTCCATCTACCACTAAGGTCAATTTGTTGGTCGGGGCTTACTCGAGTTACAGTTCTGCTGCAGCTGCTAAATACTCCTAAGATCACAAGAAGTAATAGGGAAGTTTTCAATGTTCTGTTCATGATGTTTTGTGAAAATGGTTTGTTTGATCGCAATTTAATATACGTTTAGTTAAGTTATTATTAAGCGTTTTAGACGTAAAAGACAATCTAAAGTTCTGCCGAGAACTTGATATTCAAAAATCTTGCCGATAATGAATTTGGTATGGCGAAATTATTTCCATTCACGTCTTCTATCCAAGTGTAAGAGATGGTATTGTCTGCCCCAAGCGCGTTTAACAGTTCCAAACGCAAGACAAAATTTGATAATATTTTTTCATTTCCACGATCAAATGTTTTGGACATACCCAAATCTACCCGATAGTATTCATCACCGCTGAAAGCATATCGAACACTTTTTGGAGGGCCGAATGGATATCCGGATCCAAACACCATATTAAGATGAATGCGCAAAGATGGATCATTTGGCATGTGATCTTCGAAATAAACGGCGAGATTGACAAGCTGATCCATAGGTCTTCTGATCAAACCTATGTTAGTAACTGTGGTATCAACCACGTTGCTCTGTGATGCCTCGTAAGCTGGGATTTCAGTTCCTTCTTCATCAAAATAGGAGGTGTATTGATCACCAGCTATGTTTTCTTTCGTTTGCAAAATACCTACACTAAACCATGATTGGGTTCCTTTTATAAATTCACCGTTTACCCTGAAATCAATTCCTGCTGCATATCCTACAGCATTGTTTGATGGAAAATACCTGATCCGCACATTGTCAACATCAAATGGAATAATGTCGTAAAGCTTTTTATAATAGGCATCAGAATTGAAAAGAAATGGTCTTCCCCACATGTAAAATATCCTGGTGAAACTTGTAATGTAATGAATGGACTTTTGGGCATATACATTGTCACGAAGATTACCATTATAGTCTCTTAATTCACGATAAAACGGTGGCTGCTGATAGTAACCAACTGAAAATTTGAATGTGGTTGGTTTTTCCCATTTGGGAGAATAACGATAGGCCACTCTAGGACTAAAGAGTAGCTGCTCATTAAAATCCCAGTAATTTAATCTTCCACCAACGGTTACAGCATGAACAGAGTCTGCCCAGATCATAGTATTTTGAATATAGGCAAAGTATTGCCTGGAGGAAAGTTTCAATTTGTTGAAAGTGCTTTCTTGTATCCGTACATAATCAGCAGAATCCACAAACGAATATTCATTGATTTCATCTTTGATGTCTTGAAATGAAACTCCCGCTCCTACTTCAATAGTACTGTTTTCAGACAAAAGATATTCATTTCTATTTTCGATAGTGAATAAATTGGCCCTGAGGGCATTTCGACCATAATCATAGTTGGTACCAAAACCACGCACAACAACACAGTCGTCAAATCGAGAACTTGAGTTTGTGTTTACATCACAAAGTCGGTAGGCTCCTTCCACATCATATTGCTCTCTTTCATAGGTATAAAGGGCAGAGCCAATCACGTGTGAACGAAACCTGTTAGAAAATTGGTGTGTCAATCGAAAACCAGACTGATAGGTATCATAGTCTAGAATTTCCCTGCCAATAAACGCAGTTTGTAATCTGAAATTGGCCTGAATGGAACCAAATTGCGTCTCTTGAGATACTGGCTGAGTTAAGTATCTGTTTCTTCCGTATGACAGCAAAAAATTCAATTTGGTACGATTGATATATGGAGATTTCTTGCTGGTCAGATCAAATGTCAGTAAGGATTGTATATCTGTATAGGTAGGAAAATACTGACCTTGTGTCTTTAAAGTATTGAGTAAATACCTGGAATCTTTGTGACGTATTCCTGTCATGTGCGAAAGACGCCCATTTTTGCCACCATAGAATGCTGAGCCACCCAATAGTCCGATAGTCATCCCTCCTTCTGATGCCGCCGGTTCCTTGTACTCTATGTTCAGACTGGATGAGAGTTTATCTCCATACTTGGCTTCCCAACCGCCGGCATAAAATTCAATATTCTGAACCATGTCAGGATTAACAAAACTTAATCCCTCTTGCCTACCAGCATTTGACAGAAAAGGTCTATAAACCGGAATGTCATTGACATATACCAGGTTTTCATCAAAATTCCCACCGCGCACTGAATACGCTGAACTTAGTTCGTTGTTGCTTGCGACTCCAGGAAGCGTTACCAATATCTTATTGAAATCTCCGAAGGTGGATGGTAAACTTTTTGCTGATTTGCTGTCAATTTTGGTAACGGAATGAATTTCGTTGTTTTCAATTTTTTCCCTTACTTCTACTCCTTCCAAAACCGTAGTTTGCTCTTTAAGGACAACTTCCAATGAAGCAAGATTCGTTGATGCTGCCGAAAAGACAAATTCTTTTGACTTATACTGCACATGTGAAAGTACAATTCGCAAAGAATCTGAAACGTGGTAGTAAAACGAAAAAGCACCAGATTCATCCGTATTTGTCCCTGTAGATGTTCCCTTTACGAAAAGACTTGCCTGTGTAATCGGCTTGCCCGACTCATCTTTGACTGTTCCTGAAATCAGGGTTTGTCCAAAAACAAAGGTGCTTAGAATTAAGAATAATACAATTAATCCGGATTTAACCATTCGGGGATTTAAACGTTTTTCAAAGACCGAATCATATTTACCGGGTCAGGTGAATTAAAAATAAAGTTTCCCGCTACAAGAATATTTGCTCCTGCTTCTTTTAGTTTAAGTGCGTTTCCAAGTGAAACTCCTCCATCTATTTCAATAAGCAAATCAGGATTGATATTAGCAGCCAAAATTCTCAATTGCTTGATTTTGGCATAGGTGTTCTCTATAAATTTTTGTCCACCAAAACCGGGATTGACCGACATTAACAGTACCACATCAATATCCGCAAGAACATCCTGCAACAATGAGACATTTGTATGCGGATTCAGTGCCACACCCGCTTTTAGTCCCAATGCTTTGATTGCCTCAATTGTTCGGTGAAGATGTGTGCATGCTTCGTAATGTACGGAAATAGTGGCCGCTCCATTTTCCTTGCAGTTTTCCAAATATGGATTTGGATCAGCAATCATCAAATGAAAATCAAGTGGTTTGGTAGTATGTTTTTTTATCGCCTGTGTTACTGAGAATCCGAATGAAATATTAGGCACAAATACCCCATCCATGATATCTATATGAATTGAATCTGCTTCACTATTATTCAGCATCTCTACCTGAGACTGGATATTACCAAAATCCGCAGCTAAGATTGAAGGGGCTATGTGGTACTCTTCCATTTATATTTTGATCAATTTAATCACCTTATGGACATTTCTGCTTTTCAAAGAAAGTAAGTATACGCCACTTTTATCTGTATCAAATTCAATTTCCACCTGATCTGGTCTGTTTCTTTTGGTCACTTTTTGCTTATAAATCTGTCTTCCTTGTGCATCCGAAATTTCAATGCTCATTGATTCGTCTATAGCAGCGCCCATAAAATCGATGGTGATTTTATTGCCTGTAAATGGATTTGGGAATATCGATATATTCGTATTGATGAGTTGATTTAGCGAAAGAATGCTATTATGAATTGCGGCATTGTAATTCGGTAATCCATAACCTACAAACGAATCTGGGGTCAGCGCATTACTTGCTGAGTTTTTAATAGCATCAATGACTTCCAAATAATTCCAATCTGGATTTGCTTGCCACATGCATGCAGCAAATCCGGCGATTAATGGAGAGGCGAAACTTGTTCCATTTCCCGTTATTATATTTCCACTGGAGGACATGATGGCTGTATTTGATCCCATAGCCATTACATCTGGTTTAATTCTGCCGTCAGCTGTAGGGCCGATGGAACTGAATGCCGATCTCACGCCATATTTATCAATGCTTCCTACGGTTAGAATGTTTTCAGCGTCGGCAGGAGGGGTTATTTTTCTCCAGGTGTTAGTTTCTCTTCCTTCATTGCCTGCGCTAGTCACGATGATTATTCCCTTTCCAGATGCTATTTGAGCCGCTCTGGAAATTACTGTAGTTTTTCCATCTAAATCATCCAATGAATAATCCATATTAGGATCTGTGAAACCATTGCTATAGCCTAATGAACTATTGATAACGTCCACTCCTAGACTATCGGCATATTCAGCCGCCAGTAACCAGTTATACTCTTCTATCCTATATTCATTGGCTGCTTCAGTTACACAAAGCACAAAATCAGCATCTGGTGCTGTTCCAACCATATCACCTTTGTATTTGGCACCAATACATGAAAAAACCGATGTTCCATGAGAGCCATATTGAAAAACGTTTCCCGTATTACCCACGAAATCACGCATGGCAATTAAGCGATTGTCATCAAATATCTGTTGAAAGGGTTTGAAATTGTTGGTACCTATAAAACCAACATCGAATACGGCTATCAGCATACCCTGTCCGCTGAAACCATCTTCGTGCATTTTTTTGGCATTTAACAGATTCAACTGTATATCTGAATTGGATGAAATACTTGGAGGTTCCAGAAATTCTTCCGGTATTTCAAATGGTTGCTTAACTCTTCCAAGCAAAGAATCAAGAGCTACATATTCTATGTCGGTGACATACTCCAACGCAAATATGGGCGACACCAAGGATAGGTCCATCTGAACCAAGGCCGCATTGAACCACTTGGTACTGAAATAAACATCAGCTCCCATGTCGCGTAACCCATTTAGATAGGCATTGTTGACTGGGAAATCCTGTGCTGTTATTGGAATAGCTTGTTTTTCTCTTCTTTCTATAGCCTTAAGGCTTAGAAATTGCTCTGGATTATTTGTGCTAAAAGCCGCTGTATCTTTATCACTAAAGAAAATTACGTATCTATTTACTTGTGCCTTTGCGGCAAAGCAAATAAAAAAAACAAAGACAAAATACAATCTACTTTTCAACATACTCTAATAAACGCTCATGGAGGATTCGTCCACTTTGAACCTGACCAATATTATCGCAATTTGTTGTACAAAAATTTAAAACGATATAATTCTTTTCTATAAGCCCAATTCCCTTGGCGTAGATTTCATATCGTTGATCCTGGGAAACCAAATTGGCAGGAATATCTGATATGACCAACTTAATCATTGGGGTGTCCAAGGGGACATTTGGAACTGATTGAGATATATTTTCAAGAGAATAGATTTGTGAGCTTTGAGAATTGTATGCATTGCCATCCCAGGTTTGTCCATCATAGACCGGAAATGTCAATTTGACATATGGAACATTATTTTCCGTTAAGATCAGTTGAGAATCCGTGAAGCGGAAAGTCCATAGCGAATCTGACTCCCATACTTCGGATTCATTTGTTCTTGTTTCCCTTTTTAAAACATAAGTCACCAAACCCGAGCTCGTAATTATTGAGTCAAAAACATATTCTTTCAATTGATAATTTGATGTTTCTGATCCTAATAAGTCAAAAGAAATAGCTGTTACATCATATATTCTTTCTACTCTATTTGATTTTGGATAATAGTCGAAACCAGAATCAAACGATTCAGGTTCACTTTCATCTCCACAAGAGACAAGAGTGGCCAGAAGCAATATGCTAAACAGCTTTTTCATTCAATTGTCTAAAACTTGATTGTATCCAACCACCACCAATTACGTCATCACCCTCATAAAAAACAGCCGCCTGACCAGGAGCAATCGCATTGACACCTTTTCCAAAAAAGACTTTCATGGTATCTCCTACTTGCTCAATAACTGCGGGAGAACCCGGATCATTATAACGTACTTTAGTGATCGTATCTTTTCTTTCACCTTGAATACTTGGATATTTCTGCATGGTAAGTTGCCTTACGTACATGCCGTCTCTTGACAATTCATCAAAAGTACCAAGTATCACTCTATTCATATCTTTCTGTATTTCAGTGACATATACAGGATAACCCAAAGCAATCCCCAAGCCTTTTCTCTGACCAACAGTATAAAATGGATAACCTTCGTGTTTGCCTACAACCTCACCAGATTCAAGCACAAACTCACCTCCGTTCACTTGTTCTTCCAAGCCAGCTACTCGCCTTTTCAAGAATCCCCTGTAGTCATTATCAGGCACAAAACAGATCTCATACGACTCTGACTTTGAAACCAATTCGTGGAAACCTCGATCAGTAGCCATCTGCCTGATTTCAGATTTATGTAAATTTCCGAGAGGATATTTGGTTCTACTCAGACTTTCCTGTGAAATCCCCCAAAGTGCATAAGATTGATCTTTGGTTATATCCTTGCCTCTTGAGATAATATATCGGTCATTTTCATTTCTGATATTGGCGTAGTGTCCGGTGGCTATAAACTCACAACCCAATTTGTCAGCTCTCCGCAACAGGGAATCCCATTTGATATGTGTGTTGCACAAAACACAAGGATTTGGAGTACGTCCATTAAGGTATTCATTGGTGAAGTGGTTAATGACATAATCACCAAATTCTTCTCTGATGTCAACGATGTAATGTGGGAAACCTAGGCTGACGGCTATATTTCGAGCGTCATTGATTGAATCCAAACTGCAGCATCCTGTTTCTTTTTTGCTGCCTCCCGAAGTTTGATAATCCCATGTTTTCATGGTCATACCGATGACTTCATACCCTTCATCGTGTAGCATTACGGCAGCTAGAGAACTGTCTATGCCCCCACTCATTGCTACTAATATTCTTCCGTGTTTACTCATAATCGCTCTGCGAGGTTGAACGCCTCGTTTACGTTTTGGATGTTTGTAAAAAACAAAAAGAACGGGCTTTTCCCGTTCTGCATACAAAGGTAATGGTTTTAAAGGTTTTTAAATCAATCGTATTGAACAAGGTTTGGTTTCTTATTTTTAATTTCCTTTGTTGAAAATTATTTGCACAGAGGATACAGCTACCTGCTCGGAAGCATTTTACACGAGACAATTTTGTAACTACCTTATAATTAGAAGCAAACAGCCAGTTTTTGTGCAATTATTAAATGGACTTAAAATAATACAAATGGGTTTAAAAACATTGGTGAAAGTTGGTGAGATTTCAAATCTTAGCGATGCAAGATATTGTGCGGGAATGGGCGTGGAAATGCTGGGCTTTAATTTGAATCCTGAGGATCCTAAATTTATTTCACCTCAATCGTTTAAAGAACTGACTGGCTGGATTGCAGGTGTAAAATATGTTGGCGAATTCCACCATATGAGTGCTTTGGAAATTCAGTTGGCAGCTGCAGATTACGAGCTGGATTATATTCAAATTGAAAATCTTGACATCCTTACTGACGTGGCGGGCATTGGGACTCCAACTATATTCAAACTCAACATCGACCAGCTTGAAATCCTTTATAATCTATCCAACCTTCTGGAGCTTATAGGAGAACATACGCAACAAGTGATCATCACATCCACAAATACGTCACTCTATGACCTAATAGAAAAAGACATTTCGGAAATAAATAGTGAATTGCAAATAATTAGAGGATTTAACGTGACTGTCAATAACCTAAATGATCTTATTGGCTCTGGAGTCTATGCCGGTCTTGCATTGGCCGGAGGCGATGAATCCCGACCAGGTTATAATGAATATGGCAATTTGATGGATATCCTTGAAGCATTGGATGAAGATTAACCGTTTATTTTGTTATTTAGAAATTAGTGAAAAACTGATCACTGTTACCTTTTCCTCTTTCAGTTTTCCACTTTAATCTTTTACCATATCCCTTAGAAATCGGCAAGTTTCTGCTTGCGTTTTATTGTATCGAATTCAATTTGACATTAAAAATCAAAACAGCATTTGATGAAATAATTTCTAGTTTATCGGTTCCATAGCCATATTTTGACGGTAAGTACATTCTAATCTCTCCGCCTGCTTTTACATAAGGCAAAAGTAGTTGCCAACCTTTGATTAACTGATTCAAATCAAACGTAATTCTGGTATTGGAATCAAATTGATCGAGCGTTAAATCCCTATCGTTCAAAACATAGCCAGTATAAGTTACATTGACTTCATCAGTTACGGCCGGTTGTTCGCCTGTTCCTATACCAATTACAGAATATTTAATTCCAAACACAGAGTCCTCCAATGCTGTTAAACTATTTGTTATCAGGTAGTTACTAATTCTGTTTTGATCATAGTTAAACTGTTCGTCGGCAGTTAAATGATGGATTTTGATTAGGGATACATCCAAAATGAGGGTAGAATTTGCAGGCACTCCTGCTCCACCCAATTGACCATAAGCATAGTATGACGGTATAAACATGGTGATATCGCCACCCTGTTTGATCAAAGGCATGAGTATCCTCCAGCCAGCAATTTGATCATCCAATTTAAGTATCACGTTTTCGGCAGATACAATTTCAGCACCGGTACTTAGATGTCGAAGTGAATATGTCACCGTCATGGAATCATATGATTTAGTACGAAGACTATCACCTTCACCATTGACAACATATCTCAATTTATAGGTGCTTTCAATATTTGCGTCAAGGTTGTTCGCTGAGATGTAGTTGCCAATTGCCGCCTGCTCCTCATTGAATTGTTCCAAAGGGTCAAAAATTTCATTCTCCTTGAAACAAGAAATTAAAAAAGTAACAGAGCCCAATAAGGCGATTAGAGTATATTTTTTATTGAAATGCATACTACAAAAATTGAAATTTTAAATATTTTATCGTTTCTCCCCTATCAGACCATATTTTTTCGTATTTGGTTTGAATGCCTTGGTGCTCAGCTAGTAATTCGGATCTGTAAAGGTCATGTGTAAATTCAAGATTCGTAACTTTAAAGTCATTTCTAAGCACTTCCAATGTATAATTAAACAAAAGTGTGTTGTCTGTTTTGAATCGAAACCAGCTACCTTTTTTTGAAATGGATTCATACATTTTTAAAAACCTGGGAAAGGTCAAACGCCTTTTTTCATCACGATCTCTTGGTCTTGGATCCGGGAAAGTCAACCAGATTTCGTCGACTTCATTTTCTTCAAAGTATTTATCTATTTGGTGAATTTGATTTCTTAGAAAACCAACATTACCAAGGCCTTCCTCTATTGCACGAGAACTGCCCTGAAACAATCTGTCACCTTTGATATCAATGCCTATAAAATTCTTCAATGGATTGATTGCAGCAAGTCCAACACTGTACTCCCCGTCACCACAACCTAACTCAATGGTGATTGGATGTTCATTTTTAAAGAACTGCGACCTCCAGTTTCCTTTGATTTCATCATAAAGAGGCTTCCCTGGTTGAAGGATATTTTGTCGGTTTTGGTTTTCCGCGAACCTTACTAGTTTTTTTCTCACAAATCCTCTATTTCTGCCACTACGAATGTGCTTCCGCAAATTAAAATCAAATCATCGGGCTGTGCCTGTTTTTTCGCATCTTCAATGGCATCATTTACATTTTCGTAAGATTCTCCAGTCACTCCTGTCTCCAGTGCCAATTGTTTAAGATCTACAGATGAAAGCGATCTTGGTACAGAAGATTGAGTGAAATAAAATTGTGCCGGTTGTTTTTTGAGAAGATCGAGTATTTGATCGATGGCTTTGTCTTTGACTACTCCGAAAATAATGTGAATTTGATTTCCTGTCCATCTATCCATCTGCTTAAAAAGCTCAATTAGACCCGGCAAGTTGTGGCTGATATCCGCAATGATTTGTGGTTTTAGGCCTAGTGTTTGCCACCTACCTTTTAGCCCACTCATAGATTTTACCGCTTTTAGTCCTGCTCTTATGTGCTCTTTTGATATTTCAAATCCAAGATCATTTAATACATCTATGACTTTTAAGATTCCCGGAATATTCTTTTGATAGTATACTGCCGTAACGTCCAGCATAAGGTCTTCTAATAACGATTCTCCTTCAAAATTCACATCGACAAGTGCAAAGTCAGTATTAATTGATATTTCTGAAATGAAGTAGTCTCTAGCTTCAAATAGTGATGCATTGACTGATTTTGCCTTTGACTGAAAAACCTCTAATAAATCGGGTTGATTTGCGCCAATAACAACGGGCGTATTTGCTTTTATAATTCCGGCTTTCTCAGTAGCAATTTTTTCCAAACTATCTCCCAAAAGATCTGCATGGTCCCATCCAATAGAAGTGATCAGGCAGACGATTGGATTGATAATATTTGTGCTATCCAATCTTCCCCCAAGACCTGTTTCTACGACAGCTACATCTATCTTGTTTTCCCGAAAGTGAAGCATTGCCATCGCAAAGGTGACTTCAAAGAATGAAGGGCTGATTTGTTCGATGATGGATTGATTCTCCGATACGAAAGCTGCAACAAATTCCTCTGACATGGGCAACCCATCAATTCTGGAGCGCTCAGTGAATGATTTTAGATGAGGTGATGTAAACAGACCTGTTCTATAACCCGCCGTACTGAGGATGGCTGAAAGCGAATGAGCTGACGTTCCTTTGCCATTGGTTCCCGCTATATGAATGCATTTAAATTCATTCTGTGGATTTCCCAATGCATCAAGGAGTTTTATGGTGTTACTTAGATCATATTTCAATGCCGCAGCACCTATCCGGTGAAACATGGGTAGCCGTGCATACAAGAAATCCAAAGACTCTTGATATGTCATCACTTGGCTTTGATAATAAAAGTAACCCTACCGGTAGATGATGGAGCCGGTTTGTAATCGTCAGTCTTGCTATAGGAAAGTCGTTCTACTGATTGTCTATAAATGCGCTCGACATCAGGAGAAACAGTACTTGACACCACATCAATTCTAGAAAAATACCCTTCGCTATCAATGACGATTTGATAAACTATTTTTCCTGTTTCCAAGGATTTATCGTTGGGTTCAGGTTTGAAGTCCCATGTCCATCCGGCCATCTGCAGTGAAGCTCCGTCTGCAGAACCCTGACTTCCGTATAGTGCCCTGCCTTCCAATGAACCTTCCTCCTTACCTTCATCACCTGCTGGAGCTGATGTTCCTTGGCTGCTTGATTTTGTGCCTGTATCAGTAGTTGGCATGAGCGCCTCTTCCTTTACCGGTTGTACCGGTTTAGTTTCAGCCGGTTTCTTTTCCACAATTACCTTTTCAGGTTCAATTTTTTTGACTTCCTTCTTTGTTTCTACTTCTTTAACTTCCTTCTGAACTTTAGTTTTTTCAGGTTCCACCACATCGGGGCTGGTTATATCTTCAAAAACTGCCTCTTCAATTGGCGTTTCTACAACTTCCGGAATAGTAGTCTCTTCGATAATCACTTCAGTTTCATCAATTTGCTCAACTTCTTCTAACACTTCTTCAACAATCTCTTCCTCAATTGGCAATTCTTCCTGCGTATTTTCTACAGGCTCATCGCCTAATCCAGCTTCTGAAAATCCAAAATTAAGTTCAATGCCATAGGTTGGAATCGGCGGAAAGGGTTCTTTCCACGCAATTAAAAGATAGAAAAGCAAAAGCATAAGCATCTGCACACTAACAGAAGTGATCCAACCTATTCGCTTATATTTTTTATCTTCTTCCAATGCTGATTTATTCTGGTTTAGTAGCAATAGATACTTTCGCCTCAAGTGCCGTGGCTATTCCTGCCACCTTCACCACGTTCTCTATTGGCACGGAACTGTCACAATGCAAAACCACCACACCTTCTTTGCCAGCAAACGCATTGCGTAATACTCCTTCCAACTGGTTGATGTCTACATTTTTGTCATTTACATAATACTTCAAATCCTTGGTAATAGTCACACTCACCTTTTGTATTACAATAGCGGAGCTTTTACTCGATGGCAAATTGATCGGCAATCCACTTGGTGTGATGAATGAGGAAGTAAGCATGAAAAAAATCAATAACAGAAATATCACATCTGTCATTGATGACATGCTAAATGCTACGTCAACTTTGTGTTTTGGTTTGAGATTCATTTCTGAGGTTCTTGTAATAAATCCACAAAATCAATGGCTGTGTACTCCATCCTATGAACTAACTTAGATACACGTGAAACCAAATAATTGTAACCCAAATAGGCAAGTATTCCCACGAACAAACCAGCGGCAGTAGTCACCATGGCTTCATAGATACCACTTGAGAGCAACTTTGGACTCACAGCTCCTTCTTCCTGAGCAATGGCTATAAAAGCCTGAATCATACCCGTAACAGTCCCTAAAAAACCAATCATCGGTGCTGCACCTGAAATAGTCGCCAATGAGCTAAGATTTTTCTCAAGTCGATAAATTTCAATCTTTCCAATATTCTCGATGCTCACTTCGATGTTCTTTAGTGATGAACCAATTCGGCTTATTCCTTTTTCAATCATTCTGGCAACTGGGGTATTGGTTTCTGCACATAGAAGTTTCGCTCCTTTCACATCACCGCTTAGGACTTTGCTTCGAATTTGATTTTGAAAATCATCAGGTGTTTTCGACGCTGATTTAATGATAAGGATCCGTTCCACGAAAATAAATACGGCCAGTATCCACAGGATGACTATTGGAATCATCATGTAACCACCATTCAATAGTAGTTCTAAAACTGAAATTGTTTCTAAGCTCTCTTCGGGAGCAATTTGTAGTAACATATGTGGATTGGTTATGCAAAAAAAAATCGCTTAATCTCGCGTAAGGATTAACGCGAAATTAAACGATAGATTATAAACTAAGTTACTTTCAGTATCTCAGCGGCCAGACATCTGCGCCATATTCTTGTTTGTAAGATTCAATATTTGCACTTGCGTCATTGAAGTTGTTATATTCTGCAATTGCTACCCTGTAGAACCTATGGTCCTTGAACGGAGGAATGATGAATGGACTCTTCCCTTCTATGGATAATTTATCTGCATAGTCCTGCGCCATATCTCCATCAAAGAAACTTCCAATTATCAGGTAAGATTTTCCCGTTCTTTCTGATAGACTTGTTATTTGACCTGCTGCGACCACATTTGCTGCAGCTTTTGAAGCTTTTATAGGCTTTTTAGTCTCTACGGGCTCTGCCACTTTAGCTTCTACTTCAGGAGTGGGTTCAGGTTGTATCACTTCCACTTTCGCAACCTCCTTTTTTGGTTCCTCGCTGGCTGTAGAGCCCCACAAGAAATAGATAGCAAAACCAACAACTGTAAACAGGATGGTTCCCAAAACTACAGTTCTAGCGAATTTTCCTTTACTACCCTGATTTTCATCCAGATATTGACTGTATTGTGCATCTGGTGCTATTTTTTCTGCTTTAGGTTCATCTGAAGTAGAGTAAAAGCTATCTTCAACTTTGGCATTACTTTCTATTTCTACCTCACCTTTAGGATTGTCATCGATACCAAAAACAGAGCTTCCAACAGACTCTTTTTCAATTTCACTCTCAAATTCATCGAAAGTTTCCTCTTCATAAAATGCCTCAGTTTCTTCTTCAAACTTTCCTGAAGCCAGATCTTCTTCCAATTCATCTTCCATTTCCTTCTCCCAGTCTTCACCAAGAGCATCCTCTTTAATATCGCCGGAGGGTGTTTCTGTTTCGGATTTAATTTCAGAGACTATTTCCGGAGCTTCTTCTTCCAACAACTGGTCGGCCTCTTCCTCTAGTTCATCATAGTCTAAATCAGGAAGACCGAAATCATCATCTTCTTCAAATTGATTGTCTTTTTTTTCTTCTTCAGGATCTTCGTTTTGATCTTTATTTTTGGCCATTAGATTAGAATTAGTTAAAACTAAGTTAATCAAAACTTCAAATTTGCAAAACTTGAAGTCTATCTTCTGCGAATATCCGACTTAAAAATGGAAAATAAAACCAAATTTTGCAGCTATACCTCTCGATGGGTAGTTTAAATATCTTTCGTAATGCTGATTAAATATATTATCGGCAGATAAAAACAATACAATATTCTCCTTCAATTCATAATTAACATCTATTCCCAAATTAAAAATTGGGTCCAGAGTATTGTACGCCGAGACTAATGCCTGGTCCATATTTACATTGACATAAGGGGCTTTGATTCCACCTATGATGGTCAACATAGTTTTTGCCGTCAGACCTTTGATAATTGTATGTTGTGCGGCCAACTCCAATTCCCTTAATGGTAAAAACCATGCCTCAGCTTCAGAACCTTCTTTGTAGGCATAATAATGAAAATTGGCAGTTATAAAGGTTTGATTTTCAATAAAATAAGATGCTTTTACTCCAAATTGAAACCTTCCGAAATTTTCATCATACCGAGTGCTAAACCTTGATGAATCATAAGTGGAATACACAAATAATGGTTGATTTTTAATCACATCATATCCTAATGATCCCTCTATCAAAAGTCGCTCGCTCAATTTGGCTCCAAAAATTCCCTGAAATGAAATTGGGCGATTCGTATTAACCAAAGTTAGGGAGTCATCCAAATATTTGTTTTGGTCGTAAAGGGTTTGAAGCGTATTGAAATCCAAATCACCATCAATTCTTGCGGTAATTGAGAATTTCTCATTGAGATAATATTTTGCCTGAATGTCAGGATAGAAATAAAAGTGGGTGCTGGAATCACTCCCTGCAACCATATTTATTCCTGCGGCTACCTGTAGTTGATCATTTTGATATTGATAAGTGGGGTTAATAATGGCTTTCGATCTATCAAATATTGATGCACCGCCATTATACTGTGCCCATAAGTAACCCAGATTCAAATTGACCACCGAACTTTTAGACAGATCATATTTTACAGCACCTTGAAGGTTCAGAATATTGTCTGTATTAAATTGATCGCCGCTTCCAATCCTCATTGAAACACCTTGATAGGATGGTGTGAAAGACATGGACCAATCACTTTTCGAAATGGTTTTGAACGTACCTCCTGCATTCCAGCTATTATAAATCGCGCGATCCTGAGCATAAATATCCGAAATTGGACTGGCTAGTTGATATTCTTGAGCATCATATCCGTAATAATAAAATCCTTCTCTCTTATAATTCAAGATTGGTCTAAACTCAAAATAACGGGCAACATAACGCCCATCTAATACAAATTGATTGTTTGAAAATGCACTTTCCGATCCTCTAACTGGCCCTTTGCCAAAACTTTCATGTTGCAAAAAAAGGCCAACGTAATTTAACCGCTCCTCTAATGCAACATAAGCTTCAAGTAATGGGGATTGATAATTGCCAAAACCTGCTTTCACATGGTTGGTGAATCCTTTGTATGTATTTGGTGCAGAAAAGGATTTCGGCATAAACGAAGGTTGATAATTATCAAAATTATAAAGCGGCTGAGTTATCTCATTGTAAGACAGTGAAACAGAATCTTCCTGTATTTTGCGAATTTCAGTTCTTTGATACAGGCGATTGGCGATAGGCAAAACCAGCGGCTTGTCCTTTTCAATAATCACCTGAACATCTTCCACTTCTCCAGTGGGCTGATCTTGCGCCAAAGCACTGGCACAACCCATGAAAATCAAAAATAGGTATGTATAAATGGTTTTCATATGCTTCATTTCCCTGTGTTCAAACTGTCCAGGTCAGTGCTGTCTTGTATTAACACAGCTTTTTCGTCGACTTCTACACTCAGTAATTTTTCCTTTGCCTGCGTTACAATGGTTGTTTCGGGTGAATTTTCAATGATTGATTTGAGTGTGGCCTTGGCTTGTAATATCTCACCCAGAGCTGTGTAATTATCTGCTATGAGTAAAAATGATTTCCCTATCCAAAATGAATAAGAACCATAATTTCGATTGAGATCAAAAAGTGCTTCAAGGGATCTTTTGTAAGCTCCCTGAGCATAAAACACACTGGCCAAATAGTATTTTGCCTCAGCACTCTTTTCATCCAAAGGCCCATTTACTACTTTAATTAATTCATCTGTCGCTTTACTAAATTCTTTTTTTATAAATAAAATCTTGCCCTTGATCAACCATATGGATTCATCCACTCCAAGTGGTCTCCAATCGTCATTTATAATTGTGTTGACATAATACAGCGAGCTATCCAACTTGCCCGAATCAAAAAAGCCATTCATTAATCCTTCCCTGGCCAGGTATTGCTCTTTTCTATTGGTTGAAGATTTGAGTAACTGTCTGTAGTTTCTTATGGCTTTATCATAAGCTTTAAGTGCGAGTAGTGATTTACCTCGCTTATCCAAAGATCTTGAAGTATAAGCATTATTTTCACCCTGAGTCAACTTCTCAAATTGGATGGATGCATTTTCCCAATCATTCAACCGATAGTAACTATCGGCTATGAAATACTGTGCATCCAGTCCAAAACTACTCTCTGGATATTTGAACAAAAAGGTATTTAGGTCACTAATGGCATTGTTATAATTCTGATTGTAATATTTATTTTTTGCCGATTCAAACGCTACTACTTCAAGGCTGCCATCATCAGGATTCGCTAGTCGGTAAGCGTCCATATATGTTTCAAAATTGGGAATATTTAACCCTTTTTTGATCAACTCCTGAAGTCCAAGTAAGGCACCATTAGCTACTTCATGGCTGATATGATTTTTTAAAATAAATTCGTAATCTTGGCGAGCGCCCTCCACTTGATTGAGATTAGAATAACAAAGTGCCCTTCTTCCATAACAAAATGGCACAAGCGGACTCTCTGAATAGTTGTTTATCAACTGCGTATAATATTCAGCTGCTTTCAAGAATGTTGCTTCGCCAATATAGGATTCTCCAGTTTGAAATAATGCATTGTCTTTATAGGCGGATTTCCCCTTGTAGGTAATGACTTTAGAAAATGAACTTCTAGCCTGCTCACCTTTATTGCTTAAAGCAAAGGTCACTCCTATTTGATAATTCAGATAGTCCTGAGGAACGCTGGCATTATCTAATAAAGATTCATAAGTTTTGATGGCTTGATCATATTTTTTTTGAACAAAATAACAATCAGCCAATCTCATTTTACCATCACCGTAATAGGTGTTTTTTGAGGTGGTAATCGTTACAAAAGATTTGAAATGAGCTTCTGCTTGTTCATATTCTTTCTGATTATAAGCCAAATACCCAAGCCCATATGACGACAGAATTCCCCATTCTGTGTTGGCACTTATGGAGCGGCCGTTATTAAATGCCTGCTTTGCTAACTCAGGCTGATTTGTGAGAGAGTAAGCCTCACCGATCAGGTAAAAAGCCTCCGAGGTAGTTTTTGGTTTTATTTTATAAACCAAAGATTTTTTAAAATAATCAATTGATTCGTTAAATTTTGAATCGTTGTAAAGCTGTTGTGCCTTGTGGAAACAGACACTTTGATATGCTTCTTTTATAACAAGTGTTTTTGTCTCCGTAGACTCTATGTATTCTATTGCCTGACTGTAATCTGAGGTTTTCAAATAAGATTTCGTCAAAAGCTCAGAGGATTCAATACTCCATTTGCTCTTTGGATAGTCGATTTTAAATGCCTTCACGGCCGCAATTACATCAGCATATTGCTTGGTAGAGTAATTGATTTTACCAACCAGAAATGACGCTTCTTCATGCATGGAAGCATTCTCACCTTCCGCAATCGCATTTTTGAAAGCGCTTAAGGCATAGCTGTAATTATCGGATTTAAGATATAATTTACCTAGATAAAAACTGCTACTTTGACCTAAGTCACCTTTCTCTAAGGCCGCCAATTTGAAATTATCAATGGCTTTTTGATCTTCCTTTAGCTGGTAATAGCTATAACCCAATTTATAGTAGCCTTCACCATCCATTTTACTTTTAGAAAAATCAAGATGGCGTTGAAAATGGCGTGAGGCCTGGCGATATTCCTGTTTTTTGAAATAGGTTTCACCAAGCAAACGATGAAGTGTTCGGTTGGTCGAGGTTGGCGCATCAGACAATTTTTGAGAAGCGTAACTGATCAACTGAGGATAATCGTCTGTTTGATAATAGATGTTGGCAATCAGTTCTGTTATCAAGGAAGCATACGGTCCTTCATTGTCATCAGCTTCTTTTAAAATAACTAGTGCTTCGCTGAATTGATTATCATTGGAATAAATCAGTCCTAAATAATAAATGGCCTCTTGATAAAAGGTCTTTTTATAATAACTGACCTGCTTAAAATCCCTGATC
>JBLICU010000051.1:0-24948 GCA_047632435.1 Cyclobacteriaceae bacterium
GGGTACTTTTCAATTAGACATTCAGAGCCTTGAAGCGGGAAAATTTACAGAACTCCTCATTCGGGATGAAAAAGGTGCAAAAAGAGCCAGCTATTATTTGAACTGGGAAATATCTGATTGATGCTCTTTCTCCTTCGAAAAATCCGAAGCAAAATGATCAATCAAGGAAAGATCTGGAATTATTTGCTTTATGCAATTGGTGAGATTTTTCTTGTGGTAATAGGGATTTTGATTGCTGTGAATATTGGTAGTTGGGAAGAAGAGAAAAAATATAGGGCGGTCGAAATAAGCTATTTCACAAACCTTAAGAAAGACCTATTTGCGGATATCATTCAACTAGACTCATTGATTAAGATCACAAGGAAAAAGGAACTGGCCGCCAAAAAAATTAAAGTAAAAGCTAAAAAACGAGCAATCGACTCTTTGTATCATTTCTCACGAGACATGGAGACATTGATATTCGTGTCTGAGTTCTTCCCGCATCAGAATACTTACAATGAAATGCAAAATTCCGGAAATTTCAGCCTAATCCAAAACGAAGAAATCAAAATCAAATTGATGAATTTAAATCAAACCTATACACTGGTAGATTTTGAACAGAGTCACAATCGAAATGACTATAAGACATTGTTGGCAGTATTTGAAAAACATGTGAATTGGGCCAATTTCTTCAATACGGATAAGAGAACTCACAATAAGTTAAAATTTGATTCAGTGTATATTGAGAACAATTATCAACTAATAGCATCAGATATCCGAAATCTCCTTGATGACAAAAATTTGTGAATAGTCTGCTTTTTACGGAGCTCAATCACGGTTTTTATGCCCCGTGGTTTACGGATATAAAAAACGAGCTGTTAGAGATTGTCGATTTAATAGATAAAGAAATTGAAAGAAATTAAATGCTCTTCCTCCTCCGTAAAATCCGCCGAAAGCTCATGACCGGCAATAAAATCACCTCCTACTTGCTTTATGCTGTGGGTGAAGTTTTCCTTGTTGCAGTTGGGATTATGATAGCCGTACAGATAGATGGCTGGAATGACATTCAGAAAGAAAAAAAAGTAAAGCAGGAATATTTGCAAAACCTCAAAGCTAATTTGGTCGCTGATACTGTAAATATTGATGCCTTGCAAAAAGGATCTTTAGAAAATCAAGAGCATATTACGAATTACCAAAAATTCTACGATTCAGGTAATTGGACATTAAAAACATTGGTTGATAATTCAGAGATGCCGCTCGCATATATTAGATACTTTCCCGTGAAATCCACCTTTGAGGAAATGATTAACACAGGATCACTCAAACTAATCGATAGTGACATGAGACGTGAGTTGAACGTGTTAAAAGCCACTCAAGATCAGTTGGTAATCATTACTGATAAAATAATCGAAGACATCAAAAAAAGCAGATACGAGGAATACAGGTATCTTGATTTAGATAACTTTGATGCAGATTTTTATGAAACAACTGGGTTAAAGCAAAGTGATGAGGATCAGGCTATGGGCTTGAAATACAGGCACCTTACCATGAAGGGATTTAATAATATCCATGAATTAATCAACCTTTTTGGAGATAACATCATTGCTAAGTCAGCGGTGTTGATAGAAAGGATAGATCAACAACTGGAAAATTAGAATTAATAATTTTCTTCCTCCTCCGAAAAATCAGCAGTAAAATGATCAAAGAATATAAAGTATTTCAATAGCTAATTTATGCAATTACTTAGATTTTTCGGGTGCCACTTTGTGTTGTGAATCATATCTGCAGAAGATAGTTAATGACAGAAATTTGACAGACCTGAATATGATCGCATCTGAGAAAAGCTAAACTTGCCTGATGAATAAAATGAATTCAACTCCTTAAAAAAAATACAATCCCTAACACCTAAATATATTGGCTGGCAAATCAATAAAACAAATCCTGACCAACCTTTTGAAATAGCAGAATACAAACCCAAAATCAACCAAATCACATCAACTTAATTCATATAAACATAAGTGTAATTCTATATTGATATGGAAATTCAAAAAATTTCCGATTGAGTATCTTTTCATGATCTATTTCCATTTTTCAAAAAGAATACATAATTTCCGATACATTAAAACGCCAAAATCCTAAATATGAAAAAATTAATCACCGCTTGGTGCCTATTGGCTATCAACTATTCTCAAGCACAAAAACCTATTACTAGCATATCCTTTGAACTTTTCGGGGATCACATCATTATTCCAGTGAGTATCGATAACTCAAGACCATTGGATTTCATTTTTGATACCGGATCTGGTCTCACCGTCCTTGACAAAACTGTTGCCGCAGAATTAGGCCTAGGTAAGGACATCAATCTAAATGAAACCAAAAATTCGATGGAGGTTTTCAAACACAATGAAATTGAAATCAATGGCTTCCCTATGGAGAAAAACATTAAAGTCTATGCCACCAAGCTCGAACACCTTGAAATTAGCCTGGGAAGAGACATTGATGGTATCGTTGGATATGACCTGATGCATAACCACACCATTAGAATAAACTATGGTAAAAAAACTATTGATATTTTCGAGCATGGTAAAGGACCCACATCCGGCGATGAAATTCTTTTCGATCTAAATATCTCAATACCTACCATTAATGGTACTGTAGTTCTCAACAACGAAGAACCACATGAAGGTACATTTTTCGTCATGACGGGTGCTGGCACCTCTTTGGATTTCAACTCACCATTTGCCAAAACATACGATGTTATAAATAAGACTGGCAAGCATTATTCCTATGTGGTCAAAGGTCTTGATGACAATGAAACTTTACATTACGAAGGTCACGTGCTGTCATTTGCATTTGGGAAACAAAAAATTGAAGATCTACCTATTGGAATCAGTCAGGCCAAAAGTGGGATTCAGGCACATCCACATGTAGGTGGGATTATTGGAAACGAAATACTGAGTATGTTTGACATCACTATAGACGTACCAGGAAGGAGACTCTATCTTGAAAAAAATGAACATTTTGGCGAGGCTCTCCCAGTCAACTGCAGTGGTATAGATTTACAATTTGCACACGGCGAACCAAATCTTCTCATTCACCGGGTTTTTGATAACAGCCCGGCTTCAGAGGCTGGTGTAAAGATAAATGACCAACTGATTGCTATCAACGATACACCGGTATCAACCCTCGCACTACCTGATATAAAGGAAATGTTGAGACAATCGGGTGAAACAGTATCCCTTAAAATCAAACAAGGCGATGACATAAAAACAGTATCGTTAGGCCTTCGCTCTCTTATAGAGTAGTTTTTGGTAGCCGCATTAGATAGAATTTTCAAAAAAGGATCTAATGGACAACCATTAGATCCTTTTAATTTTTAGTCCATGTTAGTTAGATTCGGATAAGAATAACTTTACCTCATTTATAGCCTTCTGATTATTAGGAAGTTGGATGTTTTGAATGATATTTTGTTTTTCCTTGGTGGTAAGATGCCAGCTAAGTGAAGCCCTCTCTAGTCGCCTGCGATCAATCGCTTTGGAAGATATTAGGTAATCTTCATTGATGTTGGTATAGGTGTTGTATTCTATCTCCATCACCTCAAGAGGCACTTGAAAATTGCGCCTCAAGGCTTCTACTTTCAAATCGTTATTGATATCCTGCATATTTCCCAGATTGTTATAAACGCTAGCTATGGGATAGGTCAGCCGATCTACAAGTGATGGGTTAGACTGTGGTTCGATTGGAGAAGATTTTCGAGTATCACGAATAGTTATGATAGCTACACCTGATGTATTCTGAGTAATCCAATCTTCAAACACGCTGATAAAATGAACGGCATCAGAAACACCAAAATTATCAGCGATTCCTGCATCCATTATTTCAATGCGTGGTTCACTTGGTAAACTAATAGTAGGTGTGATATAAGGAAATGAGGCAGACATACGTAGCGCTGACAAAAAGTGTAAATTATCAGCGCCCTGTTCTTTAAATAATTTGTTGAAATCGACTGCCCAAACTTTATTATCAACACTTGTTGCTTGTTTGGATTCCAAACTTACATTCAAAAAAGAAACAGGCATATTTGAGATATAGAGCTTTCTTCCATCATTGGCAATCACGGGGGCAAGGAGCATGGTTGGAATTTGAGCTTCTCTTTCCTCCTTTTTGTAGTCTGACCACTTGTCCTGAAAAACCCATTTCAGGTTTTTGCCCAGGTTCTCTTCAAATACATATCCCCTGTCCTTGCCATGCGTTTTACCTTCAAACTCAACCATGCGCATCCTGAAAAAAGCATCATTGACCAATAAGCTGTATATAACCGAATTGAGGTTGTCCTTACCAATATTCTGAAGCTGTTCGTCATGATCAGGTCTGTTCGCATCAGGTAGTCGCATTAACTCTCGGTAGTAAGCTGCCCCAATCATGCCCCCTGAAGCACCTGTTATCATAAATGTGCGATCCATCAGTTTGCCTTGCAATGATATATCCAGTTGTTGCATAGCATTCACAGTCCACAGTGCTGCTCTCTGTCCACCACCACTAACACACAAAAAAACAACTTTGGGTTTATCTGAAGTTTGTTTCTTCTTCCAATTGTTCAAGACATTCAAACCAATTTCAAAATCCAACTTTAGCTGTTCCTTATTAGTAATTTCAGCAAGATTTTTCAATGTATATTTCGCTTTCTCGCTATGATATTCCAAACCACGAACTTCATAAATACCTTTAAGCACACCAGTTTTGATCAATAAATTCACCACCAAAAAAATCCCAAAGACGAAAGAAAATCCCCAGGTTTTTAACCAATATGAAATAGCCCCGATGAGCATCACCAAAATGGAGAGCATCATCAGCGTGCTGCCAGCTGCTGGTATCTGAAAAAAAGAATGCTCCATGAAAGTGCCCAAAACAATCACAGCAAGGATGATGAATAGCTCTAGTATCACCGAATTGAGATGGTTTTGATCGAAAACCTTAAGCAGGGCACGTTTATCATAGAAATCATTCAAATCACTGCATGAGCGCAGGCGCAGTTTCAAATCAAAATAAGAATGGACAACATATTTATTGTCCTTCATTTCATTGTAGCGACTCATGACACGATCCCGACTAATTTTTGCTTTCATCAAACGCTTATCTACGCTCCCTGATAGAAACTTGAATATATCTTTATTGGTGAATTTGAAATAGATATAAAAAAGTGTCATGACAACTACGATACCTAAAACCAATCCAGAAAGGTTAATAACTAACTGAATCTGGGAGGAAAGTTCGTTTCTCAGCTGAAATCGTATGATGAGTATGATATAGGTGATCAAGGTCAGCACAGGCAAAGTGCTATTATTGATGGAGAATTTGGCAAAAGGTTGCTCCAGCACTCCTATGAATTGAAACCGATGGCTGTCCAATATGTAACAAGTGATTTGATAGGCCATAGTGAAACATCCGAAGCACAAACCAACGATGAAAAAACTGGCAAATCCGACTCTATTGATGTATTCGGGATCCAGAAATAGATATGGCACTCCGTAAATTTTCCCGATTCCGCCAGAAAAAAGTGCAACCAGCAATATCCAAACAGCAATTAGTGATGGGTTTCTCTTCATCTGAACAATAAGCAGTTGAAGGGGGAAAGAATACAATACTTTGTCAAACCTTTTGGCCATAGCGATTTAAAAATCAATAACCTGTTGAGGATAAAACTTCAATGTCGTTAAGTATGTAATTTTGACGTCATTCCCTGCGTAGGCCAGAATCCCATCAAACTAAATGAACCAAATCATGTGATTCCTGCATGTGCAGGAATGACGCTTAACTAAACGACAATGAATAATAATTTATATAATTTAGAGACAAACACAATCAGATGGATGTTGAATCAGAATTTATAACAGGACAAGATGGTTTAAAATTGCACTACAAATCATGGATACCTGAAAATCCACTCAAAATCCTATGCATCATTCATGGTCATGGCGAACACAGTGGACGATATGCACATGTTGCCACAAGTCTCAATGAACAAAACATTGCCGTATTCGCTCTGGATCTTAGAGGTCATGGTTTGTCGAAAGGAAAAAGAGGTCATACTCCATCATATGAAATGCTGCTGAAGGACATAGAGGAATTCTTGAAAACAGCCAGAGAACATTTCAATGATTTGCCCTTATATCTGATGGGGCATAGCATGGGCGGTAATTTGGTGGCCAATTTCATGATTGAAAACACGTCCAGAGAAATTTCAGGATTCATACTTTCGTCTCCATGGTTCAAGCTTGCTTTTGATCCTCCTCAAATTAAATTAAAGTTAGGTCGATTAATGACCAGAATATGGCCGTCATATTCAGAACATAATGGATTGGAAATCAAACACATCAGCAAAGATCCAATAGAGGTTCAAAAATACGCTGACGATCCAAAAGTGCATGGAATGATTTCCGCTGGACTTTTTGATGCGATTGCTAAAGGTGCAGAGCGAGCACTTATCAACGCTAGCAAGATCACTATTACTGGACTCGTCTATCACGGTTCGGCAGATCAGATCATTGACTATCACGTCACGGAATCTTTTGCAAATTCAAACAACCATATTGAATGGCACCTTCTAGAAGGTGTGTACCATGAGCCACATAATGATGTGGAGAAAACAGATGTATTAAAAATGCTTTCAAGCTGGATATTGAAAAACTAAAAATGAACTTGTTGAATTAACCCTAAGAGAAAAATTGACTTATTGAAGTGCTTTTTGGCAAAGAGTCATAAGATTTTACTTTTTTCCCGAGAAAATAGATTTCTTGTGTGCCCCCGTTGAAGTAATCAAGCTTAATATGAAAATAAAATGAATTTAACTTATGGATAATACCTCCATGGACATTTGCCTTTTTATATAAAAATCCGTTTTGACCGGTTAGGATATAATCTTTGGTCACCCGATTTTGAATAAACAAAAGAATGCCTTCATTCTGCTCGGAAACGACTGCCCGGAAAACAATTTTACCAAAATCAGAATCGAATGATATTTTTACTAATATATTATTGAGCGAGATTACTTTGATGGCACTGGATGCTATCGTATCCGATCCTGACCGGATAAGACTACCTATGTAGCCTTCAGAAAAGTGTTTGACATAATTAGATTCCATGTGATCTAGTGAACTTATCAAACTTGCACACTTTTATCATTCCATACCAACTAAAAAAGCTGAACGGGTATAATTTATGTTTAAAAGAGAAATTCAAGAATAATTTAATGGCATCACGATTTCGAATGTAGCCCCGTGTTCTGAATTGGCCATCAAGTTAATGTGTCCACCAAATTCTTTAAGAATATTGTATGAAATGGCGAGCCCCAATCCTGTTCCCTCACCTACCTCTTTCGTCGTAAAGAATGGCTCAAAAATACGGTTTACATTTTCAGGTAAAACACCTTCTCCTGTATCGCTCACTTGAATATGTAGATAATTATCTTTTCTAAAACTAGATATCTTTACTTCACCTTCCACCTTTATCGCCTGACATGCATTGGTCAATACATTTAAACAAACTTGTTTGAATTTCTGACCATTTGCGAAAATGACAGGTGGCCCTTTAAGGTTTGTTGAAAAGGTTATTCTTTTTTCTGAATGATATTTTACAAGATTTAGTGTGGATTCAATACAATCCTTAATCGATACGGCTCCAGATTCTTTGGCATTGTTGTTTTCAGAAAAAGTACTTAAATCACGAATTATGGATACAACTCTTTCGGTTCCTTCTTCAATTCCTTCCATCAAGCTATCCATTTCATCATAAAGCTCAAAAAAACCATTTCTGATGCTTTCATGTTCATCTGAAGTGGATCCCGTATTCTTTTCAACCACTTGTTTCAATTCATGAAGATTACGTTTAATAGCCCCAATGTTTCCAGCAACATAGTTTATCGGATTGTTAATTTCATGAGCTAGTCCTGCTGTTAAAAGTCCAATGGAGGCCATCTTCTCTGATTCAATCAGCATCATTTGGGCAGATTTCAAAGTTGCCAATGTTGCCAATAGTTCTTCATTGGTTTTGGTGAGCTCAAGTTGTGTTTCTTTCAAATGAGTCACATCAACATGAATTCCCAAAATGTGCGGTATCTGATCGATGTACATTCTTTGCTTGGTCAGATAAAACCAACGTTCTGATCCATCCGACCAAATCATTTTGTATTCGCTATTAAACGTTATTCCTGTTTTTATAATTTCTAGATCCTCATACGCGAAATCTTTTGCTTCTTTTGGATCAGGATGCATTTCAGTAATGTTCATCCCAATTACGTCAAGGATGTTCATCCCAAACGCATCTGCTGCAAGTTGATTGACCAGAATATACTTCTCATGGTGATCCCTCACGAATATCACCGCTGGGATTTGGTCAATTATATTCTGAAAAAACTTTTTTTGGTTTGTAAGCTCTAATGTTCTCTCCTCAACCAGATTTTCCAAATTGTCCCTATATTTTTCAAGTTCCATTTCAGCTTTGACAATAGTAGTAACTTCCTGAATACTACTTGTAAGCCCGCTGATTTGGCTGTCTTTGTCAAATACAGGATTAAAACTCTGTGTAAAATACTTTTCGTTAAAAAAACTTGTCAAATCGAATCTTTCTCCATTCAAAACTCTTGTAAAACTGTTGATCAGACGCTTTTCAAATTCTTCAGGTAGCATAGCCGGCATGTACTTTCCCACCTCAACAACAGCATGAAAAACTTCAAGCATTTCCTTTTTATGAATGGAATTGAAGCCTGTGTATTTGAAATCTTTGTCAACCGAATAAATACTTGGAGGATTTGGCCCCTCCATATGTGAGGTAAGTCTGGCATCTGCCTGAAACAGTTCTTCCTGTATTTTTCGATTCAGCCTCTCATTTAACTTTCGCTCAGTTGAATTATATATAATTAAAAAAAAGATAAGCAGTGCTGAAATTCCAGACATGAGAAGCATATTTGATTTTATTGAAATAAATGCTTCGTTAATATTACTCCTGGGCATCTTGAGCATAAGCATCCACGGCAGATCCACAAATTCAAAATCGATGGATGATATAAACAAGAGTGTGTCACGATCTGCATCTTCCCAGATCTTACCATCAGAATCAATCATTTCATACCCGTCAAAAACTCGTGAAATATTGATCATTGACCCTATTATTTTTGGATCAGGATGTACCACATAAGTCCCATTTCCCGAAATCAAATAACCCTCACCCTTTTCAATATTTGCAATACGGTTTACCAATGATTTTAGAGAGTTATTACTGATATCCACTCCAGCAACACCCTTAAAAACAGAATCTTCCAGTATTGGCAATGAGATACTTATGAGCATGACATCTGTACCCCCTAAAGGATATAAATATGGATCCATCAAATACTCCTTGGAAGTGCTTTTTGGTAGTTGATAATAATCCGATTCATCATACAAAATGCAATTTTCCGAAATCACTGAATCTCCTGACCAATGCCAGTACGGAACGAATCTACCTTCTTCATTGCTGCCCTGAGTATTTACAAACTGTGCATCCGATCCAGCAAATGAATCTGGCTCCCAAACCATCCAGAGTCCCAAAAAATCCTGATTACTAATTACACTTGATTCCAAAACTCGATTAACCAAGTCTCTCGGTTGGCTAGCTGATGACTCGAAATCCAACGCCAAGGCACGTAAATTCCTCGCTTGGATATATGCGCCTTGGATCAGTCCCTTAATGTATCCGCGATGGACATCCAGGTTTTCTCTAATCCTTAATTGTTCCCTTTCATCACTAGCATTGCGAAGTTTGATTGTGGTGACTAAAGAAAATACAGCATAGAGGAGCAAAATAAATGCACCAATAATGGATTTATTCCCCAAATTTCTAAACTTAAGTATCATGTTCCAATTACTGGTTCTGTAATTTTTCACCAGAGACTAAGTTAAGTAATGGCAATTACAAAGTGAGTAATTATAAAAGTGAAGTTTTAACTGCCTCAATCATTAATGTTGATATTTTAGCTAATTCTAGTTTATCAAATTTTTGATTTATTTCAATTTCTACACCCAGATATTCTTCAGATTTGAATGACTTTCTTAAATGTGTGGTAAAGCCATCATCCGAACCTTTATAGGGCTCATTATATCGTATTTGATAATTTTGAGTCGACCCATGCATTGCAAATTTTACTTTTTGGCAAAATGCCGCTTCAAGGGAGCGATCTTCATCAAACAAAAGACCAATTTCTACTTCACGATTTTGACCTTCCCACACTGGTGTGAAAGTATGGATAGACAAATGCACCACCCGATTGCCTAATTTCGTCAATTCCTTGATATGTTTAGTGACACTAGATCTGTATGGCTTGTAGTAAGTTGAAATCAAAGACTTCCTTACAGTTCTGTCCAAGTATTCCGAGTATTCCGAAAACAATTGATCACTATCAATCGATCGATTGGATTCGATAAGCAATCTGGTATAGTCATAATGATAACACTTTACAGCTAATCCTGAAGCCATTTGCTTCGCAATGTCAAATGCGCCAATATCCCATCCTCGATGTGAAACCAAGACAGCCCTTTCTAGTCTGAAAAGATAACTGAATGTTACTGGCACCTTATTACCGGCGTGTTCGCACGATACGACAACAAACGAGGGTTTCAAGGGACAAAAAGCTTATTTTGATTCAGACATTCGGCCAATTTTCCATAGACGAGTTGCAGATTTTCTCTCGAATAATCTTCATTGATGGCAACTACAAGTCGCTCAGCCAAAGTGCCTTGTGCCATCATACCCTGCAAAGTGGAAGACCATGCTGACATTTCGTTTGGAAATTTATCCAAAACCACAGCTAACAAATCCTTCCAGATTTGGCCGCCAGAAGTGGATTTTTCATAACCTAGTGCCTTCAGATAGTCTAAATTTGAGACTTGTGCCTTTGATGCATCTTTAACACTTTCATGAAAAATCTCCTGAAGATTACTTGTCTCGAAAGATTTTTGTTTTTCGAAAGTAACCCATTTTCCATCCACTAATAATTTCAATAATTGTACAATCAAAACCACTACTGACATGTCAGCCGCAGGGCATTCCTGGATGTCAATGATGCGAATTTCTATAGCACCCCGATCAAACCGGGCTATGGCACCCCTAGAATTGAGCCAAACTGGCTTTAATATATTATCTGTATCAAAAGGTTCAATGGCTTCAGCTATTTTGTCATAAATATATTTTTGATACCCATGTTTTGAATAAATTCTTTCAGGGATCACCTTGCCAGTAAGCAGAGGGATTTTCGATTGATTTCTTTCGTAATAATAAAGCCTACGGTCAAAATATCCAGTGAATTTGCTATTTAAGATAGGGGATGACGCAGTTAAACATGGAATAATAGGCAATAAAAACCTGATCGCTGTATGCAGTTTTGAAAACTCTTCATCATCATAAAACGGTAAATTGATATGGGTGCTCTGCAGATTTGACCAGCCATGACCTTTGCAATTGAAAATGCGATCATAAGCAAGATAGACTTCATTGCTGTCATGTTGCCAAAGCTTTGTTTCTGTGCTGGGATTCATCCAGGGATGAGCAGCAGATGATAGCAGCATGGCATCATGTTTAGCTAGTTGCCGATTGATTTCAGAAATATTTTTCTTAAAATCATTTGCCAATGCTTCAAGATTTGATTTTGGTCCATTGGATTTGATTTCTATCACATGACCCACTAGTTCATTGCTCCAGCCGATCTGATCGTGTTCCATTTCACCTGAAATTTCGCCCGATTCATCTACAAGGAGTACATCTGCAATAGGTTTTACATCGAGTGTATGTTTATCAACAATCATGTATTCCAATTCTACCCCGAATGCTTCAAACAGGTGTAGTCTTGATTTTTTTTCCATAATCAGAGTAGTCTATTCATAAATTCCTGCATGATATTAACGTAAAGTTGCTGCTTCAAAAAAGCATCTTCTATACCATCATCGAGACTGGGATTGTCATTGACTTCAATAACATAAAATTTATCCTTTCTCTGTTTAATATCGACTCCATACAGGCCATTACCGATAAGCGAAGTAGCTTTCAAAGCCAATTCCAATAATTTTTTAGGTGCTGCTTCCACTGAAATTGTTTCAAATAGGCCTTCATTCGGATGTCCCTGATCTAGCTCTTGCCAGTTTACAATTTGCCAATGATTCTCCGCCATGTAGTACTTGCACACATAGAGAGGTTTGTTGCCGATCACTCCAACCCTCCAGTCAAAATCTGTAGGGAAATATTCTTGGGCAATCACAAGATCTGATGTTTGGAAAAAGTCCTTCAGTACCTTGAGCAGCTCTTCTTGATTATTGGCCTTTTTCACTCCTTTTGAAAAGGCGCCATCCGGCTTTTTTAGAATGATAGGATATTCAAATAATTCTGTCTTAATGTTAGCTGGTTTGTCCTTTTTGATGATCCAATATTTTGGTGTTGGTACCTGATGAGTACTCAGCAATTCACTCAGATACACTTTATTGGTGCACCTCAAAATAGAATCGGGATCATCAATCACAATTAACCCTTCCGCAACTGCCTTTTTCGCAAACTTATAGGTGTGATGATTCACATTGGTCGTTTCTCGAATGAAAAGTGCGTCATATTGAATCAACTTAGCAAAATCGTTCTTAGTAATTATATCCACATTGAACCCCACTTTTTCTCCTGCTTTCACAAAAGATTGGATTGCTCTTTTATCTGATGGTGGCGTCTCCTCTTCAGGATTAATTAAAATAGCCAAATCAAATTTCTTTCTGCTATAAGCTTTATTGGCTTTATTTTTCCCGCTTAGATATTCGCCTAAAGAACTTGTTAATAGTTGCTGAAGGCTGTCAGATAGTTCATTTAAGTTGAGTGATTTTAGTTGCGTTAAGCTCCATTTATCTTTTTTGGTAAAAACAGCCTTCAAAATAGGCACCTGATACAAATTGAACAACAAAGTAGCCACCCTATTGAGTGATGGCAAATCTGGCTTACCGAAACAAACATAGAGATCCACCTTATCACCTTTTTGCTTCTTAAGCGATTGTTGGATCAATTCTTCAAAATCTTCAGCATCTTCCTTGATCATAGAAGGGAAACGAAATTCCAACAAGGTGGCGATTTCGGGCATGATTTTATGATTTCTGGCTTCCGCCAAAAGAGAGACATAATATCCTGAACTTTGATATTGATAGGATTTACAAAGGTTGATTACTTTGTATTTTCTTGACTTTTGATATACCTCAGATGAGATATATTGTGTCGGAGAAATCACATCAATTCCATCCACATTTTTTTGCCAAAATTCTGGCTGATCAGTTACTACTATTGTTGGTGACATTTTTGGGTTGAATAATTAAAAGATTTGCGTCATAAGTTACAATTCCAAGGAGTATTGAGTGTATCAATCGCTGGAGTGTGACTTTGTAATGTCTGGTTTGACTTATGGGGTTTATATCTAAAGGATCAGCAATATATGCCACGTTATGTTCCTGATCGTACCCATGGATCACCACAAAGTGACCAACAGGGGCTCCTTTAACGTCATCATATTGATTGGTTTCTCCGATTTCTCTAGGACAATTATATAAATAGGTAGCACTCAAACCAGTCAATATTGGAGTATCCTGATTGAGAATACTCTTGATTAAGCTGGTTTTAAGCTCACCAAACTTAATTTCACCTCCCAATTCAATAAATTTCAAATAAGCGTCCGTCGCGTTTTGAAATTTCCGGGAAGTCTTAACTGCTCGTTGTTGAAGAAGTTTTGATTTCAAGTCTACTTTGGCCTTAAACCAGGTCGGATCAAACATCATCATATTATAGGTATACATGGTAGCTTTATAACCGCGACTCAGTGCATGATTGCCCAGCATGACCCCTAGGGTTCCTCCAGTTTTTAAGGTTTTGACCTGATCAATTACGTCACTTAATGGTAACGGATCATCGTAATATTGATAAACTGCCTGAAGACAGGTGGGCCCACATGTTTCGTCGTTGGGCTGTGCGTGGATATCAAAACTCAAGGTTTTGGCATCCCTCTTCTCGATGCTATTCAATGTATTAATCAGTCATCAATATCTTTTTTAATAATTAACCTATTTCCTTGATTATAAGTTAGATAATTCCATACCCAATTCGAAAATACCAGCAATTTTCTTCTAAATCCGATAATTGAGAAAAGATGGATAAACATCCAAATAAACCATCCGAAAAAGCCACCAATGGTAATATTGAAAGGCATATCAACTACGGCTTTGTTTCGGCCGATAGTAGCCATGGTTCCCTTATCTGTATATTTAAACGGCTTCATAGGCTTTCTATCTTTCATCCTAAGAATATTAGTCGCAAGTAATTTCGCCTGCTGAATAGCCACTGGAGCCAACATCGGCAACCCTTTTGGATATTTTTTATCATACTGAAGAGCCACATCACCTACCGCATAGATATATTTATGACCATCAATCAGGTTGAATTCATTCACTTTAATTCTTCCGTTGATCACAGCTTCTTCATTCAAACCCGGCACCAAATTACCCTGAACACCTGCTGCCCATATCAGACAATTGCTTCCTATCTGTGTTCCATCGCTCAACACAGCTATATTTTGTTCATAAGATTTAAGGATGATTCCTAATTTCACATCAACACCAAAATTTTTAAGGTATCCTGCTGCTTTTTTACCTGCTTCCGCCGACATTGACCCCAACACTTGTTTACCTCCTTCAACCAAAGTGATTTTCATTCTTTTGAAATCAAGCTCAGGATAGTCTTTGGGCAGCACATGATTTTTCAGTTCACCTATCGCACCTGCCAATTCTACGCCAGTAGGACCAGCTCCAACAATGACGATATTCATGTGCCGTTCCAACTCCAGATCGTCATCCACCTGTAAGGCATCTTCAAAATTGTTGATCAGCTTGGTTCGAAGCTCTATTGCATCTGTTATTTCCCGAAGGTTACTAGCGTTTTTCTTGATCTGTTTGTTTCCAAAGAAATTGGTGCGCGAACCTGATGCCATGATTAAAATATCATAACCCAAAGTGCCAATATTAGTAGTTATCTCCTTTTTTGGAGCATCTATGCTTTTGACTTTCGCCATACGGAAATGGAAATCCTTATTGTCTTGCAAAAATTGCCGCAATGGACTGGAAATATCACCGGGACTCAAGCCGGCCGTAGCTACCTGATAAAGCAAAGGAATGAAAGTGTGATAGTTGTGTTTATCTATAAGTATGATTTGAATGTTGCTCTTGCTGAGCTGACGAACCAATTCAATTCCAGCAAACCCCCCACCAATAATAACCACTCGGAGTAGGTCTGTCTTAGGAATCCGTTCATTGATTCTATTTTCTTTGGTTGCTTTTATTGCCAATGTATCCAATGTCTATTTTTTAAGGTCTTAATGATAATTCAAATTGATAAGCAATTAAATATTTGTATCCTTGCCAAATCACTTGTCCTTACAACGCATTCTAATACGTTAAAAGGTCACTCGAGATCAGATATTTTTTGATTATTTTTGATATGGAGGCAAATAAAAAATTGATCAATTCTTGGTGTATGTATGACTGGGCAAACTCGGTGTACAACCTCGTAATCAACACCACTATTTTTCCCATTTATTATACTGCTATTACCGCAAGAGAAGGTGAGAGTGACAAGGTTTTGTTCTTTGGATTTGAGGTAGTCAATTCTGTTTTATACAGCTACGCAATTGCATTCTCTTATTTACTTTCTGCAATGATGCTACCCCTGCTATCGGGAATAGCAGATTATACAGGCGAAAAGAAAAAATATTTAAGGATTTTTACCACACTGGGTTCGCTGGCATGTATGGGTATGTTTTTCTTCACGGCCAACAATTTAGAATGGGGCATTTTATGTGTTGTGTTGGCAAGTGTTGGCTACAGCTCAGGACTGGTTTTTTATGATGCCTATTTGCCAGAAATAGCTCCACCATCTATGACAGATCGTGTAAGCGCCAAAGGTTATTCTTTTGGATATGCTGGAAGCGCCTTGTTATTAATCTTGAGTCTTGTGATTATTTCTAATTACGAGGTTTTAGGATTCTCAACTCAAGGATACGCTACTAGATCAATTTTTCTAATCGTAGGTATATGGTGGATTGGATTTGCTCAGATTCCACTTAAATATTTACCATCAAATGTATTTAATAGAAAACCAACAGGGAAAGTACTGCTCAATGGATATTTAGAATTAAAAAAAGTGTTTCTTGGTTTGAAAAATTATCCAAACATCAAACGGTACCTCATTGCATTCTTTTTCTTCAATATGGGTGTTCAGACTATCATGCTGCTGGCTACCTTATTTGGATCAAAAGAACTCAAGTTAGAGTCTAATCAATTGATTCCTGTTTTGTTAATCATCCAATTTGTAGCAATCGGAGGAGCGACACTGTTTGCAAGAGTTTCAGATTGGAAAGGCAATCTATTTGCATTAGGAACAATGATATTGATTTGGATAGGAATCTGCCTATTTGCTTATACGGTGACAACACTCAACCAATTCTACATTATTGCAGTTTTAGTTGGCCTGGTCATGGGTGGCATCCAGTCTCTTGCCAGAGCGACATTCTCAAAACTAGTACCTAAAGACACCATGGATCATGCATCATATTTTTCTTTTTATGATGTCACCTTTCATTTGAGTGTGGTATTGGGCACATTTAGTTACGGTATTATAGATCAACTTACAGGTAGCATGAGAAACAGTACCTTAGTGCTCGGATCCTATTTTGTCTTAGGATTTATATTTCTTATGATGGTCAAAATGCCCAAAAATATCAATGCAAAAGCTTAATCTCCCAGAATTTGATTTAAGGATAAAAGAAGAGGAAGGCAATCAATACATATTTGATATTATAAGAAAAAAATATCTAGTACTCACACCTGAGGAATGGGTAAGGCAGAATTTCGTTCACCTGCTGATCAATAAGCTTGGTTATCCAAGGACACTTACAAAAATGGAATTCCCATTGACCTATTTCAAATCCGGCAAACGAAGTGATATATTGGTTCTAAAGAGGGACATGAATCCATTCATTTTGATTGAATGCAAAGCCTATGATATAAAATTGAATGAAGAAACTTTGAGGCAAGCATCGGTTTATAATAAAATACTGAAAGCTGACTTTTTAGCTGTTACCAATGGCATGAAGCACTACATCTGGGAATTTAAGGATGAGAAGTACACCGTAGTTGCAAACTTCCCACCCTATCCTGTTGGTTTATAAAAAGTGATTTACATCTGTATAGTCCAGCCCGAATGCATCGGCCACACTCTTGTAAACAATTTCTCCCTCAATAACATTTAGACCTAATTTCAATTCGGCGTTTCCCAAACATGCTTTTTTCCATCCTTTATTTGCAAGTTGCATTGCATAAGGCAAAGTTGCATTTGTCAAGGCTAAAGTAGAGGTGTAAGGAACTGCACCCGGCATATTCGCCACGCAATAATGAAGAACATCATCAATTATATAAGTTGGATCTTCGTGAGTTGTTGGCCTACAAGTTTCAATACATCCTCCCTGATCCACAGCCACATCCACTAAAACGGTACCGGGTCTCATTTCTTTCAACATGTCTCTGGTAATTAAATGAGGTGCCTTGGCGCCAGGAATCAAAACTGCGCCAATGATCAAATCATGCGTACCAATCAACTCCCTGATGTTATATTCGTTGGACATGAATGTGTTCACATTAGCAGGCATAACATCATCCAAATATCTCAATCTTGGAAGATTTACATCCAAAATTGTCACGTTGGCCCCAAAACCCGCCGCTATTTTAGCAGCATTAGTTCCTACTACTCCACCACCTAGTATCATTACTTTGGCTGGACGAACACCCGGTACACCACCCAACAAGATCCCTCTGCCACCGCTTGGTTTTTCCAAATATTTAGCTCCTTCCTGGACTGCCATTCTTCCGGCAACTTCAGACATAGGAACCAATAAAGGTAATGATCTGTCCGTCTTTTCGACGGTTTCATATGCCAAACAAATGGCTCCTGACTTCATCATGGCCTTGGTGAGTGGCTCGTGAGAAGCAAAATGAAAATAGGTGAAGACGAGTTGATCTTTTTTAATCAAAGCGTATTCTACCTGAATTGGCTCTTTCACCTTGATAATCATATCTGCTATGCCATAAACTTCTTCAATAGTTGAAAGGAGATTTGCTCCGGCAGCAACATATTCATCATCAGAAAATCCACTTCCTATTCCCGCAGATGACTGAATATATATTGTGTGTCCGTTCTTTTTTAATTCTTGAGCTCCTGCCGGTGTGAGTGCAACGCGATTCTCATTGTTTTTAATTTCTTTTGGTACTCCGATGATCATTTTTTCTGTGCTTTGGGGTTATTACTTACGCAAATATAAATGGGCACATACCTAAAAAAATGAGGTTGGTAAAATTCAATAGATGCTAAAAATATATCGATCAATTACAGCTATTTTATTTTGTTTAGAAGATCATTGCCAAAATTTTATTTCTAAAAAAAACGTGGTTTTCCACCTGTAAACGAATAAAACAGAACCTTCAAAATCATTATACCTCTGATATACGTATATTCGCATACCCTTTATCAATAATGGGCAAGCCCAAACAGGATTTCTAAATGAGCACAACGAAGACTAAAAATCATGCACTTTTAAAAACCAGTGAGATTCTTTCGGATTATTCGCTAGCAGTTGAAAGTCGTGAAATGAGTTTGATTGGTCGCAAAGAGGTTTTCATGGGCAAAGCCAAATTCGGAATTTTCGGTGACGGTAAGGAAATAGCTCAGATAGCCATGGCCCGAGCCTTTAAAAATGGAGATTTTAGATCTGGATATTACCGTGATCAAACCTTCATGATGGCCATAGGTCAACTGACGGGCGAACAATTTTTCGCGCAATTATATGCCCACACTGATGTAGAAAAAGAACCGGCCTCAGCGGGTCGCATGATGAATGGCCATTTTGGAACCCGTTCATTGAATGAGAAGGGCGACTGGAAAACGCTGACAGACATGAAAAACTCTAGTTCTGATGTGTCATGCACCGCAGCTCAGATCCCGCGACTCGTTGGATTGGCTTATGCATCAAAATTGTATCGAAACAATCCAGAATTAAGTGACTTCAAAGATTTTTCAATTGATGGAAATGAAGTTGCCTTTGGAACCATTGGTAACGCTTCAACTTCAGAAGGTCATTTTTTTGAAGCCATAAATGCGGCTGGAGTACTTCAAATTCCAATGCTTTTATCTGTTTGGGATGATGGATATGGTATCTCTGTTCCGAACGAATACCATACGACGAAAGAAAGCATATCCAAGGCTTTGGAGGGCTTCCGAAGAAATTCAGACGTTAAGGGAATTGAAATCTTCAACGTAAACGGTTGGGACTATCCTGCGCTCTTAGAAACTTTTAAAGAGGCATCAGCCCTCTGCCGAACTGAACATGTTCCTTGTTTGATTCATGTTGAGGAAATGACCCAGCCTCAAGGACATTCTACATCTGGTTCTCACGAAAGATACAAACCTAAGGATCGACTGATATGGGAAAAGGAATTTGATTGCATCAAAAAAACAAGGGAATGGATAATTTCAGCTGAACTTGCAACATCCTCAGAACTAGATCAGCTGGAAAAAGAGGCCAGATTAAAAGCCAAAAAAGGTCGCGAATCTGCTTGGCGATCGTATTCAGCAAGCATCAAAGAAGATCTTAATGAAGCTCTTGAACTCCTGGGGAGAACAGCACTGGTTTTTGACAATAAGAGAGAACTCACTATAATTAAAAATGAACTAAAAAGTGTCCTAACACCAACAAAATCGGATATAATGAGGGCTTCTCGCAGAAGTCTTCGATTACTTCGAAATGAAACCGGCACTGACAAGGAAAATCTAATCGCCTGGTTAAAAGGAAAACAGGAAAAATATAGTAAAGAGTATAGTTCAATGCTCATTTCTGAAGGAGATCATTCGCCGCTCAATGTTGAAGAAGTAAAACCTATTTATACCGAAAATTCGAAATTAGTTGATGGTCGTGAGATTGTTCAGGCATGTTTTGATGACTTATTTGGCCGTGACCCACGTGTCTTTGCAATCGGCGAAGATGTAGGTAAAATCGGTGATGTAAATCAGGGGTTTGCAGGATTACAGGAAAAATTTGGAGAAATAAGAATTACCGATACAGGAATACGGGAAAGTACCATAATAGGTCAAGGAATTGGTGCCGCACTTAGAGGTTTACGTCCGATCACTGAAATCCAATATCTCGACTATCTCATTTACGCTATTCAGACTTTGTCAGATGATTTGGCCAGTTTGCAATACCGCATGAAAGGTGGTCAAGTAGCTCCGCTTATCATTCGAACCAGGGGCCATCGTCTTGAAGGCGTATGGCACAGTGGCTCTCCCATGAGTATGATTTTGGGTACACTTCGTGGAGTTCATCTACTTGTTCCAAGAAACCTTACCCAGGCATCCGGTTTTTATAATACTATTATGAAGGGCAATGATCCAGCATTGATCATAGAACCTTTAAATGGATATAGATTGAAAGAGAAAATGCCAGAAAACATCGGTGAAATATGTGTTCCACTTGGCATTCCTGAGATTCTAAGAGAGGGAGAAGATATCACCTTAGTAACGTATGGTTCCATGTGCAGGATTGTGATGGAAGCTGCACAACAGCTGAGTGAAGAAGGTATTTCCTGCGAAGTAATTGATGTTCAGACACTGATGCCTTATGACCGAACACAAAGCATCCTGAAGTCCCTGAAAAAAACCAATAGAATTGCTTTTTTGGATGAAGATGTACCAGGTGGTGCTACAGCCTATATGATGCAAAATGCACTGGAAAGAGATGGAGGATACGAATACCTTGATTCAAGACCAATCACCATATCAGCCAAGGAACATCGGCCTGCGTATGGAACTGATGGAGATTACTTTTCAAAGCCAAATATTGAAGATGTGTTTGAAAAAATTTATGAAATCTTCACCGAAGTAAATCCTGAACGTTTCAAAAAACTGTACTGATCTTACTTCTCTACATCTGACAATAAAAAGTCTGGAGAATCTACAACGTTACTTTTGTTTAATTGCCGATCGTAGATATAAAACTGTAGTTTGAAAGTATCTGATGCTAGAAATAGCCCAATTCCATTTGATAAATAGGTATAGGTAATATTCCCGACGGTTGGGTTTCCAAATTTTTCATAATCAAAAATAGGTATCCTTAAATTTTCAACTACCGCATTACAATCTGAGATGTTAAAATACTCAGCTATGCTAGTCTCACTATATGAACCATTTTCCTTTCTAAAAAACTTCAAATACATATTGCTATGATATTCATTTCTGAACACGAAAAATGTGTCTGCCAGATTCGATTCAAAATAATAATCACTACAATTAAACATAGAACGATTATCAGTCTCACTGAAAAGAAATCCAAACCCATCTTCGTCAACAGCATAAAATGGAGGTACAGCCAATGTATCAGAAATTGTTACATTTTCGTAATCGGCTTTGGCGCTATCATAGTAAATTATGTAGAAAAATGGCTGGAATGGACTATATGTTTCACCAACTTGAAGTCCAATATCCCCATTTCCATCCTCAAAATCAAAGGTTAGTTTTAATGAATCTGCACCTTCTAATACATCCACGAATTCAAGCTTTTTAAATTTTATGGTAGGGATATCTGAAATTTCCGGAGAATCAAGACAACTTATCAGAAGTATCATTCCTGACAGAATAATAGATATTTGTACCGTGAATCTTTTCATCTTAATAATTACAAAAGTATTAATCTTTTCCCTTATCCGGGTATATAACAATGTTTGAACAAAAAAATTTCAAGGAATCACTTTATTTGGTATCAGTAGAGAATTTTGAAAGTGCTGCTCTTGAAATTTTTACCCATCAATGGAATGAAAATAAAATATATCAGGATTATTGTCGCTACAGAAACAAGACTCCTTTAAACACCAAAAGGTTGGGCGATATTCCTTTTTTACCCATTTCCTTTTTTAAGTCCCACGTTATAAAAGCTGGAAATTGGCAAGAAGAAAAAGTCTACTTAAGCAGTGGAACAACGACAGATATAAGAAGTAGACATTTCATAAAATACGATCAAGATTATCTCGATCTAGCAAAAAAAACATTTGAAGACAACTTTGGCTCATTAAATAATTATTCTCTGTATGCCTTACTGCCGTCTTATATCGAACAGGGAGATTCATCTCTGATCAGCATGGTGGATTATTTTATGCGATTTTCAAAGCCAGACAGCCGCTATTTTTTAAACAATAAAGAGGATCTGCATGATCAGTTGATATCCAAAAAAAATGAACCAATATGTCTATTTGGTGTGACTTACGCTTTGGTTGATTTTGTTGAAAAAAATGAACATAACCTACCAAATACCATCATTATAGAAACAGGAGGTATGAAAGGAAGAAGGAAGGAAATCATTCGTAAAGATCTTCATCAGCATATCAATAAAAAACTGTGTCCAAAAAGTATTCACTCCGAATATGGGATGACTGAATTGACCTCACAGGCGTATTCAAATGGTGAAAAATTCAAATGGCCAAATTGGGCACAGGTACTCATTAGAGATATAAATGACCCATATCATTATTTAAATGATGGAGAAACAGGTGGAATTAATATTATCGATCTCGGTAATATCCATTCATGCGCCTTTATTGAAACGATGGATTTGGGAAAAAAAGACCAAAACGGTCAGTTTGAGGTCATTGGGCGATATGATAATTCAGATATCAGGGGCTGTAATTTGATGGTCACATAGCAAAATATTGGAATTATAAGGTCTAATCTTTGTTTAAAAGGAAAACAAATCATATTTTTGAGAGAGGTAATGGATAAGAATATTGTCTTATCATAAACACACCGCATATGAAACTAAAAATACTTATTGTTGCTCTTGTAGTAGTTGGACTTTCGGCATGTACCCAAAAAACTTGCCCTACTTACGCAAAGTCTGATGTTAACACCACAGCTAACACTGTAGAAAAAGTCTAACTGGCCTTTTCTATATATCTACATACTTCTCGACATCATGTGCTGAAATTTCATTTTCAGACATGATAACGAGTCTTTCCACAATGTTTCTCAGCTCCCTTATATTTCCAGTCCATTGATAAGATGATAATTTTTTCAAAGCATCTTTACTGATTTTCTTTTTCGTAGTTCCATATTCGTTGGCTATTTGATCTAGGAAATGATCCACCAAAAGTGGAATGTCCGAAGATCGATCCCTTAATGCCGGAACTTGAATGATCATCACACTTAATCTGTGATAAAGGTCTTCTCTGAATGCTCCCCTCTCTATTTCCTTTTTTAAATCTTTATTGGTTGCTGCCAATACCCTTACATCCACTTTGATAGACTTATCACCCCCTACCCTTGTGATGTTATGCTCCTGCAATGCTCTTAGTACTTTTGCTTGAGCAGATAGGCTCATATCTCCAATTTCATCAAGGAACAAGGTCCCACCAGATGCTTGCTCGAACTTACCTAATCGTTGTTTGTGGGCAGAGGTAAATGATCCTTTCTCATGGCCAAAGAGCTCACTTTCAATAAGCTCAGATGGAATAGCTGCGCAATTCACCTCTACAAGTTCAGCTCCTGACCTATTGCTTTTTTCATGTAACCATCTGGCCACTAGTTCCTTGCCGGTACCATTCTCACCAGTAATAAGCACTCGGGCATCCGTAGGGGCTACTTTTTCAATTGTCGCCTTAATCTCAGCAATTGATTCTGATTGGCCAATGATATCGTAAGCCCTTTTTACCTTCTTTTTGAGTATTTTGGTTTCTGTTTGCAGATTACTCTTATCCAAAGCATTTCTGACAGTAAGCAGGAGACGGTTTAAATCTGGTGGTTTTTGAATGAAGTCAAAAGCACCTTTTTTTGTAGCATCTACGGCAGTTTCAATAGTGCCATGTGCAGAAATCATAATAAACTGGGTATCAAATGCCTTTTCGATTGACCGCTCCAATAATTCGATACCATCCAGCTTTGGCATTTGGATATCACAGAGCACAACGTCAATTCCACCTTTTTCAAGAATTTGTAAAGCTGCTTCACCGTCACCTGCTTCACTTATTTCATACTTTTCATATTCAAGAATCTCTTTGAGTGTTTCCCGAATACTTTTTTCGTCATCAACGATTAGAATATGTGCCATGAAGTTATTTAAAGAAAAAAATACAAGCCTATAAGCCGGGTTCTGTTATCACCTAAGTGAATCCTATCATTTATCTGGGACAGCCATCACTGACTGCCTCAATCAACCTACCCATTCTGTAATGCGGACGAGCAGCCCTGTACAGAACCTATTTGGTCTTTCAGCACGTAAGGTTTACCTGGACGCCAGATATCACTATCAAGCCGGTAGGCTCTTACCCCACCTTTTCACCCTTACCACGCCAAGACGTGGCGGTATATTTCTGTGGCACTGTCTCCTCTATGAGATAAACTCATAAAGACTTCCCGTTAGGAAGTACGCTGCTCTATGCTGCCCGGACTTTCCTCCGCGATATAAATATCCACGGCGATAGGACGGCTTGCATTGTAAAATTATAAAACTAAAAATTATCCTTGCCAGTTATTTTGAATTCCCAGTCATCAGAAATATTTGCAACTTCTAGTATCATTTCTTTCATAATAGATTCACTTGCACTGTCATAAAAGAAAGAAGCTTCAGCCTTGAGTAGCTCTTCTTCTACAATAAAGCGCGTATGAACAAATTCAGCACTGCCTTCCAAAACCAATTGATAGTTAATTGCTTCGGTGACGAAGCAAATTTTAGAGGTAATTTTAACTACTTCTTTGTTGAATTTTGGGTGATCAATGACCCGGGCAATGACAGTCTGAAAACGTTCATCTTTTAATGGCACGATAAATACCGAATACTTCGAA
>JBLICU010000052.1:0-24934 GCA_047632435.1 Cyclobacteriaceae bacterium
AATAGGTGATATAGTAAAAAAGGGCGATGTTATTGGCTATGTAGGTAGCTCAGGAAAAAGTACCGCACCGCATCTCCACTATGAAGTTTATAAAGATGATAAAGTTGTGAATCCTGCTAGCTATATCAAGGATTACAATCCTGAATAATTTAATAGTTGGTAGTCGCTAAATTAAATAACTGATGACTGATGACTTAATTTTTATTGGTTGGGTTTTGTACTAATTCTTATATGACTTTCAAAAGGGGCATCAATCGCTGATGTCCCTTTATTTTGAAATTATTACTTATTTTACATGTAGGTACATTGAACGAATGTGCTAACAATACTGTTCTGGATGGCACGAAAACACTTTTTAAAGTTATTAAGCCTCGCGCCTTTTGCCATGAGTATTGGATCATTGAATGATTTGAGTAAAATTTCTGATAACCTCCCTCTTTCTGAAAAAATGCCTGTCTTGTTTTTAGGACATGGGAGTCCTATGAATGCCATTGAAGAAAATGAGTTTGTCACTGGTTTTAGAAGCGTGACTAAATCTATCCCGAAACCGAGTGCCATTTTGTGTGTTTCAGCGCATTGGTACACCCGGGGAACTAAAGTCACTGGAATGGAAATGCCACCTACGATTCACGATTTTGGTGGTTTTCCTAAGGCTCTTTTTGATGTACAGTATCCAGCCCCTGGCAATCCAAAGTTGGCACAGGAAACCAAAACCCTGCTTGACCCGATAATGGTTGAATTGGATGAAAAATGGGGATTGGATCATGGTGCATGGAGCGTCATCAAGCATCTATATCCAAATGCGGATGTACCGGTTATTCAGATGAGCATTGATTTCACCAAGGACCCTGCCTATCACTTCGAATTAGCTGGCCGTTTGACCAAACTTAGAGAGAAAGGTGTACTGATAATTGGCAGTGGCAATATCCTTCATAATTTAAGGTTGGTTGATTTTCAAAATATTGACAAAGTAGGTTATGGATATGATTGGGCGATTGAAGCACATGAAAAGATAAATACATGGCTGTTGGATGGGAACTATTCCCCACTTCTGGATTACAAAAACCATGGTCAAGCCATACAGTTGGCAATACCTACGCCTGATCACTATTTACCTTTGATTTACACACTTGGCCTACAAGGAAAACATGAAAATCTTGAGTTGTTCAATGATAAATTGATGGCAGGCTCCTTGAGTATGACTTCTATAAAGATTAGCTAATCCTGAGAATTTTAAAATTATTCTATTCTTAAAAGAGTCTTTACTGTTCGTATTCCTTGATATTCCAATGAAATAAAATAAATACCTACCGGATATTGAGAAATATCAATACTGACCTGATTGGTTCCGGAATATTGAGATGTAAACGATACTACTTTGCCATCAACCTTGTAAATCTTTATTGAGTAGTCGGAGATATTCTCACCATTAATCTGAAAATAATTTTGTGTGGGATTAGGATAAATATTGAAAGTATTATTCATTTCAAACGTCACTCTTCGAACCTCAGAGTATGAAAATTGCCCATCATAATCCACCTGTTTCAATCGGTAATACGATGCTCCACTGAATGGTCTTTGGTCTTTTGAAGAATATGAAAGAATATCTTTGCTATTTCCTGCTCCTGCCATTTTCAAAACACTTGCCCAATCTGTACCATTTTTCGATTTTTCAATTTCAAAGTATTCGTTATTAATCTCTGTGGTAGTTTTCCACTCCAAACACACATCGTTTTCGCACTTTGACACTTCAAAACTGAGCAATTCAATAGGTAAAGGATTACTAGCTGCATCAGTGGTGCCCACTGTATAATATCCATCCAAAAGTTGAGCATCAGGTACGGTAAATGAGATGTCCTCATCACTTACTACAGGATTTATGGAGTGATCAGCGGTATAATTCTGAAAATCAAGTGGATGCATCGAACTATATAATAGAACATAACCATTTCCTGCCGGAAAAATACTGGTACCAACAGATTCTTGAATATTGAAGGTGAGTTTGGCATCAACATTACCTGTCTTATCTAAGTACCAGACCTTACCTATCCTTTCTTCCACAGCAGGAATAGATGTCAAATTTGACGTTGATGTACCCCCAGATACACCGTTGTTTCCGGAAAAAAGGTACTCATTACTCGCATCGAATGATCCATTTGCCATTGCGATAATCAATCCACCTGAAGCATTACTTTCAATATGGCTTTCAGTCAGAGTGCCATCGCTGGTTCCAATCCCCTGAACACCAAATATATAATCCGTCGCATGACCGGTGAAATAGTCGCTACCAGGCAAAGCAATGTTATATTTAGTTGATAAATATTGCTGCATTATCTCCTTCTCAGCTCCGTTTAGTTCAACACTGTATGAAATGAATTCAGCAATATCAACAGCGAAATATCCTGCGCTTGTCGAATTATTTCTCCCCATTACCAATGGCGCTGAGGCTGGATTGTCCAAACTTATAGCCGTTACATCTGAGGATATCGATGTGCCGTTTCTTATAAAATCTCTTCCACTGGGGCCATAGCTAGTGTTATAAATATAGGGATCAGTTGTGGCAAATCCATTGGTATTGACATTGATACCTGTTGAACTAGAAAAATACCTATTTCTCATTCTCCCTGCAACAGCTCTTGCTTCAAAACTAAAACCACCAACATCACCCGTAGTTTCCCAATTGATTAGCGAGGTATTATTCACTAAACCAACAGCAGCATCGTCGAAAACGATAAAGAACTCCAAAGCATTGGAGCTAGCTATATCAATATTTGCAGTTTCCATGTAATTGCTTGATCCGTTGAAATCCACAGATGGCAAATTGTTTAATCCAGTATTTGTATCTGTAAATGTTGCCGAACCAATGGACAAATCATATCCGTGACCACTTTTATCAGCCCAAGCAGTTACTGTTCCGGCCGTTTGTCCACTCTCGGAAGTACCTTCGGCAATTCCGTCACCATCAAGGTCATGAGCATCAAACCAAACCTCTAGCTTCGATGTACCATCTTTTTCACCAATACCTGCAGGGCCAGTTGATCCAGTTAACCGAGGAATTTCAGTCCCATATTTTGAAGCTAAGTAATTTTCCACCTGCCCTCTTTCATTGTCACTCAAATTTCGATTATAAACTATCACCTCTGCTATATGTCCGTCCCAGGATTCAGAACCTTGCCTACCTATTCCAAAATCAGGCCATGCTTGCACAGTTCCATTGTATGAACTGCTAGCACTTGCTTCAACACCTCTTATGTATTGACCTGTTGTACTTGTTCCATCGGCATAATTGGTCATAATAAAATACACGCCTGTTTGAGCAGCACTTATTTGGCTATAGTTGACGAACGATCCATTGGCTTGAATGAGTCTGCCCCAAAAATTACCAGAAGTGGAGACCCACATTCCAATGGATTTGGTTGATGTTGTATTACTAAATGCGTTCCCACTTGGTGCAGCGTGTATAAGTCCTATGTTATTGCTGGCGTAAGAATTTGGTTCTGCCACGATAAAGATCATATATTCATCAGCATCAGATACACCTGCAGATAAAATGCGATCCGCATTTGACGCTGTGAAATTCAGCGCCGGCTTGCCTTGGATCTGATTGGTTTGATAATCCGGTCTAAAAGTGCTTTCAACGGCATCTACGTCAAATCCACTTTGATCACGCCATCTCCCCACCGATCCTCCATTTAAAGCAGTATAGCTATTACCATCTTCAACTCCACAATCAGCCTTTAGCCATAAAACTAGATTTGAGCTGCCATCCATTGCGTCCACTCCGCCAGGACCCGTACAGTCTCCTTCCTTTTGACCTCCAATACTATAGAATGTGCTGGGACTATTCCTATTCTCATTCTGTGTTGTAATCCAATCAACAGTTCTTGAGGAATTATATGTAGTATCAGTGGAGGGATTCGTTGAAACCGTGGCATTTCCATAATAAAATTCCAGATTCGTGTTTTCGGTAGCTTTTAAAGACGGTATTGTCAAGTATATTTCAAAGGTACCTGTGGTTCCATTATATGAATGAATGATAAAGTCCAGCCAGCACCTGCAGTCTTTTTGCATCAATTTAATATCAAAACCATTCGCATTCTCAATAATCCCACCGTTCGCAGTAGTCCTCAATTGATTATCTGTGATAGACAAATAAACAGGGAAGTCAACTAAATCACTTGTACCAGCTACCTTTGTGTAGTCAATACTTAACGATATGCTCTTGGTATATAAACATTGAGTGAAGCCATCCTCTTGAATAAAGGAAAAAGTGACAAGTAAAGTCCAGCAAAGAAGTGACCCTCGTTTCATAAAATAATTTTCGAATTCAGAAGCGTTATAACTAGGGCGAATTTAGATTGTTTTAATCAAACTAATTTGCGCAATTCGGTGAACCAATATATTTATTAGACAACAGTTGAATTACTTATTATGAAGGCTCCAGCCGCATTATTTTTGATCATTTTCTTACTTCTACAACACAAAATCTACGCTCAAATCGATCAATCGTTGGTCGATGATTTCGCTAGGAATTATGCCTATCAGCATAAGCTTTCATTAGCTGAAGTTGAGGCCATATTGGTGAAAGCTGAATTTCAACCATCCATCATTGAAAAGATGGAAAAACCGGCTGAAAAAAGCCTGACATGGACTGGATATAGAAATATTTTCATGACCAATGATAGGATAAATGCAGGCGTTGAATTCTGGAAGGAAAATGAAAACACATTGAACAAAGTGAGTGCCGATACGGGTGTTCCAGAAGAAATCATTTTGGGTATACTTGGTGTTGAAACCTTTTTTGGTCAGCGAAAAGGAAGTTATAAAGTACTTGATGCTTTGTATACTCTTGCCTTTGGTTATCCTAAAAGATCGAAGTTTTTTACCTCTGAGTTGGAGAAATTGTTAGAACTCTCCGAACAAGAAAATCTTGACATTAACAATATAAAAGGCTCTTATGCCGGCGCTATAGGTTATTGCCAGTTTATGCCAAGCAGCTACATTGCGTATGCTAAAAGCTATAAGCAAGATGGAAATCGTGATTTGGTTAATTCTGTAGATGATGCCATAGCTAGTATTGCCAATTACATGGCAGTGCATCGCTGGGAAAATGGAAAGCCCATCGCACAAAAAGCGGTAGCCACTGACGACAATATTTCACTGGAAAAACAATCATTGAAACCTAAAAACAATTTGAATTACTATCAGAATTTGGGGTTTGAAACTGAAGACAAAAAAACAACCAATGAACCTGTAACGCTGATCGATTTGGAATTGGACAATGGAAAAGAATATTGGTTTGGCTATGATAATTTCTATGTCATTACCCGTTACAACCACAGCCCTATGTATGCATTAGCTGTTTATCAATTGGGACTTGCGGTGAAGGAGAAAAAATTGGCAGCTAAGTAACTGAAAAATCAAGCACCCAAGGATCATTTCATTCTTCTAATCTACCACTCTACCATTACCATCAGATTTGGTGCAAAGCGAATAGCATTTCGATCTAATATAAACACAGAGGGTTCACCTGCTCTCGTCACTTGATCCGTCAGGTTTTTTTGGTTGTATGTATTGAGGATCGAAAGCCCAAATGTTGTTAAATATGCTCTTTTATCTGTTTTGGGCAACTTGTAAGAAGCTGACAGGTCTAACGTGTGAATACTTTTGAATCGATTTGGATAACCTTCAAAGGGATTATTTATGGGTGGTAGGTTAGGCCTATTGGCTATTGCCTGCTCATAATTTTGTATGGCAACTAGTATCTCTGGCGACTGAGCATATAACCCTGACGCGAATCGCCAACTTCCTGAAAAATTGAAATTCCTTTTCGATAAGCTACCACCCAAATAAAAGACATGGGGTTGATCGTATTTTGAATGGTACTGTTTGCTTTTTAAAGAATCAAAAGTTAGAAAAATATGGCTAAACGTATAGCCCGTCCACACATCAGCCTGCTTTGAAACTTTCTTCTTGAAGAATATATCTACGCCGTAGCTTATTTGGTCCGCAGTTTGAAACACAAACCCGTCTTCCGGTCTTTTGCTTTCCGTATAAGTGACATTATTTGCTGTTTTTTGATAAAACTCAATATCAAGAACCATTTTATTCTTTGAAACTAAAAATCCAGCCATACTTTGATAGCCATGAATGATGTCAATGTCATCATTGGCCAATTGCCACAAATCATTATCAAAACCAGATCCACCAAATTCAAGGTATTTTACCTGGCTGAGATATTGCCGATAAAGGCCAAAGGAGCCTTTCGCCATGATGCGCTCAGAGACATCAATACTAAAGTTGGCTCTCGGCAGGAGCGCAAAATCTTGAAGTTCTGAATAATAAGTTCCGCGCATTCCTAAACTCAAAGAAAGTCGATCGATGGTGTGCAAAAGCATACTGAAATATGGAGAAATGCTATATGCCTCGGTAATACCTTTACTGCCAATACGGATCGGCGGTTGATTTGCATTTATCAACACCCCCTGATAAGTATAGTCTGTCTTCTGATAATTGACTGAAAATCCAGAGGTATACAATATGGATCTTTTCGAGCCAAATTCGAATTCCTGACTTGCGCTAAAATCCTTTAATTCTTCTATCGATTTTATATTCCCATTTCTGCCCTGTTTGAAAAATACATTATAATCTGAAAATGTAGCGGCACTTTTTGAAGTGAGTTTTTCACTTAACTGAATATCCAGATTAGCGTTCAAACCCAAATTACGAAAACCACTTACCAGCCGATCCTTCACCGAATCTTGATCCAAAGTGAACCCAGAGAAGGTTCCTGCATAAATGCCAGTAACTGACAGTTTAGCTCGATCGCCTATTAGTGCTTCAAGTTTGGCATTGTAATCCTCATAAGTAACTTTGAAATCAGAAGCTTCTGGATTGATTTCAGATGATTCCGCGGCAGTTGCTGCATATACCATGTCAGAAATAGCCTTAAGTTTAGGTGAACTGAAGGTAACTGGGAAAGATCTGCGCCCACCTATTGCAAAACCTGCCTTGTTTTTAAGAATTGGTGTTTTTAAATATCCCGTTCCATAAAGCGAATTTAGTCCGAAACCATATTTGGATTCCTGAACCAGATCTGTTGCCGAATTGATTTCAATTGCGCCCCCCACTCTACCACCAAGCCGAGGATGCATGCCACTTCGATAGACATTGACACTTTCTACCAATTTAGGATTGTAGGGAGAAATGGTGCCATAATAATGACCTCTGTGATAAATTGGGATGTTGTCATACAAAATCAAAGATTGATCTGTGGAGCTGCCTCGAATGAACAAATTCCCCGGACGATTGTCAGGTGTGCTAACACCTGGCAGCAAGGCTAAAGATGCAAAAATATCACCGTCAGTTTCGCCTGGAAGCGATGGCAAATCCAAAACCTTAATGGATATCTTCTGATCAATTGGATCCAGACTGATTCCTTGTGTGAGGTAATCTTGGATGACCAAATCGTCCAAATAAACGGTAGAAGGTGAGAGCTTCAATTCTAGATTTTTTGAATTCAAAAGTGCTTTAAACGGCAATTTCTGAACCTTATATCCAAAAGCATAAACCTCCAAAGTATGTGATGGATTCGGTTTATAGCTAAATACGAATTCACCATTTTCAGAAATCATAGAATTGGTGAGTGTTTGTTTATTCACCAATAAGATTACTTGGCCATCAGATATTTTTTTTGAATCAATTGAATCTGTAAAAAAAATGGAAAACTGACTTTCCTTTAATGCAAGTGTGTAATAAGCTTCTGAAATTTGCTCAATGGATATAGGCGCCCGATCTCTTAGTAATTCCAGTATTTCAGCCAAAGATTTATCCGTGTAATCAAAATCAATTGTGATCAACCGCACTATCTGGGGATCGAAGGAAAAACTAACATTGGCTTCTCTTTCATAGTATTGCAAGACGTCCTCCAAGGCATGAAGATTTTCTTTCTTCTGGCCTTTTGCATGAAGGCAAAAAAGCAGTAAAAAAGCCACAATTGATTTTTGCATAGTGGGTTTTGGCAGGTGCCAGACTGATCAATCTAACAAAAATAACTCATCCCCATCAAGGCGATATTTTATTTCCAAAGGATCAAATATAATCCTCAATGATAGATTTAGGTCATCTTTAGGAAAAGTACCTGTGAACTTCCTTTTCAAATCAAGGTCACCATATTGGATGGTGATATTATAGGTGGATTCCAAAGCTTTGAAAACCTGCAGCAGCGGCGCTTCTTTGAATGAATGTTTATCCTGAAGCCAATCCGGTTCACTCACATTTTGATAGGGTTGTTCAATCCAATTTTGGTCAGTGTACATGAAAGTTTGTCCACCAATCACATCAACTGATTTGTCGGCGATCATGGCCCTGACTTTTCCTTCAAAACAAGTAATAGCCATGTTTTCATAAAATTCATCAATTTCAAACCTCGTACCCAAAACCTGAACATTCCCTTGATTTAAAAGTACCGTAAATGGAGATCCTTTGACCACCTCAAAATACGCTTTACCAGAAAGATGAACAGTGCGACTTAAATCCGACCAATTTTTTGAATTCCAGCTTATTTCGGTGTTTCCAGACAAAAAGACCTTGGATACACCATCAGGAAGTAAAATTTCACGAACCTCCCCAGCATTTGCATAAATGTGAGTGTCTAAAAAGGAAGATTTGATGTAAAAAACAGATGCGATAATTAATAATGAAACAGAAGCTGCAATTAACATGACCTGCTTAAATCCAAAGCTGACAACTTTAGCCTCTTTTTTGGTGGCAACTATCTCTATGTAATTGGGTGTAAAACCATTGTTTGATGGAGTCCATGAATCGACCTCCTGAACGATCTGTTGATATTTCCGAAATTCCTCAGCTGAAACTGACGATGAAAAATCCGCATCTGAAATACGACCTTCCAGCCAATCGTTAAGTAAAGAATCTATGTTGTCGGAAGTTGTCATTGGTGCTTGTTGCTTTTAGAACGGGAGGTTGACGATAAACCCTACTCTCACAATTTAAAATTTCCATCTTCTTCCAGCGCTGACTTCATACTCTTGAGTGCATTGCTAACATGTTTTTCCACTGTTTTGATATTTATATCCAGGGTGAGTGCGATTTCTTTATAGGGCATTTTGTCAATCCGACTCAAAAGAAAGGCTGCTCTTTGCTTTTCGGGAAGCTCTGAAATGGAACGTTCAAGTTTCTCTTTAAATTCATTTTCACGGTACAGAAACTCTGGATTTTGCTCCATACGGGCAGTTGTCATATCTGCACGTTTTTCAAATTTCAGTACTACCTTCTGATGATCTATTTCATCCAAAAACATTCTATTAGCGGTGGTAAATAGGTAGCTTTTGGCCTTTTCAATAATCACTTTACTACAGTTGATCCAAAGCTTTGTAAATGCCTCCTGCGCAAAATCACTTGCCTTTTCCAAATCACCCAGCTTGTAATAAATGAAGTTTCTAAGCGACTTCACATTCGTTTCATAGATTCCTTGAAATACTTTTTCCTGACAAACTGAAGGCTGGTTCTCGTTCAATCTTTCTACTTTATTAGTTTCATTCAAATTCAAATATAATGGAGAATAGTTATTGGTTGGTTGAGAATGGAGAATTGAAAATGGGGAGTTGAGAGTTGAGAGTTGAGAGTTGAAAACTTAAAGTGGAAAGTTGAACTGAGACTGATAAATGACTAGTTAATTATTCAATATCAACGGGCTTTCCCCTCCACCAAGTTGCTAATGAAGATCCTGTAATGTTCATCAACGGGCCAAATACTGCCGGAGCTAAACCCATAGTTGCAACTTTACCCATTTGCAATGCGATACCTGATGCCAGTCCAGAGTTTTGCATGCCTACTTCTATGGCGATGGTTCTGCATGATTTTTTGTCCATACCAAACAACCAACTGAATAGATAACCGAACGAATAACCCAAACAATTGTGAATCAATACTATTACAATAAGGAGAAAACCTATTTGCATCAAAGAATCCCGACCGGCTACTGTAATTACTGTGATGATAATTGCAATGCCAGCCATTGAGATGATAGGTAGCAGTCTATCTAACCATGGAAATTTCCCATGAGCAAAATGATTAAAAACAATTCCTGCACCAATCGGGAGTAATACGATCTGCGAAATGCTGATCAGCATACTCATGAATTCAATCGGAACTAGTTGATCAGCGAGCATCTTCATTAGAAAAGGAGTCATCACAGGCGCCATCAATGTAGCCACAGCAGTCAACGTAAGTGATAAGGCTAGATTTGCACCGGAGATATAAGCCATCACATTTGAAGCTAATCCACTGGGCGAGCAACCTACCAAGATCACACCTGCTGCTATTTCTGGAGGTAAATCTGTCAATGATACCAACATAAATCCTACCAGAGGCATGATCGTGAATTGGCAGAGTAAACCTATCAAAACGCCTTTCGGCATTTTGACCACATTGACAAAATCCTGAAAACTCATGGCTGTGCCCATTCCAAACATGATCAGGATCAACAATGGAATGATCAACCCTTTTAACTGATAGTCTCCCACACGGATAAACCACTCGGGAAAGGCCATTGAAGCCGAAACAACTGCGAATATTAAAATGCTGAATGCAAATCCTTTAAGAGACTCAATGGCCGCTACGCCAAGCGATAGCAGAAGAAAAAATAGAATTAGAGATATTTTGAAAGCCATAGTCAATCCGACAACCCAAAATATACAAGCAGCAACACCCAACAATATGCTAACCGACAGTACCCCTTTGATAATCTTGTTCATAATTCAGGTCAAGTTATTTGGCTATTAGCTGTTTGACCAATTGTTCGTATGCCATCGCTTGTTCCTTCCTCCTAAAAGTATTGAGAAGGATGGTTGACTCATCTTTTAACACCAAATAAATATTCAACTCACGATGACCATATCGCTTGATTGTTACTTTGTCCACATCCTTAATCGGGTAGGTAACTTCATTGAACCTAAGCTTAAAAAACGCCCTAAAAACACTCAATTTGGAAGCACTCGTCCGCTCAAGAGTGGGCGCAAAAAACTTTGATCTTTTGATCATCACGAAAAATAGCAGGTAGACTATTACTACAATAATTATGGATCCAATGGTACTGAATCCTTGCCCTTTCAATGCCTGAGTTATGAAAATGCATGACACTCCCGCGATTATGGTCATCAAAGACATCATTCGTGAATGCGTGCGATTATTAAGAGGAATCATTTTGATTGTCACAATTTTAAAGCTCTCGTACCCAAATGTTTCTGAAACGCATCAGATCACCATGATCCTGAATCACCAATGGGAGTTTGGAAGGATGGGCGATGTAATAGGATGTACCTCGATAACAAGTTGGCCCGATTAACGCCACATTATTTTGTGTCAAGACACCATTGTGAAAAACAGTGACTCGCGCAGGGCTTACAAGCGTTCCCTTATCTGAAAATTTTGGTGACATAAAAATAATATCATAACTCTGCCATTGCTCAGGTGGCCTTGACGCGTTCACAAGGGGAATTACCTGCTTATAAATGGCAGAAGCCTGACCATTGCTATAGGTGGTGTTTTCGAATGAGTTCAAAACCTGCACTTCATACATACCCATAAATATGATTCCGCTATTGCCTCCCCCTTGACCTTTTTTATCCGCAGGCATGATAGGTGCCGTCCATTCCACATGCAGCTGAATATCACCTAAAGCTTTTTTCGTGGCTATAGATCCAGCTCCCGAAAGCACTTCTAGTTCGTTATTTTTTATTGTCCATCCAGCTTTCATTCCTTTGAAATTAGGATCTGTTTTCGGAATCATCACTTCAAATCCCTCCATGTCATTGGGTGATCCGAATTGTGCTTTTTGCCATTGATCCAAGTTCTTACCGTCAAACAAGACCATTGCATCCGATGGAGCCGAAGTGCCCTTCCCTGGCGTCACAATAGGTACGTCTTTGTACAACTCAGTTACTACAGGGTCTTTCTCCGAAATTGGGAAATCTTGCGCATAGACATTAAAAATGATGGTAAGTGAAAATAGCGTAATTGATAATCGCATGTTTTGGGTTTTGATCATAGGCTAAATCTAGAGAAAGTCTGTTAGACTGAGAGAATACATTTTATCAAAAAATTGGCTTATTTAGAAAAATATGCTGGCAATCAATCATTTTCGGTTTGGATTAAAAAAAATAAAAAAGCCATCCCAAGAAAGTTGGAATGGCTCAAATAAAGCTTGTAAACTAGGTTTTACCTGATCAGACCCGTTCCATAATTCACATCCAAAACTCTGGTAATACCACTATAAGATGAATAGCTGGAAGTACCACTAAAAGGCACTGCCAATCCAGGATTATTTCCGTTGACATAACCAACTCCGCCATTTCCGACAACTACATCAGCAATTCTGCCATTTGCGATGGTTACAGTTCCGGCAAAACCTGAGCCTTTTGTTGATTCTATTAAAATATTTGCAGCTTTATAATTACTACCACCACTGATTACATTGACCGAAGAGATCACTCCATCCGTTACTTCAATTGCAGCTTCTGCCGGATTGGCAATAAGTAACTTATTAACCGCATCATAGGATGTTCCAGGATCAAGGAATATTACCTCAATTGACGATACATTGATATATCCACTTCCAGAATTCGTTAGTGCAATAGATGTCACTCGCCCGTCAGTCAAATTGGCAATTGCAGTAGCACTTGTGCCTGCTCCACTTTGATCTATAATTAATATATCCGGTGCGGCTAGATAACCTGAGCCTTGATCCGAAATGCTAAATCCACTGATTTTCATTTCGTCAAATTCAGTTTGCGCTAATGCACCACTACCTGATAAGATTGATATGGTAGGAAAATTATAATAACCTCTTCCATTATCAGTTATTTGAATGCCTGTGAGCCTACCATTGGAAATGACAGCCGTTCCCAGAGCTCTTCTTGCCCCAGGGCCATTGTAATCTGGTGCACTAAATACCACCAAAGGTGTATTGATATAAAGATCAGCATTTGTACCACCAAAGGCGGCAGTGATCTGATAACTTTCAATGCTTTGTCCTTCCCAAACAGCCGTAGCTGAAGCCGAATTTACAAGTGCAGTTACAAATGTAACGCCATCACCAGGGGAATATCCTGATCCTGCATTGGCAATTTGGATGTTGCTCAATCCGAAATTATTTCCTGGATCAATTTGAATGGTGAGCTGTGCTCCAGAACCGCCTGAAGAGCTTATAATTATATCGTCTATTGCTGCGTAAAATTGACCTGGACTGGTGATTGTCACTGAAGTTATCGCTCCGGTACCATCCACTGTTCCTACCTGTGCCGTTGCTCCCTGTCCAACTGAAAAACCGACAGTTGGTGCGCCTGTGTAGCCATAACCACGATCAATGACTACTACATTGGCCACATTTCCCTGGTTGTTCATGTTCACTGAAACATCCGGAACGCCTGCTACAGAACCTTCCAAAACTCCATTGAACAACACAAAAGGTGAAACTGGTCCATTGCTCCAATAAACTCCTGAACTTGATAATTGAACTGTGCCAACACCACCGCCAATATCAGATCCACTGTCTATATCAATTGGATATAAACCACTTACTTGGGCAAGTGCCCCAGCACCTTCAGAAATGGTTATCAGTGGTGACGATATATATCCATTTCCACCATCAGTCAGAGTAATACCCGTTACTGTTCCGTTTGAAAAGGTGGCAGTGGCAGTTGCCTGAGTGCCTCCTGCCGTAGCTGGTGCAGAAATAATCACTTGCGGCGTACCTTGAAAATTCTGTCCTCCATTGATAAGGTTGATGGCAGTAATGCTACCAGTTCCTGAAACTTCTGCTGTAGCCAAAGCTCCTCCTCCGGCTTCAAAAACTGCAATGGGTGCAAGTGTTGTAGTTGGTACTGCGCTTGCCGTATGGTCCGGCCCATAAACCGCTGAAACGGTTCTTTCCGTCAAGTCACCATTGTCTTGAACATAGGCCACCTGATTCGAAATAAAATCAGAGTAAACCAGCCGAATTGGCAATCCTGAAGGGCTGGCAGGCAATAAAAAGGAGTAATCACCGGATGCATCTATTGATGATTTAAATACAGGGCTATATCCAAATGAAATCAGATTATCAGTAAATAGTGTTTTATTAATGTTCAGCAAGTATGTTTCTTTAAAACTCACATTCTCCACATCAATTGATGCTAAAAATACCGTACCTGACGGCACAAATTCAGTAGATGAGTTTGTTAAATCAGTTTCAACTGTGGCTCGTCCTATCAATGTGTTTGAATTTTCCCCGGTTATAGCGAAAATGGCAAATGTATGTCCCAAAGAACTATTGATTACATAATCCATGTAGTCTTCATTGTCAATGAGCTCCTGAGTTGGTCTGATCAAGGTTTCCGTAGAAAACTCTAATGTGGTATAATTAGTGGCAGAAATGGAGCCATTGATGATCCCTCTACCTACATTTTCAAATTGAGCCAACCCATTTGTAGTAACGACAGTTTGAGTTTGGCCAAATTGGGAAATGGTAACAGTCACCTGCGTATCAAATTCCGCCTTTCGACCACCGGTAGATTCACCAGTACCAACGGATGTGTTGCTTCCTTCGAAGACTACTATGTTATATGTGAATGGAAGTTTTCCATCACTAAGAGCCGTCAAAGAGTCCACTCTGATGAGTGAGTCAACGTATATTGAATAATCTAATGCCTTCATAGCCAATACGAATTCCAATGAATCCAGATATTGGGAATATTGTAAGGAATCTGCCTTAGCTGTGATTTCTTCAATCTCCTTTTCCAGCTTCTTGACTTCATCGTCGTTGCAGGATTGGAAGAGAATAACAGAAAATAAAAAAGATACTACTATACTAATTTTTTTCATAATTAAAGATTTAGGGTGAGAGATGAATTAGACCACATAGTTAACAAATCGATTACAATTAAATATTAACATAGAATGATATAATTGATTTATTTCAAGTTTTCGCACAAAATTAAACTATCATAAAGTAATAAAAGTTATCCATTTTTGGCTAGTTCATCAAAGCTCAAATGGCAAAATTTGAATATAAAAAAACCACCTCGTTTGACGAGGTGGCGCGTAATAATTAAATCTGAAAAGGCCTATGCCAATACTGCTTTTACTTTCTCAGCTGCATCTTTCAATACAATTGCAGATGTAACTTTCAAACCTGATTCTTCGATAATTTTAGCACCTTCTTCAGCATTGGTTCCCTGAAGTCTTACAATGATTGGCACTCTGATTTCTCCGATATTTTTGTATGCTTCCACTACTCCGCTTGCTACTCTGTCGCAACGAACGATACCTCCAAAGATATTGATAAGAATGGCTTTCACATTTGGGTCTTTCAGGATAATTCTGAAGCCAGCTTCTACGGTTTGAGCATTTGCCCCACCCCCTACATCCAAAAAGTTGGCTGGCTCGCCACCTGATAATTTGATAATATCCATGGTTGCCATCGCCAGACCGGCACCATTGACCATGCATCCCACATTTCCGTCCAATTTCACATAATTCAGCCCATTATGACCTGCTTCTACTTCCAATGGATCTTCTTCGCTTAAATCTCTCAGCTCAGCTAAATCTTTATGTCTGTACAATGCATTATCATCCAGATTTACTTTGGCATCCACGGCCAAAATTTTATCATCTGATGTTTTTAATACCGGGTTAATCTCAAATTGGGAAGAATCCGTGCCCAAATATGCTTTATATAGTGAAAAGATAAATTTCACCATTCCTTTAAAACCCTCACCTTCCAAGCCAAGTGCAAACGCTACTTTTCGAGCCTGAAATCCTTGAAGCCCGATGGCGGGATCGATCCATTCCTTGATAATTTTTTCTGGAGTTTCAGTAGCCACTGTTTCAATGTCCATTCCACCTTCTGTAGAAGCCATGATCACATTACACCCTTTTGCCCTGTCTAGTAAAATGGACAAGTAATATTCTTTTGGCTCTGAAGCACCTGGATAATAAACATCCTGAGCGATAAGCACCTTGCCTACTTTTTTACCTTCTGGCCCTGTCTGATGCGTAACCAAAGTCCCACCCAATATGGCTTTAGATTTTGCAACTACTTCATCAAAATTTTTGGCAATCACTACTCCATTAGATCCGGTCTCTTTGACTTTGCCTTTTCCTCTACCACCCGCATGAATCTGCGCTTTGATTACATACCAGGTAGTGCCCGTTTCTCTGTTAAGTTCTTTTGCTGCTTCAAGTGCCTTTTCAGGCGTGTCAGCAACGATACCTTCCTGGATGGCTACACCATATCCTTTTAGGATTTGCTTGGCTTGATATTCGTGGATATTCATGAATTCTTGATTTTGAGGTAAAGGGCAATTGGATTTGCCTTGTTGCTTATTTTTCTGTTGCGAATCTACATTATAAGGCTTGGTTTTTCAAGAATTGAATCATTTGGTTTGGTTAAATAAACCTATCTCTATATTTGCGCCATGCTAAAAGCCCAAGGTATTTATAAAGCATATGGCGTCCTACCTGTATTGAAAGGAATCGAGTTGCATATCAAACCCAGTGAAATCGTATCCATAGTAGGTTCTTCTGGTGCCGGGAAAAGTACACTCCTGCATATATTGGGTACTTTGGACAGGCCAGATAAAGGAATGCTCAGCATCAATAACATGAATGTATTTGGACTTTCGTCTCAAAAACTCGCAGCATTCCGAAACAAAGAAATCGGTTTCATTTTCCAATTTCACAATCTGTTGCCTGAGTTTACAGCACTAGAAAATATTACTATTCCAGGACTCATAGGCGGCAGGCCTGAAAATGAAGTTAAAAAGCGTGCAAAAGAATTGATGCAACTCTTGAATATTTCAGAACGAGCCGAACACAAACCTTCAGAATTATCAGGTGGAGAACAACAACGTGTTTCTGTAGCTCGCGCTTTGATCAATAGCCCTTCAATCATTTTTGCGGATGAACCGAGTGGAAATCTCGATTCGAAAAATGCAGAGGAGCTGCACCAATTGTTCTTTGATCTAAGGACGGAATTGAATCAAACCTTTGTGATCGTTACTCACAATGAGCATTTGGCTGATATGGCTGATCGTAAGCTGGTCATTACCGACGGAATAATGGAGATCTGATGCAATTATCAGATGGTGTGAGGTTCATGCTGATTGCAACTTTTGTTTTTATGGTGATGAAAGTCTGTGTGAAATTGATTCCGCATATTCCTGCTATTGAAATCATATTATTCCGCAGTATCATTTCTCTTGTCATTAGTTACTATTTCCTGGCACGCCAAAATGTGAGTGTCTGGGGAAATAACAAACCAATATTGATTTTACGCGGGGCGAGCGGCGCATTTGCATTGGTCACCTATTTTTATCTGCTCCAACAAATTCCCCTGGCTACAGCGGCGACTTTGCAATACATGGCTCCCATTTTTGCCACCATCTTGGGTGTGTTTCTGGTTAAAGAAAAGGTCACTCCCATTCAGGGACTATTCTTCCTTATCAGCTTTGCTGGTGTTTTGATCATTCAGGGATTTGATGCGCGTATCTCCTATTTCCATCTTGGTGTGGGAATCAGCTCTGCTTTGGGAACCGCTCTGGCCTACAACTTTGTCCGCAAACTCAAAGTTTCAGAACACCCATTGGTAATCATATTCTATTTCCCATTGGTTGTGATGCCAATTGCTATCATATGGTCTGGCTTTGTCTGGGTGCAGCCGCAAGGTTGGGATTGGTTGGTATTGCTTGCCGTCGGTTTGTGCACACAGATTGCCCAATATTTCATGACTCGCTCCTATCAAGTGGCTGAAGTATCGAAAGTTTCCATCCTCAATTATGTCGGGATTATCTATGCGCTGGGTTTTGGTTGGTTGTTTTTTGACGAGACTTTTAATCTCATGACTTACGCGGGAATGGGCTTGGTGCTGGCTGGGGTGATTTTGAATGTTGTGATAAAGAAAACTTGAAAAATAAAGTGGAAAGTTTAAAACTTAAAGTGTGATATTAGGAATTGAAATATCTTTAGTGCGCAGACAATAATTGACAGGTAATCAGAAATTAGCGATCCATTATGAATCTTGAATATAGTCGCCTATTTATATGATGTGCTCCAGGAGCAAGCAAAAAACCGGTAATCCAGTATCAGCCCTTATCAATCAATAATTAGGGATTATTTAAGTTATACCTTAGGCAACCATTTTTGATAGTTCACCGTCTCGGCAACATCAGGTAAGTGCACAAAGACCTAAACATATCATTAAAAAAGGCGGCAAAGGGCCACAAGAAGAGCCAATTTGAACTATACGAACAGTTCTATGGCTATTGCATGAGCGTGGCTCTACGCTATAGCGACGATAGAGAAAACGCCAAGGAAATCGTTCATGACGCCTTTATTAAAGCTTTTGCGAAACTCGAGAATATCTTAACTGAAAGTGCTTTTAAACCGTGGTTGCGAAGAATTGTTGTCAATACGGCCATAGATCATTTCAGAAAGCATCAACATGAGCAGCATCATTTGGATATTGTCGATCATGATGCCGTGGATATGTCCGAAAACGTGATGGACAAACTATCAGCAGAAGATATATTTAAGGGCATTGCGCAGCTTCCTCGAGGTTATAGGATGGTTTTTACACTCTATGCTGTGGAGGGATTTAAACATGAAGAAATTGGGATCAAACTTGGCATTACAACCGGGACGTCAAAATCAAATCTGTCGAAAGCACGAATAAAACTACAGAAAATATTATTGAATATGCAAGCAATTAAAATTGTGAGAAATGGATAACTCGAGATTTGACGATATTATCAAATCTAAATTAGAGAGTCATATTGACCCCATTGGTCCATCAGGATCTGAGGTGAGTTTACTGTTTGATGGGCTCTCCGGCATCAGTAGCACGGCTATTGCGGCAGTGACCAAAGTGTTGATTGCAACCAGTGGGCTACTTTTAATCACTTCCCTATTTTTTATCTACCGCACCTATATCCTTGAAGAGACTATTATTTCAATGCAGAAGAATTTTGTTCCGTTAGATCAAAATCCTTCCCAAGTTCTATTTCAACCTGATACCCTATTTTGGGATAGTTTAGAAGCGATCACCAAACGCATCATATCCAATAATAACGTAACACAAAATACTAGAATCGCTCCAGCAGCCATATCTAAATATCAATACGCAAATGTATCCAGGCCGTCTTTTCGACTTGCACCAGAAGATTCTCAGCGTTTTGTGAATGAGGTCATGGAACAGCTCATTGCTACTTTAGAGTCGAACCCGGAATTATTTCAAGAATTATTTGCTGGGGCTCGCTTACCTGAATCACCTTCTAGTCTTGATATATTATCTGCATCGGAAACTACAACCATGGTGAATTATCCTAAAGAAAGAAAAATAGCTCAAGGCCTTAAGAGCGATCAATTGACTTCTTTGCTTGAGAAAATTGCTGAGTCAGCGTCGGGATACGCCGTTATCGAAAACTTAATAAATGGCTATGCAGCAGAAACTAAAAAAGAAGACCAAATTGGATTGCTTAAAAATGAAGTGATACAGGAACCCTTCACAATAGATAACCTTAGCGACCAGCAGCTTCTTGATGTTTTTACCGAATTTATAAAGTATGATCCTGAAGCAGCGACACAAGCATCCGAAAAAATAGGGATGGATAGCGTGGAAATAGCTCCAATCAAAGCATACGCCATTGAAAAGCAAAAAATAAACGAAAATAAAGATCAAAAAATAATCTCGACTCCTATTAAAAGTCTTGCAGAAGTCAGAGACGAACAATACAAAGAAAACCGCAAATCGTGGTGGCTGTATGCTGGGCCAGGAATTGGATCCACGCCTATTAATGAGATGGGAAACGCCACTACGTATTCCTTTTCTTTAGGAACTGAATTCAAACCGAATGATCGCATTGGCATTTCTACAGGAATATCCTATAACCATTCCAATCACGAAAAGCATTTCGACATAACATCGTCAAGTGATCAAAATATTATTGATTATTATGACTTTGAAAAATACACCGAAGAAGAACAGCCGGAGATCAAAGAACTAAAAGTCAATTTAAATTGGATAGATATCCCACTAGAAGCAAGAATATATATTCTTCCAAATAATAAAATCAATCCTTATGTTTCTATCTCCCTTAAAGCAAGAGCAAGCATAAGTGAAACCCATGTTTTCGACACTAATCAAAGTGGTTACATAAGCCCCAACTTTGAATCAGAGAATAAATTCACATTCCCCGCCTATGGTTTCGGTAGTGGCATTCGTTACAGAATAGGTACCCAATTTGAAGGAGCCATACAAATTCAAAAATCTTTGGGTGGTAAAAAAATGGGGGTGCTAGAAAGTCAATATAATACACTTCAAGGTCAGGCACTTATATTCTACAGATTGGATTAATTTTTCAGCCAAGGCAACCCATATTTAATATTCACCGTCATGGCGATATCCGTCAAATAACTATGAAATGAGAACATGGAAATTACAACAAATCACCTTAACCATTTTCGTCACAATTATTATATTCAGTGCTTGTCAGCATGATCCAGTTTTTCCAATCATTGATTATGCGCAACAAGTCCAAGACAACCAAATTATAGACAGTGCTGGAAATATTACGAAGATTGAATGTGATCCGGAAATAATCTATTTCGAAAAAGATGTGCTTCCGATCTTAATAAGTTCATGTGCATATACAGGTTGTCATGATACCAAAACGGCTGAAGAAGGAGTGATTTTGAATAATTATGCAAACACAATTCGAACAGGAAAGGTGAAGCCATATAATCCAGGAAAAAGTGGGCTCTATGAATCTCTGTTTGAAGGCGGTGATGATAGAATGCCTCCACCACCAGACAATGCACTGTCTCAGACAGAAAAAGATATCATCAGAGATTGGATTGGTCAAGGTGCTGAGAATTTCACCTGCACCAGTTGTGATCCGACTGTGTTCACTTATACCCTTGCTGTAGTGCCAATAATGGATAACTATTGTAACAGGTGTCATAACAACACCAGATCAGATGGTGGAATCTCACTGCAAGGTTATGATAAAATCAAAATAGCTGCTGACAATGGGTCTCTTCTGGGTACCATAACTCATACAGGAGGATTTCCCTTAATGCCTCAAGGGGCGGCTATACCTGATTGTGAAATATCCCAAATGGAACATTGGATATCTGAAGGAGCGCAAAACAACTAAAAAATGCAAATGATTTTAAAACATATGCCAAAATTAGGAAGTGCACATATTGGTATTAGCGGAGTTTTTATCATGTTGATTAGTCTATCATGTTATTATGACAATCAAGAAGACCTCTATCCAACACTGAGCAGTACAAGTTGCAAAGACACACAAGTGAGTTTTTCAAGTCAGGTTTTACCGCTAATGAATGCCCGCTGCAATCAATCAAGCTGCCATAATGGAAATGACAGAGCAGGACAAATTGTATTAGACAATTTTACAAACCTATTGGTGAGTGCCAATGACGGCTCATTGTTGGGATCAATGCGACATTCCGCAGGATACTTACCCATGCCTGATGGAGCAGCTATGCTGGACAACTGCTCCATTGAATTGGTTGCTACCTGGATCAGCGAAGGGTCTTTAAACAATTAATATTATGAAACATCTCATTGTTAAATTTTTAAAAGAAACATTATTGGTAATCATTTTGATTTTCATAGTCGCATGTAAAAGCGATGATATAGAACCAGAACTTTTGACTGGAGGGTGGACTTTGGAACAAATTATAATTGAAGGCTCAAACTCAAATAAAGTCTTGGATCAGGAGGCAGTTAGTGTTGCCCTATTCATAGATGAAGACCATTCTTATTATCGTAATTACGTAACTGGTGTTTGGTCATTGAATGATAACAACTTAGTTCTTGATGCATCCCCTCTATTCAATAACTACTGGGAATGTTCGATTATAAAGCTCACGGAAAATGTACTCGAGCTCCAAATCAAACTCACGGAACAACAATACCTATACGACTTTGATCAGTTTTCTGATGACGAAATTTTGACCATTACCGAAAGTTATGTCAGGTCAATTAATCCATCAATGTAATATATGGTTTTAAGCTTAAAGGACGGACTTTCTATTTATCCATCCTTCCTATTAGAGAATGAAACTTGATCTTTTCAATTTAAAAAAAACGCTTATGAAAACACGAACAATACTACTTCATTCTTTATTATTCACGTTATTGATTAGTTCTTGTGAACCTGGTCCTGGCCCAGTTATTACTAAAATACAGCCTATAAAGTCTGAACATTTTTTTGATGGAATTTCTGGGGATTTGATTAGAGTAATTGATTATTCCTATAACTCAAGTAGACTTTTAGTGGAGGAAACGGAAGAATTTGTAGGCAATGAATCCGCGAATAAGAAGTCAGAATTCTTTTATGATGCAGAAGACAATTTGATAAAAATGTTAGTTTATTACAATGAAGGAAATAACGATCCTGAATTTCCGAGCAAAATTCGAACTACAGATTACACATATAAAGAGGGTTTACTTTTTACGGAGAAAACTTACATTGATACGCTAACAAGAGGTTATGAGCAAAAGATATACTCATACACTAAGGAGCAACTCGATTTCATTGAATATATCCATTACAGCGCTTACAATAAAACTAAGACTATATATAAAGAGTACTTTATATATAGTGGTTCTAAATTAATTGAAAAAGGTATCGAACAAAATGGGGTTCGATCTGTCAAAACACAATACCAATATTCAAAAAACGGGCTGTTGATTAAAGAATTTGGCGACCATTGGTCGACTGTTTATGTTTATTCAGGAAATAAAATTGTGAGATCAATATACTCTTCAGGAGAATACACAACTAAAGATGTTCAGTTCTTTTATTCGGGAAATTTGCTTACAGAAAAGCGCTCTGAGTATTTCAGTCTTTATTACTCTGAAGACCCCAGCAAACCCTTTCTTACAGTGCAAGCTATACTTGAGTATGAACCGGATTTATACTAGAAGCCACGCCCCAAAAGACAAATAAAATGATCAAGATTAGTGCAATTTTAATCACGTTAATACTGGTGATGTCTCTACCTGTTTATTCACAAGATAACCGTGAAGAAATTAACTATGCCTACCAAACATTCAGAGACACTAGAATCATTAATGGACATTCGGTGGAATCTGGCATGCAAGGAGAAATTAAATTCATCATTTCACACAGATTCGGAGAAATCAATCGTGGGGCCAATGAACTCTGGGGCTTGGATCAGGGTACAATCAGATATGGGCTTGACTATGCAATCACCAATAACTTGGATGTTGGACTAGGTAGAAGCTCGTTCCAGAAGACTTTTGATGGATACATGAAGTACAAACATAAAAGTCAAAGCTCTGGCGGCAGAAACATGCCTATCTCCATGACTTATTTGACAGGTATGACTTACAATTCATTGAAATGGCAAAACAAGGAATTGGATTACCCTGTTGCTAATCGGCTTACCTATTTCACACAGGTGATTGTGGCCAGAAAATTCTCGCCCTCCTTTTCACTCCAACTCATGCCGACCTATGTGCATAGAAATTATGTGCATAATAGACAAATCACAAATGATCTACTCTTTTTTGGAATTGCTTCCAAAGTGCAGGTAACAAAAGTGATGGCGATACAACTGGAATATTATCCAAGACTATACGGTCAACTCGCCACTGGAAGAAATAGCAGTTTGTCTCTTGGTGCAGAGTTTCAAACAAAGGCCCACGTCTTTCAATTACATTTATCAAATTCTTCAGGAATGGTCGAGCCTTTGTTTCTTACCGAATCCACTGGCAAGTGGAAAGATCTAGGTGTGATGCTTGGTTTTAACATTACCCGTGACTTCAAAGTAGCCAAACGTAAATTTTAGTAGATCATGAAAAAACGTATCTGGCAACCAACCGCACTTATTATATTAGGAATATCACTTCTAGGGGCCAATTTGATTGAATGGGGAAACCCTTCTCTATTTAATGAGCTATCCTTAAATCATGTTCTGCAGACGCTAGGTGATCCGGCTCCCATTCATGAAATGGATTGGGATCAGAAACAAATCGAAATTGGAAAGGAATTGGTAGAAACGGGACAGGCAGTCTTGGCCGATGGTAAAAAGAGCAAGCCCATAAGTAAATATTTTGTTTGCACCAATTGCCACAATTCAGAAAGAGAGGAAATGGACATTCGGTTTTCTGATCCAGATACCAGATTGCCATATGCCATCGAACATGGTATTCCTTTTCTACAAGGAACTACGTTTTGGGGGATTGTGAATCGTGAAAGCTGGTACAACGATGACTATTTCCTGAAATACGGAGAAGGCGTAAGAGCGGCCAATAGCAGCCTGAGAGAATCCATCCAACTTTGCGCAATTGAATGCTCCCAGGGAAGACCTTTGGAGAAATGGGAAGAAGACGCAATTCTGGCCTATTACTGGACTTTGGAATTGAAAATGGCTGATCTAGAAATTCCTGAATCTATAAAATTGCGAGTCACTAACGCCTTGAAAGATGAGATTACAGATACTACGTTAGTAAACGAATTAAAAGGCTATTATATGACCGCCTCTCCTGCCACTTTTGGGCATGTGTTAGAAAATAAAAAAGAAGGATATGGGATGAAAGGTGATGTGATTATCGGTGAGCAGATTTATGAAACTAGTTGTAGATATTGTCATCAGGAAGGTGGGGTTTCTGATTTTCTCCTTGATTATGCGCCGAAAACTTTTAAGTATTTGAAAAAGCATATGTTTCAGAATGATGATGACTTTTCTATTTATCAGATCATTAGAAAAGGAACTTATGCGTCTCCGGGTGCAAGGCCGTATATGCCGCATTACCCTGAAGAAAAAATGAGTGACACTCAGATTGAGAGCTTAAGGTTATATGTATTGGCCAAAGCTGATA
>JBLICU010000053.1:0-24641 GCA_047632435.1 Cyclobacteriaceae bacterium
TATAGAACAATTTTAATACTTACTAACGTCCGTTTTAACCTTCTCTTTTTTAGATGTGTTTAGCCAAAAGGATTTTAAAAACGGCTTTGTAATCCATAACAACCAGGATACAATTCGTGGTTATATCAACTTAGGAAACGACAAGCGAAATAGTGAATATTGTGAATTCCGAAGGAATCTCAATGAAGAATCTCAGATTTTCAGACCATTTGAAATAATCAGTTTTAGAGTAGAATCCGAAAATAAATATTACGTATCCAAACAAGTCAATGAAGGTGCTGAAAATACTCAAAACTACTTCCTCGAGTATTTACTATTTGGAATCAATAATTTGTACTATCTCAAAAATGATGATCATCCCAGTTATTACATTGAAAAACACGGGAAAATTTTTGAGCTTCAAAACGAAATTGTAACAAGGCAGTCACCGAATGGTATTCAATTTGAAGATTATAATAATCAATTTAGAGGTGAACTCATTTATCTTTTCAATGATGCTCCGACACTCGTTGATCAAATTTCAACAGCAAAATTCACCCATTCCTCTTTAATAAATGTTACAAAAAAGTATCATCAAATGATGTGTGATGAATACAAGTGCATTGACTACACCAAATCCACAAAAAACGGAATTTATATAGCGCCATTTGGAGGATTCATTAAAAGTCAATTAGGATTAAAAGCTTCAAAAGGGTTAATTCAGGACAATAGCCAATTGGCAGGAGTAAATTTTATCATTAAGCCCTATGAAAGCTTTCACAGGATTTATTTGTCAATTGCTCCTAGCCTTTCAAAACAGCAATATGAAGGATATCTAAAAAATACGCTATTTGATGATAGAGGTGATGAACACTATATTTTATTGAACTATTCTATTATCAGAATTCCTTTGAGTTTCCAATATCATTTTCCTCTAGGTAAAATAAGTCCGTATGTGAGCATTGGTTTCCTTAATTCTTTCATCATAAAACCAAAATACGAAGCAAGAATTAGATACTCATGGATGCCATACGATGAAGTGCCTACATCACAACCATTAGATTCTGATTTCAGAACTTATCAAAAAGGAATTCAAGTAGGTTCAGGTCTAAAATATGAAATAGGCACCCACTCATTTTTGTATGCGGATTATATTTTTGAATTTAGAAAACCTGCTACTAACTTTAATCATTTTTTTGATTACCACTGGACCAAAAGCCATGCAATTATGTTGGGCTATGCAATTCGTCTGAATTAAAATCATCTTTCAGAGTTATAATTAACTAGTAAGTTTTGAACATGAAAGATCTATAGAGATATTGATAACTTATTGTGCTCATAACTATTTCTCATTACCTGTTTCTATCCAAAAGTATTTTTACAACAAATTAAGATTTGATCTAAAATTCAGATGGATATTATGATAATTCAATGGATCTCTATCAATGCATCAACAACAAGGAGCAAGAAGTTCTGATTGCATCACCGCTCTCAGCTTTACATGATAATAAAGCTGAGAAAACCGCACTATGGAATTGTCTTCAAAAAATGTTTCTGTGATATTTAATCGAGTGCTTTGTGTGAACCATCACAAAATCCAGGGTTTGCAGTGTGCTTGCACATGCACATGTATTTAATCCCAGTGGCCTCTGCCTTAAATACTACCGGGGTAAAATCAGTTGTTTTGTGCGACCCATCACAAAATGGCTGTTTGCTTGATAGACCACATGCGCACCATGCGTAATTTTTTCCTTCTTCCAACTCAATTGGCATTGGTTGTTTTGCAGCAATTCTAGGTTCTGACATAAGATATAATTTTCATTAAATGTACATACATTAAATGTATCTATTAATATCTATTCGGCATTTTTATTATATTAATCGAACAAACAATTCTCAAACCAAGATTAATACAACTTTAAACCATTCATATAAAAATGACCGTCTAGCTGCCAATTCATTACGTAAACATTCTTCGCATACTAGAGAGAGTTCAATAATTTCACTAACTCAGACCAAATGATACTTGAATATTTCAAAACTACCTTACGTAGTTTGGCCAAGAACAAATTGATAAGCAGTATTAATATTGTTGGTCTTGCCATAAGCCTTGCAGCATTCATTTTCATTTTCAAATATGTTGGAAAGGAAATGAGTTATGATCAAAGCCATCCGAATTATGAAAGACTCTATCGCCTTGCAGAAATTATAGAAAGTGAAAACTATCTCGAAAACTCGTCCAGCTGTCCTTACCCTACAGGACCAACCCTACTGAACGAATACCCTGATTTGATTGAAAATCAAGTTAGACTTTTCAACTTCCAAACACCTATTGTCACTTTAGAGCTTGAGGATAAGAGGAAATTCAATCAAGAGCATGTGTATTTCACAGACACGAGCATTTTCAATATGCTTGATTTTACCCTGATCCGGGGCAATGCAGGCACTGCCTTGGATAATCCATTCACCGCAGTTATTTCAGCTGATTTGGCTAAAAAATACTTTGGAGATACAGATGCTATCGGTCAGAAATTTGTTCACGAGGGATTCAATAGAAACAATTTTGAAGTTACGGGAATCTATGAGCAAGGTGGTATTTCGCATATAAAAGCGGAAATATTACTTTCTATGGAGACCATAGAAAGTAATGTACCATTTCTTAAAAACCAATGGGTCTGGAATCCAGCTTGGACTTATGTTCGCCTAAGTCCCAATGCGTCCATAGCTGATCTCGAGAAAAACCAATTCCCGCAATTTGTGCAGAAATTTTTCAACGAACGATCACGAGATATGACCAGTCACTACCTGATTCCGATCAAAGACGTTCACCTCAAATCGCACCTGGAATTTGAAATGGCAGCCAATAGTGACATCAAATATGTCTATATATTCATCTCATGTGCCTTATTTCTGATTCTCATTGCAATAGTCAACTTTATCAACTTGTCTACGTCTTTTTCCCTGCTTAGAGCCAAAGAAATAGGTGTGAGAAAAGTGGCTGGAGCGACGAAAGCACAGCTGGTTTTTCAGTTTCTTTCTGAGTCGGTGATCATCGCTATGATTTCCTTTTTGATTGCGCTGATTATATGTTATTTGTCCGCCTCAGTCCTCAATGAACTGATAGGTCTTTCGATTTCAGATATTTTCAACCTTCAAAATTTATTACTCCAGTTTGGAATAGTATTGATTATTGGTCTAGTCTCGGGGGTTTACCCTGCGTTTTTTATCTCCTCATTTGATCCTTTGCTCGTTTTTAAAGGGAAATTCATTTCTAATACCAAAGGTCAACTTTTGAGAAAGGCATTGGTAGTTAGTCAGTTTTCGATAGCCATCACACTGATTATTTTCACGAATGTGACCTATCAGCAACTGCAACTGCTCAATAATAAAGACTATGGATATCATGCTGAAAATGTGATCATCCTCAATGCGGTGAATGCCAATCTCGGCCAAAGATTAGACGCCTTCAAAGGATCATTGCTTGCGAATAGCACCATTTCAGACATCACTATCATGAGCGACATCATTGGCACAAACAATAACAACCACGATTTTCACCATGATGGAATGGCGCCTGGTGAAAATAACTTCTATCCGGCATTACAAATTGATGAGCGTTTTGTAAAGACCATGGGACTGGAGATTGTTGCGGGCAGAGATTTTGATGAGGACTTTGACAATGAAGACAGTCTGTCTGTACTGATCAATGTGGCCATGGCCAAAACACTGGGTTATTCAAATCCGGAAGAGGCCTTGGGCAAACAAATGCGTAGCAACAATGGCAATGAGCGTATCATTGGGGTGGTTCGTGATTTCAACTACAAATCCTTTCATTCAGAAATAGGCCCATTTGTACTTGATGTGCCACAGCGCGGGCCAAATGGATTTTTCTTCTTTCGAAACATTGCCATTCGTGTGAATGAAATCAATAATCAATCCCTTGCTCACATTCAAAAAACATGGGAAGAGTTCGTTCCAAATAAGCCATTTAGTTATTCAGTATTGGATACAGAACTCAAGGCCATGTACAAAAGTGAGAATAACCTGGGACAGATATTGGGCATCTTTGCCATCCTTACAGTCATCATTGCTTGTTTGGGATTGTTTGCTTTAGCCACCTTTATCGCACAGCAGAAGACCAAAGAGATTGGCATTAGAAAGGTATTAGGAGCAAGTACACTCAAGTTGTTTTATGTAGGTTATAGGGAGCAATTCATCTTGATCCTGATTTCTTTGGGTGTCTCCATTCCGTTGGCCTACTTTATTGTTGGGAAATGGCTAGCTGATTTTGCATATAGGATAGAGCTTAGCATATGGCCTTTTCTTCTTGCGGGGCTTTTGGCGATATTGATATCTTCACTTACTGTACTTTCTAACTTCTATAAAACAATTACCGCTGATCCGGCCAATGTGCTGAGGGATGAGTGACATTACTTTTTTGATTCTCGCTACAGTCTGTGTCTTCAAAGACAATTTACCTTAATCGTGAATTAAGTGCCTGTGTGAATGTCCTTGTTCATTGCATTCGTGTTTTATCCTTATTATAAATTATGTCAATAAGAACCTTGAATTTGCCGAGATCAAGGAATTCACACTTGCGGAAGAATGACAGCTATTTAAAAAAGACATTAAAAAACCCAGACTTAACAGCCCGGGTTTTCAATAAGATTTTTATCAGATTAGACCAGTTGTGCGTCTAGCTTCTGGCTCAATACTGTTTTAGGAACTGCACCAATTTGCTTGTCTACAATTTCACCATTTTTAAATACCAAAAGTGTAGGGATAGATCGAATTCCAAATTTGGCTGATACTTCAGGATTTACATCCACATCTACTTTACCTATCACTGCTTTTCCTTCATAATCAGAAGCCAACTCTTCTACAAGCGGCCCTATCATCTTACAAGGCCCACACCATTCTGCCCAAAAATCAATCAATACTGGTTTATCTGTTTTAAGAATTTCGTCGAAATTCTGATCTGTTATTTCAATTGGTTTAGCCATTTTATACTGCTTTAAATTTTCAATTATTCGGTAAGAGAACGCAAATGTATGTCATTAAGTTTGACTGGTTTTTAACATTCTCTCAGTTTGTTAGGTGAGAGACAAAAAACAATTAAAATTAATTCATAAGCACTTTATATTGTAATTCATCCATTTTGTCCAGATCCTTAAATAGCTCATCTGACAATGCCACCGTCATTTTCCTACTCAGCATTTCCAGATTGATCACACGTCCTTCAAATGGTGCTACTACATTCAGTTTCATCACATTTGCTCCGGGGTATTTTTTGCCAAAGGATTCAATATCATCTATGAGCAATTTGTTCACATCCTCCAGACGCATGTGTAGTTCTATTCCTTTCGTTTTTTTCTCCCGGATCTCATCCAATGGCTCCATCTGGTTGATTTTCAACTCTAATTCTTCACCATTCCATCTGTTCTGAACTGCGCCTGAGATATAAAGGAACCAACCCGTTTCCATAAAAGGCTTGAAGGTAATATAATCCTGAGAAAACAAGAAAAAGGTATGACTGTCGGTGTAATCCTCAATAATGAATTGACCAAATGGTTTTCCTTTTTTGGTCATCCGGTGTTGAACGTTGGTGATCATCCCTCCGATTTTTACTTCTCGGTTTTTCAAATTCTCCAAATCTTTGAGGTCACTCAACGTAGCGTTTGTTAGGTAATGCATTTCAAACTTGAACTGATCAAGTGGATGACCAGAAATGTAAAGACCCACCATCTCGCGTTCAATATTGAGTTTCTCGATTTCGCCATAAGGCTCAATTCGCCCGATTCTTGGACGCATGGTTACATCGCCAGAAGAACCTCCACCTCCAAATAAAGAGGATTGTGCACTTTCCTCCTCTTGCTGCATCTTGTTCGAAAATTTGATCGCTTTTTCGATAAGAGAAGTTCCGTCTTCATCCTGATCCACATATTGTCTGCGGTGAAATTCTTCGAAACAGTCAAATCCACCTGCCTTGGCAAGGCTTTCGAAAGATTTCTTGTTTACCGAACGCAGATTGACCCTTGATGCAAAATCAAATATGTCTTTAAAATGCCCCTTTTTATCTCGCTCTTCAATGATCGCCAACACAGCTGATTCGCCAGTTCCTTTGACAGCACCCAGTCCAAAACGGATCTCGCCCTCGGCATTGACTTCAAAGTTGAGGCCAGATTCATTGACATGAGGGCCCAATACTTTGATGCCTTGATTTCGGCATTCTTCCATGAAGAAACTCACCTTCTCAATAGTACCTTGGTTGTGAGTAAGCACTGCGGCCATGTATTCAGCCGGATAGTTGGCTTTCAGATATCCAGTCTGATATGCTACAACCGAGTAACACGTACTATGTGATTTATTGAAGGCGTAGGCTGCAAAAGCCTCCCAATCCTTCCAAATTTTTTCGAGGTTGACTTCAGCATGTCCTTTCTCCTTCGCCTGCTCAATGAATTTAGGTTTCATCTTATCAAGCACCTCACGCTGCTTTTTACCCATGGCTTTACGCAGCACATCGGCTTCACCTTTGGTAAATCCAGCAATCTTTTGTGAAAGAAGCATTACCTGCTCCTGATAAACCGTGATACCATAGGTTTCAGCCAAATTTTCTTCCATCACGTCCAAATCATAGACGATCGGTTTACGGCCATGCTTTCTATCGATAAAATCGGGAATATATTCCATCGGTCCTGGGCGATACAAGGCGTTCATGGCGATTAAGTCCTCCAGCTTATCCGGTTTCAGCGCTCTGAGATGCTTTTGCATCCCCGGTGATTCAAATTGGAAGGTTCCGTTGGTTTCCCCTTTTTGATAAAGCTCATATGTTTTGGTATCATTGAGAGGAATCTCATCTATGTCAATCAGTATTCCATGCCGTTTTTGAATATTTTCAATAGCGGTTTTGATAATCGAAAGTGTTCTAAGCCCCAAAAAATCCATCTTCAGCATTCCAGCTGCTTCCACCACACTGTTATCAAACTGAGTCACATACAAAGCAGAATCTTTGGCTCTGGCCAAAGGAACAAAGTTGGTCATATCACTTGGCGTGATGATAACCCCACAGGCATGAACACCCGTATTTCGAAGCGATCCTTCTAAAATGATGGCCTGATTCAGTACTTGAGAAGGCAAATCTTTGCCCCTGCGCATCGCCTCCAACTCAGGCACTTCGCCAAACACCTTCGAGAATTTAATACCTGGCCTTTCTGGAATCAGTCTTGCAATGGCATCCGTTTCCGATAAAGGGAGCTCCATCACCCGACCCGCATCTCTGATGGCTGATTTTGGAGCCATGGTGCCATAAGTGATGATTTGTGCTACTTGTGTATGCCCGTATTTATTGACCACATAGTCAATAACCCTATCTCGACCTTCATTGTCAAAGTCGATATCAATATCGGGAAGTGAAACCCTATCAGGATTCAGGAAACGCTCAAAAAGCAGATCGTAAGCAATCGGATCTACATTGGTAATCCAGGTGCAGTAAGCCACCACAGATCCAGCCGCCGATCCCCGACCTGGACCCACCGCCACACCCATTTTGCGTGCCATTGATGTAAAATCCTGTACAATCAAAAAATAACCAGGGTATCCTGTGTTTTTGATTGTTTCAAGCTCAAAATCAATTCTTTCCCTTATTTCATCAGTAAGATCAGGATATCTCTTTTTGGCACCTTCATATGTAAGATGACGGAGATATGAATTTTCACCTCTTTTGCCACCATCATTCTCGTCTTCAGGTATCAAAAAAGATTCTGGAATATCAAATTTTGGTAGAAGAACTTCACGCTCCAATTTGTATTCTTCAACTTTCCCAATGAGCTCAGATATGTTTTCGATGGCCTCTGGCACATCCAAAAACGCGGCTTTCATTTCGTCCTGAGTCTTGAAAAAATATTCATCATTTTTCAACCCTGGTCTGAATCCGCGACCTCTTCCTATCGGTGTACTTTGTTTTTCGTTTTCTTTGATGCACAGCAAAACATCATGGGCTTTCGACTCCACTCTATCCAAATAAAAGAGTTCATTAGCCGCGATCATCTTGACTCCAAATTGTGTTGAAAAAGTCCTCAAAACCTCATTAAGGTGATTTTCTTCATCCAGACCGTGCCTGTTCAGTTCCAAGTAGAAGTCATCTCCAAAAACTTCTTTCCACCAAAGCAAAGCTTCTTCTGCCTGAGTTTCACCCACATTCAATATAAGGTGGGGGATTTCACCATTGAGTCCACCACTCAGGGCAATCAGGCCTTCAGAATATTGTTGAATTAATTGTTTATCTATCCGAGGAAACAGACCATAGTTTCCTTCTATATATGCCAAAGAAGACAGCTTGATCAGATTCTCATAACCCTTTTTATTTTTTGCTAAAAGCACCTGCTGAAATCGTCTATCGGGATTGTCTTTGGTGAACTGTAGGGTTTTCCGTTCTTCAGCCACGTAAAACTCACAGCCCACTATCGGTTTTATGCCAGACTTAAGGGCCGCTCTTACAAACTTGAAAGCGCCGAACATATTTCCTAAATCCGTAAGCGCTACGGCGGGCATATTGAGTGCTTTGGCCTTGGCCACAATAGATTCTACCTCTGGAGTAGCTTGAAGCACTGAACATTGGGAATGGACATGAAGATGGCAAAAAGATCCTTTGATCTCCTCGACTGTAACTGTTGATATTGTGTCTTTTGTGGTATCAGTTTTCCTGACCCAGGCAAAATTAGCTTCAGACAGATCCGGTTGCTCATATACGATTGCTGCTGGACTGGTGTCATCGAACGTCTTGATAACTTTTCTCTTCAGACACTCAAAAAAGGCTTTGGAGGTAGCATCTACGTCATAAGCTGCATCATGAGCGTCCACAAATGGCTCTCCGAAAAGCTTCTCATAAAGCTCGACCAGTTTTGGCATCTTCTTCCGCCCATTGCCCATCAAGAGGTTACAATACTCAATGGTATCTAGTCCTGTATCGATGTTTGGATATCCATCAAGCAAGTTGATTTGCTCTGTTCTCAGGTATTCAGCACCAATGATTTTATTGTCAAACTCGATGTTGTGCCCAACTAAGACCTGGGCCTTTTTTACATCTTCAGAGAATTTAGCAAGAACATACTTAAGATCTTCACCTACTTCATGGGCGCGTTCAGTGGAAATTCCATGAATTTTTTCTGCATTAAAAGGAATGGTAAAACCTTGAGGTTTAACGATATGATTCCCTTGCGAAAGTAATTTTCCTTTGGCATCATGTAACTGCCATGCCAGTTGCACCAATCTCGGCCAGTTCTCAAAATCCGTAAGTGGCGCATTTTTATTCTTAGGAAGACCAGTGGTTTCGGTATCAAATATCAGGTACATAAAGTGGTGGTTTTATCAGCAGAACAACTTTACAAATTAAAAAAATCCAGTCTCATAATCATTTGTAAAATCATACTATTTTGAAATCTGTGGATAACTTTTATCCATTGCCAGATTAATCACCTTCAAAGTCATACATATGATTGGAATATTAATGTGAATTAATATTCAATTTCAGACGAGTCTCGTCCACGTTTGCAACGGATACTTGTAATTGGCTTATTGAAAATGGTGAGAATTAGGAGGGCTGATATAATCGAGGACTTGAATGAGCCAACGTCCCGCTTATACCTCTTCAAAAAGCGATTTGCACAAGCCAAAAGAATTGAATCTCAATACTCGTAAATTTGTTGTTATGAGAAATTTCATCATCCCATTAATAATTTGTTTGTCATTCGCTTGTGAAAATGGCTCGACATCAAAAACATCAGGAGATATTGTAACCAACAAGTTTCAAAAAGAAGCTGATATTGATTTCGTGAAAAATCTCATTTCGGGATCATTTCAAGCCATTTGGACAGATTATGATTCATCAGCAATCCCAAACTACTTTACAAAGGACTTCATGCTTTTTGAAGACGGTATGATTTGGAACAATGATTCTATAGCCCATTATTTAAGAATAAAACAACAGCAGTCAAGCAAAAGTGATTACAAAAGGATCAATCGATTTGATTTTTTGAATCCAGTGCACAGCCAAAACTCGGTATGGATAGTTTATGAAAATTATGCGGCCTGGATCAAAGGAAAGGATACGGTTAGGACTGCTCATTGGTCAGAAAGCGTAATGGCCATTAAAGAAAATAACAAATGGAAACTTCAGCGATTACATTCTACTACTGTTAAGAAATAGCTGAAATTCAAATTAACTAATACCACCATAATGAGACCTCTGCCTCCGCAGAGGTGACGAAACCAACTGATATAAGAAAACTTACACCGGTAAATTATCTCCTTTAAAATATGAGGATTTAGAGTCCTCAATACAATCGCGGAGGAGAGAGGATAATATTAATATTGTTAAGATTTAATAAGAATGTGTTAGTCAAGTCTTTGCACCATCCAAAATTTCCAAAGGGTTAATTTAAAAACGTTATAAAGAAAATGTTTCTCACGTTATAGATGAGTTTGATTTCAAGATCAGAAAAAAAATGAATAAACTTTCTCATATTGGAAACCATTCATAATTCTAGCGGTCTATATTTCGATTCTAAACCATTATTTCTAAAAGCAAAACCTGAATGAAACCAATTATTACTTCGCTGCTTATTTGTGTTACTTTTTTATTCATTCATTGTGATGAAACCTCCTCAGGCATTCCTGATCTATCAAATCAAGAAATAAATATGTATCAACCTTATGATTATTCTCAATTGACCAATACGCTGGTCGAATTTGCATGGGAGAATGCCAGCAATGTCAGCTATTACAGACTGTTAGTTTCATCTGTAGATTCCAACAATTCTGAGTCTATCATTTTGGATACTTCTTTGACGTCAAATAATTTCAAGAAAATTTTAGTCCCTGGAACATATTTCTGGAGCGTTCAGGGGGCAAATTACTATTCAACTACCACTGGGGTATCAAATTACGTTTTTACAATAGACACGACCAATTACCAGTTCGAATCTTGGGATACGAGCGTCAGAATATTAGCACCATCGGACTCAAGCGTTTACTTATCGGAACGTGAAATAATCTTGTGGTGGGAGTTATTAGAAGGCGCTGCTGGTTATGAGGTCATGACCATCACACCCAATTTCACAGATCCAGAAAAAATCATAATGGACGAAGTATATGGTCGAACCGAAGAGAAAATTCAAAATCTGATGTTGGACTCGGCAAAGTATCAATGGCGTATCAGGGCTTTTAAATACGCCAACAACGATCAAAAAATCTATACCGAATATGCCATTCGATCACTTATTGTTCAATGAGAATATGGCCATTGACTTGAATTATCAAAAAAGATGTGGTCTAATCATTCCTCAGGGAGTTAGCCGGATTTGTTCTGGCTGCTTTCCATGATTGTAATCCCATGGTCAACCATGCGATAACTGCAGCTACGACACCAGCAACAATAAAAATCCAGATTTTTATATCAGTTCGATAGGCAAAATCATCTAACCACGATTTCATACCGAAATAAGCAATGGGTGCCGCAAACACAAAAGCAACTCCTACCAACCTGATGAAATTCCAAGACAGCATGCTCGCTATTTGGTAAATCGAGGCTCCCAGCACCTTACGGATACCAATTTCCTTAATTCTTTGTTCCGCCGTAAAAGATGCCAATCCGAATAGTCCGAGGCAAGCAATGAAAATCGCCAGAAATGCAAATACGCTGAATATTTTCCCAATTTGCTTTTCACTAGCATAAAAGCGATCAAATTTTTCATCCAAAAAGCTATAGGTAAAAGGCTGGCCAGGTGCAATTTCATTCCATGTGGATTCAAGACTGGCTATGGTACCTTCATAATCATCACTGTTAGTCCTGAATGATGCTGTACGTCCTTTTCCCTGGTTTAGTTTAAAAAGGAGTGGTTCAATTCTCTCTTTCATGGAAGCATAATGAAAATCTTCAACTACCCCGACTACTTTATAAGTAACCACAACTATAGAATCATTCCACCCTTCATAAGTGGATATTTGTGAGCCAACTGGTTCTGTTAATCCCATGTGTTTTGCCATTGATTGATTGATCAGGATTGCAAGGGAATCTGTTGGAAATTCTCTTGAAAAATTCCTTCCATCCACAATTCCCATCTTCAAGGTATTCACATAGTCATAATCGATTCTGTGGTTATTTATGACATATGTGTCTTCCGGAGAAACATCCTTTCCAAGCCAATAGACACTATTATTACCTTCTTCTCCGATGGGTAAAAAAGACGAAATTGTGCCTAATTCAATGCGAGAATCACGCAAGGCTTCCTGCTTAAATGCTTTGGTCTTATCTTCCAATATCCAGACATCATTGATGAGGATAACCTGGTTCTTATTGAATCCCAGCTTTTTATTTTGCACAAAAGAAAGCTGATCATAAACTACCGCCGTACCAATGATCATTGCAATGGAAACTGTAAACTGGAGTACAACCAATACACTTCTCAATCCACCACTTTTAGCCCCAAGTCTGATTTTACCTTTTAGCGTTTCGACCGGTTTGAATTTCGATAAATAAAATGCGGGATAGCTTCCAGCCAATAATCCAACTACCAGCGTGATTGTAGACATAATCAGGATGAAATCGAAGCTTAATAAATCCATTTCTATCAACTTCTTACCCGAAATTTCATTGAAATACGGCATGAGTGCGATGCTCAAAAGAAAGGCTATAACCGTCGATAATAGACTGATCAAAAATGCCTCAGACATAAATTGACGAATCAATTGCGAACGAACCGCCCCCATCACCTTACGCATACCCACTTCCTTGGCCCTGCCCGCAGATCTGGCTGTTGCGAGATTCATAAAATTGATGCAGGCTAACAATAAAATAAATGCACCAATAGCGGAAAATATATAAACGTATTTGATATCTCCATTTCTCTCATGCTCACCAATCTTATCAGAATTGAGATGGATATCCATCAATGGCATTAGCGTAATTCCGGCAGTATTACCCATTTCTCCAAATTCATCCCATGACTTACCCATGAATCGCTCTATTTCTGGACCTACTTTAATTTCGAGCAAATCAGGCATTTTTGCCTCAAAAATGTTAGGATTAAATTCAGATTTGATTCTAACGTATGTGTTGTGATTGAAGCTCATCCACATGGGACTGTCACCATCTTCACTATCTTTTATATTCAAAAGAATATTATAGTGAAAATGTGAGTTTTTAGGAAGGTCTTGATATACTCCTGTCACTTCATACTCATCCTTATTATCAAGCCTGACCATCTGCCCCACAGCATTTTCATTTCCGAAAATCTTCGTTGCAGTAGTTTGATCAATTACCAAGGTTTTAGGATTCTCAAGGCAGGTTTTTGCATCTCCAGCAAGAAGCTTTACCCCCCAAAAATCAAAGAAATTAGGATCAGCATATACGACATTTTCTTCTTTGAAAGTTTGTACTTCACCAACTCTGTTTACAAACCAAGTGCCCGTAGATCGCATTCGAAAAGCATCTTCCACTTCTGGATAATCTGATTTCAAAGTTTTAGCAGCAGGGGAAGACATCAGCGCTGTGATGAATTCGCTACCGTTGATCATTCCTGTAAAATCCACACGGTATATTCTGTCCGAATCTCTGAAATGCTTGTCATAGGAAAATTCATCCTTCACAAAAAGAGCGATGAATAAGAAGCAGGTAAGACCAACGGATAATCCAAGAATGTTGATGATTGAATAAAACTTGTGTTTGGTCAGATTCCGAAGGGCAATGTTGAAGTAATTTTTAAGCATAATTTACGCTCGTTTAAATTGGCTATAGCCCTATATAAAAATATAGTGCCAAAAACGAATCTATGATAATACATTAAGAAACAATGACCCGTAAAAATTGATTTGGCTTCTTTAAGATCAATTATTAAGCCTTTGGAATAATATTTAAATATTTTAAATCCATGAACTACATCGATCAAAAGTGAACGAAATGAGAAAATTTATGATCTATTTCGGACAGTATTATATTAAGTATAAGATATTTTGAGCAAAAAAAAACCGCTCCCCAAATGAGAAGCGGTAGTGCAATTATAGAAAAATCTTTATTCGAGTATCACTTTGCGTTCAACTACATTAAATGGACCTGGGATATTGGCTCCCTGTGCATCAATCAATTCAAGTTTCAGACTCACCTCGCCTTTGCCCAAACCTTCAATATAATAAGGAGCCCATTCGTCTATGATAAATTCGGTTCCATTGATGGTCGCCTTCACTTTATTACCTTCAGGAGACAATGTTGTATTCAATAAATAGAAATCCAACATCAATTTCTCAGTATCTGTACCGCTATAGGTGCCTTTGGGTCTGCTATAAAAAAGATGTGGCGCATTTAAGTCAACAGCTGTAGGCTCTACATCACCAACAGTTAGGTTTTCAATGGCATAAGCACCTGCGCCCTTCACACTTTCGTGATAAGATCTTGAAAGAAATGCAAGGACTACATAATTCCCAGCTTCTAATTGATTACTCATTCCAGGCATATAATGTGCAGAATATGGCCCATTATTGACTATGAAATGAATGTGCTGCCCTTTTCCCGAATTCGCTATACCACGAGTTGTAGCATCTTCCGTTTGCACACCTAATTCATAATTCATCACCTCAAAGCTATAATCAACGGAATACATTGAATCATTGGCAACCACCGACACCTCTTTTTTGGTTAATGTCGCATCCAGGAAGGAAGGTGATGAGGGCGCTTTGGTTAAGGTTATGGATGAAGTTTCCTCTGTTGCGTTTTCTGATTCAGCTTTTTTCTTTTCTTGACCGCAAGCCAATATGACCATGCCCATTAGAAAAACCATGGATTTTGATAAATACTTCATAACTAGATTTATTTTAAAATTAAATTCAAAGGTATTCATAAGTTATAACACGTTTAAATTCTGGAACTTATCAATTCATAAACATCTCAGGATGTTCCTCTTCGTAGGAGGTAATTGATTGAAGATATTGGGCGAAAGCCAAAATGGTCGCTTCATCAAAATGATTCCCCAAAAGAGTTAGCGATCCGGGATTTTCATTTGCATAAGAACCATTTGGTAATACAACACAGGGATGTCCTGTCAAGTTGGTCATCAATAATTGATCACCGTCAAAGCTTGGTGCTACAAGCACGTCAATATCACTCATCATTTCATTAAAATCGATCACGAGCTGGTACCTGAGTCTGTTTGCTTGTATGTATTCTACAGCAGGAATCAATCTGGCCTGACGAAATACATTTGGCCATGCATTTTCTATCTGTCGCACCAGCAAATCATCCTTTCCTGTGCGCGTGAGATCATCAAAAGCTGTGGCTGCTTCTGCCGATAAGATGAAGCTGATGATTTCCGGATTGAACCTATTGGGTAAATATTTCGGGATTAGTTCGATTCCGCTTTCTCTAAGCAAGGCCAAGGACATGCTGTCATTGAGGTGATTACTCCCCTCTTTTCGATCAAATTCATCGACCAGATATCCTATTTTTAATTTATCAATAGCTAAAGGATATTTATAATTGAAAGGTTGATTCTGGACCTGTAAATCTATTCCGTCTTCTCCTCTTATCACCTCAAAAACTATCGCACAATCTTTCGCTGTTTTACATATCGGACCAAGTTTATCCATGCTCCAGCTCAGTGCCATTGCTCCATTCTTACTCACCCGACCGTAGCTTGGTCTGAGTCCAGTATTGCCACATCTAGTCGCAGGCGACACGATTGATCCCCACGTCTCACTACCTATGGCAAAAGGAACCAAGCCTGCGGCCGTTGCAGAAGCAGGTCCGGCTGAAGAGCCGCTACTTCCCTCCTCAAGATTCCATGGATTCCGTGTGGTACCACCATACCAAACATCTCCCCATGCGAGGGCTCCTAAAGTCAGTTTGGCAATCAATACCGCACCCGCCTCTTCTAATTTTTTCACCACAGTAGCGGTTCCCTCAAGCATCTGGGTCTGATATGGCGTTGCTCCAAAGGTGGTTTTATATCCATCCACCACCAAAAGATCTTTAACACCATAAGGAATACCATGCAAAAGACCTTTGTAATTTCCTGATGCCATTTCGCGATCTGCTTTTTCCGCCTGAGACAAAGCAATTGAATCAGTCAACGTAATGACGCACTCCAGCGTATCACCATATTTTCTCAATCGATCCAGAAAAAACTTCGTCAATTCCAAAGAAGTGATTTTTCTTTTCTGAATCAAGGAAGCTAATTCTGAAATGGAGTAAAACGCCAAATCATTTAGATTCTTAGGCATAGCTACTTTTTTTTCTAGACCCCAATCAATAGGATGCTGAGTTTTGGCTATTTTATTTTGATTTACAGGAAAAGTAAACATCAATGAAAATGGTAGTGCATTTGGGATTTCAAGTTTTCGCATGGATTCATAATAGCCTAGGTGTTCCTTTATCCCTCCTTTCATTAGTTGGATCTCATCTTTAGTGAAATCCAAACCTATTATTTGGGCAGCCACATTTATAGAGTCCATTTGCGCATAAAGGTGATTTGAAAATAGAAGGAATATTAAGACGGAATAAATTGTTTTCATTTTGTTCATCGTTTTATCAACAAGATTAATCGGAATATGGAGATAATGTTTGGACAAACAAATTTTAAGAAAGGCCCTAAAACAAAAAAGGGTGTCATTCTTGCGAATTCACCCTTTTCACTTAGATCATGCCATAGCGTGATCTTTGTGCCAATCTACTGTTTTGATGCCCTCTGGAGCCCCCTCGGGTATCCGACTCTTCTCCTGAACGAGTTTTCAAACTTCGACTACAAGTGCCTTAGCAGTTTGTTGTCTTCCCTTTGTCCACTCGGGAACCGAAGTTTCAGCTTCATATCCCTCAATTGGTAGGTCTAAGGTAGGTTGATATTTGACAATTGCAAAAAAATCAAGTTGCAAGTTTTCAACCACTTTTGCACCTCAAAAAATGCTAAAATATATGGGTTATAAACCACATATCCACAACATATGAACATCGGGCTTTGGTTTAAAAATATTAAATCGTAAATCGTTCATTTAATCTTACTAACTGGGATTTATGGACCTTTTTTGCGTGACAAACTAAGAGACCTAATCTTATGCTCAGAAATTACATCACTCCCTCCTTTCCACATTTTAAGGATAAATCGGTTAGATCTTTAAGCATTCTTGGGTTTACGGGCTGGCTGCCAGCTTGCTGACCATATTATATCTGTTCAATGATTTGAGCTTTGATAAACACCAAACAAAGCCATACAGATTTATAGGATACCCAATTATATAATTTGAGAAGGACTGCTACTCAGTTTTCTTTTGGAAAAACAACAAAAGTATAGCGCTCAATCGGGAGGAGCTAAGAGATGGTGAGTAACTCGTTTATAATGTAAACTCTTTCTTTATGTCCTTATATTCATCTGATTCAACAAAAAAGTTAACCAATACATATTTTTTTTGCATTTGATATTATTTGAGATCTTAAAATCTAGAAACCCATATGCATCATATTATTTACATGAGTTCTGCTGTGACTCTTTTTTCAGACAATGCCCTCAAAGACTTATTATCAAAAGCGCGTAAATATAATTTACAGATAAACATTACTGGAATTCTTCTCTATAAAGACGGAAATTTTTTACAAGCAATAGAAGGGGATAAAAATAATGTTGAGGCCTTATTCAAAAAAAATAGAAAAAAGCCCGTTGCATAAAAGTATTATGACCCTCTTTAATGAAGAAATTGAATCAAGAGAATATCCAGAGTGGTCCATGGCGTATCGAGATTTAAAAACAAGCAAAACTGATATGCTGGATGGATACAATGATCTTTTGAATAGAAATTATTCAAAAGAAGATCTAGATAAATATTCTATAAAGGTTCGAGCATTCATGGGGATTTTTAAGGACTAATCCTTACGAGCAGCAAGCAATAATGCTCTCATCATAATTACAGCCATGTAACATGTTGGCACAACATGAAGTTGGACAATTGTGCGTTTTTACCAACATTATCATTGGTTTTATATTTTTTGCAGTGATTGGGATTGACGTAGAAATCTCAACACAGAACTTAATAGCCATGTGATAATATTATGTATATAAGTGAGGTGTATTCGATAAAAGAACACGAGAGAGTTACGAGGAGTAAAATCAGAATCAATGAAGGAACTGAGAACATCACCCTTTGCGAAATATGAAATTCATAAATCTGACATTCAACATACTTACAACCAACTATCTGTTAAAAAACACTAAATCAATTACCACTCATATAAGTGCAACAACTTCTATTTGGTGATTGGGGTTTTTGCTTTTAAACCAAGCGACCTAATATTATGCTCAGTAATTACATCACAATCGCCTTTCGCCTTTTAAAAAGACAAATCGGTTATACAACTTTAAACATTCTCGGCTTTACAGTCGGGCTTGTTGCCAGCTTCCTCATCTTATTATATCTAAGCAATGAACTGAGCTTTGACAAACAACATGTCAATGCGGAACAGATTTATAGGATTTCCAGCCATATTTCTGAGCCGGACAACTCATTTAGCTGGGCTGTCACTCAACTTCCCTTAGGGAAAACGACAAAAGCAGAAATTTCAGAAGTTGAACAATATGTTAGGTTCATCGGTAATGGGCGCACGCGATTCGATTTGGATGGGATATTCTATTTCGAAGAAAACATTTTTCAAGTTGACAGCACTGTATTTGATGTCTTTAGCTATGATTTAATTCAAGGAAATTCAAAAACTGTACTTCAAGAGCCAAATTCAATTGTTCTCAATGAGACGTTGGCCAAAAAGATTTTTAAGAATGAAGAACCTATAGGCAAAATCCTGAAAATCGATAACATGACCCTAAATGTGACTGGCATATATCGAGATGTTCCGACCACCTCCCACATTCAGCCAAAGGCAATGATTTCCGCAAGTTCTTCTGCTCATAACGCACAAAACAACTGGGGGAGTTTTGGAATCTACACTTATATCTTATTGAAAGAAGGCAGTGATCTAAAAAGCGTGAACACTAAACTTCAGGACATAAATGATAAAAATGTCGCAACTATCTTTGACCAATTTGGTGTCAAGGTGAATTATGAACTTATAAATGTCAGGGACATCCATCTCACATCCACTTTTCAAGGGGAGCCTGAGGTGCTTGGAAATATCAAATACATTTTCATTTTTGGAGCTATTGCCATTTTCTTAATCCTCATTGCCTGTATCAATTATATGAATCTGGCTACCGCAAGATCAGTTAAAAGATCTAGAGAAGTGGGTGTGAGAAAAGTAATGGGTGCCAATCGAGGCGGCCTGGCACTTCAGTTCATAACCGAATCAGTGATACTCACTTTAATTTCATTTGTGTTGAGCATTTTGATCTTGATTTTGATTGTGCCTCTTCTGAATAATCTATTGGAGATAAATCTGAGTATTTCAAATTTGTGGCAACAAGAGATCATCGTGATTATCCTCGGCATTTTGATTGTCACAGGCTTAATTAGTGGAAGTTATCCTGCCTTTTTTCTTTCGTCTTTCAAACCAATTGTAGCTCTGACAGGTAAAGGCTCAGGTAAAGCGAGCAACCAGACTTTGCGCCGAATACTGGTGGGTATTCAATTCGCCATTTCCATATTTATGCTAATAGGTACTTTTACCATCTATCAACAGATGCAATATCTGCGAAATAAGGACCTGGGATTTGATAAAGAAAAAGTTCTGAAAGTACAACTGGACAATCAGAAGTCACGTGAGAAATGGCCAGTATTTAAAAACAAGCTTTCAGAAAATCATTTTGTAAGCCAAACATCCACCTCTTCTTCTACTCCTGGTGATGGTTTTGGCAAAAACCTTACACCGGTAGAAACCAATGAAGGAACCATGGAAGAATATGGCATAGATCTTTACAACATAGACTATGATTATTTCACTTTATTGGATGTACCGATTGTATCAGGTCGAAATATTTCGAAGTTATACCCTACGGACACGGCTTCTGCGGTATTGATCAATGAATCCATGGTTAAAAGGATGAACTGGGATAATCCGCTTGGAAAGAAATTCCAAATTGATCGGGACAGCACCAAGTTTCATACAGTTGTTGGGGTAGTGAAGGATTTTCATCAGCGCTCACTTTACAACCCCATTGAGGCATTGCTTTTTATCCCTGCACTTAATAATGGAAATGTAATGATAAAGGTGAATGGAAAAATCACTGATGCAATCAAAAGTGTGGAGTCGGATTGGAACGAAATCTATCCTGGTCTGCCTTTCGAATACACCTTTCTCGATGAAGCCTTCATGGACCAATACAAGGAAGATCAACTTCGGGGAAAATTGTTTTTAGGGTTTTCAGTAGTGATGATCTTTATTGCCTGCTTGGGATTGTTAGGACTTGCTTCTTTTATAGCTGAGCAACGTACCAAAGAAATAAGCATTCGCAAAGTGCTCGGTGCAAATGCGATTGGTTTGGTGGGTTTACTTGTCAAAGACTTTCTGTGGCTGGTTTTATTTGGAGCAATTCCCGCATTTGTAATTGGCTACTATTTCATGAACGAATGGTTGGCCAACTTCCAATATCATATTGCTATCAGCTGGCTAGTGTTTGTTATTGTCGTGTTAATCATTGGCATTATCACGGTTTTGACCACTGGATTTCATGCGTATCGTGCAGCAAGTGCAAATCCTGCGGATAACCTCAGATATGAATGAGAAACAAAAAAATGCTAATTTCTCTAATGAACATATTTAATTTTCTCATTGTTGAGGATTAGACTTGTATTTCAAACCTGATCCATGATTGATTCATTTGTGAATAAAATATTTGAAGCGCATAAACTTTGCCCTGAATGTCCTCCCAGCAAGCAGGTAATTGAGTTTTTCGATAAGCTGATGGGCGTTTTGTTTCCTAATTTCAGCACAACTCCTTTTCACCACATTGAAGATTTGGACGCTGCATTTGATTCACTAAAGGAGAAAATGCCTCGATTGGTAATGGGTTCCGAAGCTGAGTATAAGGTAAGCACATTCTTTGATCGCATGCCTGAGGTTTATGCCATGCTTCAAAAAGATGTTGAAGCGACTTTCAAAGGTGACCCAGCTGCGCAGAGTCATGCCGAAGTGATAAGAACGTACCCGGGATTCTACGCCATAGCTGCACATCGTTTTGCACACCTGATGTTGGAAATCGCCATCAATGATCTGCCCAGAATCATTAGTGAAAATGCCCATAGCAAAACTGGAATCGACATCCATCCGGGCGCAAAAATTGGCGCATATTTTTGCATAGATCATGGTACCGGAATCGTCATTGGAGAAACTAGTGTGATCGGCGATTGGGTAAAAATCTATCAGGGTGTGACCCTCGGTGCACTCAGTGTAAATAAAGAAGATGCCAAAACAAAAAGGCACCCTACTATTGAAGGACATGTCGTCATCTATGCCGGTGCAACGATTCTTGGCGGAAACACAACAATCGGTGAAAATTCTATTGTTGGTGGTAATGTTTGGCTCACTAAAAGTATTCCGGCAAACTCAAGGGTTTATTATAAAGCAGAAATGCACAGTGAAGACAAACCTGATATGATAATCGTAAAACAAGACTAAAAGATGCGGATTGCAGATTTGATTGGTAATACGCCTCTCGTGGAAATTCAAAATATTTATTCCAAATCAGGAGTAACCATTTACGGAAAACTAGAAGGGCAAAATCCCGGCGGAAGTGTGAAAGACAGGGCTGCATATGGCATGATCTCGGAGGCACTCAAAAGAGGTGATATTAAAAAAGGAGATCGGTTGGTAGAAGCCACCAGTGGTAATACGGGAATTGCCCTGGCCATGATTGCACAATCTGCTGGTTTGAAAATGACGCTTTTAATGCCGGAGAACTCCACGACTGAAAGAATACAAGTCATGCGAGCCTATGGTGCAGAAGTGATCCTCACTCCTGCCGCGCGAACGATCGAGTATTCACGTGAATTAGCAGAAGAAATGGTTGAAAAGGAAGGCTACTACATGCTCAACCAATTTGCCAATCCGGACAACTATGGGATGCACTACAAAACCACTGGTCCTGAAATATGGAGAGATACGGATAGCAAAGTGACTCACTTTGTATCAGCCATGGGCACCACAGGCACCATCATGGGAGTGAGCAGATACCTGAAGGAACAAAATCCAAATATTCAGATCGTAGGTACTCAGCCAAAAGAAGGATCAAGCATCCCAGGCATTCGTCGATGGTCACCAGAATTTTTACCTAAAATTTTCGAAAAAGAACGTGTAGATCGAACCATAGATGTGAGTGAAGATGAGGCTAGAAGCATGGCAAAAAGATTGGCAAAAGAAGAAGCCATATTATCTGGCATGAGTAGTGGAGGTGCATTGACAGCCGCCATTAAAGTCGCCCAAGAGATAGATCATGGTGTGATTGTGTTCATCGTGTGTGATACAGGCGAGAGATATTTGAGTTCTAACTTATTTGATTGATTATGAAATATTTTTCTCCTTGCGTTTTTATCGTGTTATCCATTTTTCTCCTTTCATGTGGAAACACTGAAAATAAATATCAGCAATTCGGCAATCTGATCGATGATCAAGAACCCATAAAAATGGAATCATTGTCGACCATTGATATTCAAGCAGATGCATCTTTCAAACTTACAGGTACTGTGGATGAAGTTTGTCAAGCCAAAGGTTGCTGGATGATTTTGAAAAATGAAAACGGCATTCCAGTTCGTGTTACTTTCAAGGATTATGGATTCTTTGTGCCCAAAGATATTGCTGGCAGACAAGTAATCGTAAATGGCACCATCACCAAAAAAGAGCTGGAACCAGATATGGCAAAACATTACGCTGATGATGCAAATTCGGTATATGACTCAACAAGATCATACCTTGAATATGCCTTTATAGCCGATGGTGTTTTGGTTTCCAATTCAATAAATTGATTGCCTGCCTAAAGAAGCCCATTCGAGCGAATTAGGTTATGTTTTATCAAACCACTCCTTTAAAATAAAAAAGAATCGTTTTAATAGCATTTTAAGGTCATATTGTTGAATTTGGTACTTCATTATTATTGGCTCAATATTCACCTAATTTATGAATCAAGAATTCAATTCTATCGACCCCTCTTCACTTTCTACCAAAGACCTGCATCAACACCTACTGGCTTGTGTCGCACCACGGCCTATTGCTTTGGCAAGTACTATTGACCATAAGGGGAATGTAAATTTGAGTCCATTTAGCTTCTTCAATGTCTTTTCGGCCAATCCTCCTATCCTTATTTTTTCTCCTGCCAGAAGAGGCAAAGGCAATACAAACAAACACACCTACGAAAATGTGAAGGAGATTGGCGAGGTGGTAATCAATATCGTAAATTACCCAATAGCCCAAAAAATGTATCAGACCAGTCTGGAATATAATAAAGGGATTAATGAATTTGAAAAGTCTGGTTTGACGGAGTTGGCTTCTGACATAGTGAAGCCACCAAGAGTGTTGGAAGCACCCGCTTCTTTCGAATGTACAGTAGATCAAGTTATTGAATTAGGCGACCAGGGTGGCGCAGGTAATTTGGTGATTTGCAGAGTGGTAAGGATGCATATCAAAAAGGAATATTTTGGTGAAAATGGACTTCCGGATTCAACTAAATTAAATTTGATTGCAAGAATGGGGGGTGACTGGTACAGTCGCGCTTACGGCGAATCACTGTTTAAAATTGCCGACCTGGACGAAACACAAGGAGTAGGCATAGAAAGTCTTTCGAGGAGCATAAGAAATAGTAATATCCTGACAGAACATGAATTATTGCGATTGGGAAGTGTACATGGCTTGCCTACCCAAGAAGAGATTGAAAGGGCAAAATCAAAAGACGAGGTTCGAGAGTTATTTCTTGAGTTCGAAATCCAACGGGACATGATCAAAGATGGTCTTCACCGAATGGGGAAATCATTGATTCATGAAGGACAAGTCGGAGAGGCTCTTGCTACACTTTTGATCGTGGATCAGATTTGATACTTGAGTCTTTTCTAGGTTGAGTATACCTTAGGGAATTTTGAAATTTAACTCTGCTATCGCTCTGCAGAATAGACAATGGATATTCCCGGTTTCAAAATCATTCTTCTCTGGCTATCAATTCAAATTATCAATATTATCACAACTTTTCATTCCTGCAAACAAGTCATCTATCCAACCAGGATGTAAGCATTATCTATATTATTTTTTCAACCCATACACTGGGAAAATCTGTAACATGTCGGAAAACAGTATTCACGCGGCAAGGTTAACTTTTCACAGCCTAGATTGCAGGATTAAAATCTGGATTGGTCAATCTGCCCCAGTTTAAAGGTATTCTTCAAATCGAAACAGAAGTTTATCGAATGCTGAAGTCAGTCGCTTTGGTACAATCGAGAGTGTAAACAATCACATTTAGGATACAAATCAATTGTACAATATGGCAAAATCAATTGTTTAAAAAGCGCTTAACTATCTGTTCAGTTTTTTATTGCAAATCCAAGGAACACAGAAAGGATATTAATATCTTTAGCGCACATGGCTAGAGCTAGTTGGAGATTCTTCTGTATATCTGCTATTTTATGGATTGCAATTCCATCAAGTCATTGCCAGATTGCTGATAGTATTGTGTCTAGTCTTTCGACCTTCAATGATGTTTTTG
>JBLICU010000054.1:0-23986 GCA_047632435.1 Cyclobacteriaceae bacterium
GCGCTGTTGCCTGGCTTCCTGCACTTCATTAGGGTCTTGAATAGGGATCTGGGCTTTCATCAAAAAGGAAACACATTCTTCATTCACTTTTCCAATGAAGATTTTAAATAGTTCAAACCCTTCAAATTTGTAAATGATAAGTGGATCTTTCTGTTCGTAAACCGCATTCTGAACAGATTGTTTCAGATCATCCATGTCGCGCAGGTGCTCTTTCCAGGTTTGGTCTATGATGGACAAGGTTACCATTTTCTCCATGGCTCTTATCATCTCAGCTCCGTTGCTTTTAACGGATTTTTCCAATGCAGCTGATACACCGATCTGTTTCTTACCATCTGTAAATGGCACTAATATATTCTCTACAGTTGCTCCTTTTGTTTTAAGGATTTGGCTGAGAATAGGCATGGTTCGCGTCGCAATGGTTTTGTTTTTTCTATTGTAATTTTCAAAAGCCTGATCATAGAGATTTCTGGTTAAAGTCGCTTCGTCGATTTTGCCAAATTCTTCCTTGTCAATTTGGAAATCCATTCCCAAAACACTGATGACATTGAGTTTCAAGCTGTCCAAATCATTTGAAGACTTTGAATTTAAAACCAAATCCTCACATGTTTCGAAAAGCATATTCATGATGTCAAACTCCAGGCGTTCACCATAAAGGGCATTTTTCCTGCGCTTGTAAATAACTTCACGTTGGGAATTCATGACGTCATCATATTCCAGCAATCGCTTTCTGGTCGCGAAGTTGTTTTCCTCCACTTTTTTCTGCGCCCGCTCGATAGATTTTGTGATCATGCTGTGCTGGATGACTTCACCTTCCTCTAGACCCAATCTGTCCATGATCTTGGCTACACGATCTGATCCAAAAAGTCTCATCAGATTGTCCTCCAATGACACAAAGAACTGTGATGATCCAGGGTCACCTTGACGGCCTGAGCGACCCCTAAGCTGACGATCCACCCGTCTTGATTCGTGTCTTTCAGTACCAACAATAGCCAAACCGCCTGCTGCTTTGGATTCATCTGAAAGCTTAATATCTGTACCTCTACCAGCCATGTTGGTGGCAATTGTCACCGCTCCTGGCTTGCCTGCTTCTGCAACAATGTCCGCTTCGCGTGCATGTTGCTTTGCGTTCAACACCTGGTGTTTGATGTTTTTGATCTGAAGCATTCGGCTAAGTAATTCGGAGATTTCCACGGATGTGGTACCAACTAAAATGGGTCTGCCCAGATTCCTCATCTCGATGATCTCTTCTACTACTGCATTGAATTTCTCTCTAACGGTCTTGTAAACGTAATCTTGTCTATCGTCTCTTACGATTGGTCGGTTAGTTGGAATAACAACTACATCCAATTTGTAGATACTCCAGAATTCACCAGCTTCCGTTTCGGCCGTGCCGGTCATACCAGCCAGCTTGTGATACATCCGGAAGTAGTTCTGTAGCGTGATGGTAGCATAAGTTTGCGTAGCATCTTCTACTTTCACATTTTCCTTAGCTTCGATGGCCTGATGTAAGCCATCAGAATATCTTCGGCCCTCCATGACCCTACCAGTTTGCTCATCGACAATTTTTACTTTGTCATTGACTACAATGTATTCCGTGTCCTTTTCATATAAACAATACGCACGAAGAAGTTGATTGATGCTGTGGATTCTCTGGGCCTTAATGCTATAGTCCTGTATGATCTTATCTTTCTGTTGAAGCTTTTCGGCATCAGGAGAAGTAGTGTCATTTTCCAGTTTTGCCACTTCGACCCCAATATCAGGTAGGATAAAGAAGGAAGCATCTTCTCCTTCACCTGTGATTAGATCAATGCCATTTTCTGTCAGATCTATGCTGTTGTGTTTTTCGTCGATGGTGAAAAACAATGGCTCATCTGCATCAGGCATCATTTTTTGATTGTCCTGCAAATAAAAATTTTCTGTTTTTTGCAGAATGGCGCGGTTACCAGTTTCACTCAAAAATTTGATTAACGGCTTGTACTTCGGCAATCCACGATATGCCCTGAAAAGTGGAAGTCCAGCTTCCGCTTCGTTTCCATCTTTGATGCATTTTTTAGCCTCAACTAAATATTCAGAAACCAATTTTTTCTGAACGTCTACCAACTTAGAAATCCTCGGTTTCAAATCATAAAATTCGTGCACATCACCTTTTGGAATAGGGCCTGAAATTATGAGCGGCGTTCTTGCGTCATCTATCAATACAGAATCCACCTCATCTACCATGGAGTAGTGGTGTTTTTTCTGCACCAACTCTTGAGGATTTCTAGTCATGTTGTCACGCAAATAATCGAAACCAAATTCATTATTTGTTCCGTAGGTGATGTCTGCTTCGTAAGCTTTTCTTCTGTTTTCTGAGTTTGGCTGGTGTTTATCGATGCAGTCAATTCGCAATCCGTGAAATTCAAACAAAGGCGCATTCCACTCTGAATCTCTTTTTGAAAGATAATCATTGACCGTTACTATATGCACTCCTCTTCCGGCTAGTGCATTAAGATATGCGGGTAGGGTGGCAACCAGTGTTTTACCTTCACCAGTTGTCATTTCCGCTATTTTTCCCTCATGTAATACGACTCCACCAATAAGTTGAACGTCATAGTGGACCATGTTCCAAACCACTTCGTTTCCAGCGGCCAACCATTTGTGATGCCAGGTTGCGGTTTCACCTTCAATGACGACATTTTCTTTTTTTGCAGCAAGCTCCTTGTCGTAAATTGTAGCTGTAACAACCAATTTCTTATTTTCGGTAAGTCTTCGGGCGGTTTCTTTGACTACTGCAAAAGCCTTCGGTAATATTTTCAGCAAGGTTACTTCTAGTGATTCGTCACGTTCAGCTTCCAAGCCATCAATCCTGTTGAAGATTTCTTCCTTTTCGTTGATGTCCATCTCAAGCTCATCCTCCACTCGCTTGTGCAGTTCGGCAAGATGGTCATCAATTACTTTCAGATCTTCAGCAATAATGCCTTTCAACTCACTTGTTTTGCCTCTAAGTTCATCATCGGTAATGGCACTTAACTTCTTAAATTCGTCATTAATCTTTTCTATATAAGGGAAGAGTTCCTTTAGATCTTTATCGGCTTTTGTACCGAAAATTTTTGCAATTCCTTTTGATAAGAGATCAAGCATCTATTTATTCTTAAGTAATGTTAAAACTAGTTCTGTTTATTCGAATGGGAGTTTCATTACCCCTTCAAACACTTTCTCCGCTGGTCCGGATAAATATATATTTTCAAATTTATGATCATTCTTCTTAATGAACGACACTGTTAGATTTCCTCCCCTCACTTCCACAGAAACAGGACTTTCATAACCCAAAAAACTGGAGGTCAAAGCGCTCGCAGTAACACCAGTCCCGCAAGAAAGGGTTTCATCCTCTACGCCACGTTCATAGGTACGAACTTTGATGCCTTCTGATGACTTTTGAATGAAATTCACATTGGTTCCATTCGGAGCATATTGAGTGCTATTGCGAATTTCACGTCCTTTGGTGATAATATCTTTTTGATCCAAATCATCTACGATGACCATGTGATGAGGTGAGCCTGTATTGATAAACCAATCACCGTTATTTAGCTTTTGTGTTTTGTTCACATCGTGCAAATGAAAATGCACTATATCTCCTTCAAAATATCCGTCATGTATTCCATCTGTTGTTTCAAACTCAGCTTTATTGGATATAAGGCCCAATGATTTAGCGAATGCCATTGCACATCGGCTACCGTTTCCGCATAGACTCTCGCTACCATCCGGGTTATAGAAGATCATTTTGAAATCCATGGCTTCATGGTTTTGGAGCAGAATGACACCATCTGCACCCACACCCATTTTGCGGTCGCACAAAAAAGAGATGACATTTTTATCACCTGTCGGGAATTTTTGATCCCGATCATCGATCATGACAAAGTCATTGCCTGTACCTTGATATTTATGAAAATGGATAGTCACTCAATTGAAATTTAATCGCCGTGATGCAAAAGTCATACGGATTCTTAATTCACCTCAAATATCTGTCAATTAGTCAGGATAAGGAAAGGCTAGGTATAAAAAAAGCCATCCCGATAGGAGATGGCTTCTGAATATTATTTCCAGTTGGATATCAAAGTTTTTCTTTGATCCTTGCAGCTTTACCTTTTCTTCCTCGTAAGAAGAATAGTCTTGCTCTTCTTACCTTACCTTTTCTTAAAACTTCAATTTTATCAATATTAGGAGACATTACAGGGAAAATTCTTTCCACCGCAATCCCACTTGATACTTTTCTTACAGTGAAGGTTTCGCCTGTAGAATTACCATTTCTGACCTGCATTACAGTTCCTTGAAATAGCTGGATCCTTTCTTTTGCTCCTTCTTTAATTTTATAATGTACATTGACAGTATCACCTGCACCAAATTTTGGGTGTTGGCTTTTTGTTGTCAACAAATCTTGTTCTACAAATTTTAATAAATCGCTCATGTCTTTGACTCGTTTAGAGTTTTTCTCCAAAAAGGAGTGCAAATATAGAAAAAAGAAAATAAAATAAGCAGCGGAGTTTTAGAATTTATTCTAATAAATCTGGCCGTAATTTTTGTGTCCTTTTTACGGACTCATCATGTCGCCATTTCTCCACGTTGGCCTCATGTCCTGAGGTTAAAATTTCTGGAACTTTCCATCCTTTATAATCCGCTGGTCTGGTGTACACAGGAGGCGCGAGGAGGCCATCCTGAAAGGAGTCAGTAAGTGCTGAGCTCTCATCGTTGAGAACGCCTGGAATGAGTCTTATGATCGTATCTGCCAGCACCATGGCTGCCAGCTCTCCCCCGGACAGCACATAATCGCCTATGCTGATTTCTTTCGTTATAAAATGATCCCTTACTCTTTGATCCACTCCTTTATAATGACCACAAAGCATAATCAAATTTTGATTTAGAGAAAGCTGGTTCGCCATTCCCTGATTGAGCGTTGCGCCATCGGGAGTTAGGTAAATGACTTCCTCATAGTCTCTGGCTGCTAGGAGTTCAGAGATGCACTTATCAATAGGCTCAATCATCATTACCATTCCAGCGCCACCACCAAAGGCATAATCATCGATGTTTTTATGTTTTTGTGTGGAGTAGTCTCTCAGGTTGTGAATATGGATTTCGACGAGATTTTTATCCTGAGATCTTTTGACAATGCTCTGGTTCAGAGGGCCATTAAAAAGTTCGGGAAGGCAGGTAATGATGTCAAGTCTCATTGTTCTTAATTTTCGAGAAAAACATCAATGAGGCCTTCCGGTAAATCGGCATATATCTCCCCTTTTTCAATATCAACAAACGTGATTATCTGATCTTCGAGTGGAATGAGTATTTCAGTGCCGCCATGATCTACACCCAAAAGTCTGTTGTTGGGCAAGTCATACACGTCCTTCACCTCACCTACTAGGGTTTTTCCGTTGAAAAGTTTCATTCCCAGTAGTTGATGAAAATAATACTTTCCATCGGTAAGCTTTGGTAAATTTTCTACAGGTAGGTAAAGCGAAGAGCCGACCAACGGAGTGGCTTGGTCAATATTTTCGATATCTTCAAAGGCAATGTAAGCCTTGTCGGGTCTGATTGAAATGGATTCAATAAAAAAAGGAACCAGTTTTCCGTTTTGATCAACGAAAACTGATTCCAATTCTTGATATTCTTCTGGATAATCGACATCTAGATGAGCAACAAACTCACCTTTTAAGCCATGTGTTTTGACTAAGTGACCAAGTAGGTAACAATCATCAAAACCCATATTAAATAATTATTCGGCCTTTTTTTCTTCTTCGTCAGCAGGAGCATCTTCAGCAGTTGCTTCAGCCGTAGGGGCTTCCACTACAACTTCTTCAACCACAGCTTCTGGTGCTGCTTCTACAACTGCTTCAGGAGTAACTTCTTCTACAGGAGCTGCTTCCGCAACTGCTTCAGGAGCAACTTCTTCTATTACCTCTGCAACCGGAGCTTCTGTTACTACTTCTTTAGCTTCAACTTCCGGAGCAGCCGCTTCTATTTCGGCAACAGCCTCCTCACCTTCTTCGGCAAGTTCAGTTTCAGCCTTTGCAGTGCTGTTCTCTACGATTTCAGCAGCAAGTGCAGCTTCTTCTTCTTTCTTCTTAGCCAATCTAGCGTCTAGTCTAGCTTGATTAACTTTAGATTCTGCCTCCAAAGCATTTTTAGTTTTGTCTGCTTTCGATTTAGAAAGATTTTCAACTTTATCTTGAATTTTAGAGTCTTTCTGATTCAACCATTCATCATACTTAACATCAGCATCTTCCTGAGATAATGCTCCTTTAAGTACACCGACCTGCAAGTGTTTTTTCATCATTACTCCTTTGTAAGATAAAATAGCTCTTGTAGTATCTGTTGGAACGGCACCTTTCATAACCCAATCCAAAGCCTTAACTTCACTCAAAGTGATTGAAGCCGGGTTTGTGTTTGGGTTGTAGAGACCAATTTTATCAATGAATTTACCATCTCGTGGTGATCTTGAGTCTGCCACTACGATATCATAGATGGCTTTTTTCTTGCGTCCGCGACGCGCTAGTCTGATTTTTACAGGCATAATTGTTTTTGTTTATGGAACTCGTCCATTCAAAGTTTAATTTTTTAAGGAGCGCAAAGATAACTAAATCAATATGAAATCAAATGATCTACAAAATAATGGTTGAAAGTAGTTTAATAGATTCATGGGGGTAATTACTTACTCACTTTAAAAATTAACGATATTTGTCTAATCGCATAAGCGGTTTTTGTATGTCAATGTCAATATATATCTTTGACTTGCTTTTTCTTAAATGCCCTTTATAAACAATGGACAAATACTCATACATCTCTAATGCCGATGTGGGCTACATCGATGATTTATACAAATCCTACAAGGAAAACCCAGAAAATGTAGACATCTCCTGGGGGAAATTTTTTGAAGGTTTTGAATTTTCTCAACAACATTCGGGATTAGGTTCGAATGATGCTGGCACATCCGCACCAGTGGCCATGGAAAATTTGAAAGAGATCATGGTTAGAAACTTGATTTTTGCTCACAGATCCAGGGCTCACTTAAAATCGGATACCAATCCTGTAAGGCAAAGACGTCAACACGCGGTTCGTCTGGAATTGGAAAATTTTGGGCTCTCTGAAAGTGATTTGAATGAGGAGTTTGAAATTGGTGCGGAAATCGGGTTGGGAAAAGCCAAGCTGAAGGACATTATTGAAAGATTACAAAAGGTTTATTTAGGCCATATTGGCTATGAATACAATCACCTCAGAGATTCGGATATTTTCGAATGGATGAAAAACAAGGTGGAAACCACAGGAGTGGATATTACGCTTTCAACAGCTGAGAAAAAAAGGATTCTATCTAAGCTCAATGAAGCTGTCGTTTTTGAGAATTTTTTACATACAAAATTTATAGGGCAGAAGAGATTCTCACTCGAAGGTGGAGAAAACACGATTCCAGCTTTAGATAAAATAATAACTAAGGCTGCCGAGCTAGGTGCTGAAGAAGTTGTCATAGGCATGGCCCACAGAGGTCGTCTCAATGTGCTTACCAATATTATGGGTAAAACCTATGAGGAAATCTTTGCTGAATTTGAAGGTAATGCACAACATGATTTGACAATGGGCGATGGTGATGTGAAATATCATCTTGGGTATTCCAGTCATGTTCAGACAGAATCGGGTAAAAAAATATATATCAAACTTGCTCCAAATCCATCGCACCTTGAAGCAGTGGATCCGGTTGTTTTGGGCTACACCCGTGCGCAGATTGACGATGAGTATCGAGGAGATATGTCAAAGGCTATTCCAGTATTGATTCACGGTGATGCCGCCATTGCAGGTCAGGGACTGGTCTATGAATGTATCCAAATGTCACTTCTTCCGGGTTATAGAACAGGAGGAACGATACATTTTGTAATAAACAATCAGGTTGGATTCACCACCGATTATGATGATGCTCGATCAAGTATTTATTGTACTGATTTGGCCAAGATCGTGGATGCGCCTGTATTGCACGTGAATGGAGATGATGCTGAGGCAGTAAATTTTGCGGTGAACCTCGCCTTGGAATACCGACAGAAATTCCATAAAGACTTTTTCATTGATTTGTTGTGTTATCGCCGACATGGTCACAATGAAAGTGATGAACCCAAATTCACTCAACCTAAACTCTATAATTTAATAGCCAAGCATCCGAATCCACGTGAGGTTTACGTTAAAAAACTCACTGAAAGAGGTGATATCAGTGAATCGGATGCAACCAAACTTGATCTGGAGTTTAAGAAATTATTGCAGGATCGCCTAGAAGAAGTAAAGCAGAAACCACTCCCATACAAACCGCAAAAAATAGAAGAGGAGTGGCATTTTCTCAGAAGATCAAAGCTTGAAGATTTTGATCAATCGCCAGATACTTCTATTTCTCAGGATACTCTTAAAAAAGTATCTAAGGCACTTACATCTATTCCAAAAGGGTTCAAGCCACTTAGACAAATTGAAAAATTGTTAAAAGAACGCACGGCTAATTTTGGAGACAAAAAGATGCTTACTTGGGCAGATGCGGAATTACTGGCCTATGGTTCGTTATTGGCCGAAGGCAAGATTGTAAGAATGTCCGGTCAGGATGTGAAAAGAGGAACTTTTTCACATCGACACGCAGTATTGTTCGATTCTAATTCGAACGAAGCGCATAGTAGCTTGGATCATATTCAGGAGAAACAAGAACCATTTAGAATCTACAACTCCCTACTTTCAGAATACGCTGTGCTTGGATTTGAATATGGCTATGCCATGGCTACTCCAAATGCGCTTGTTTTATGGGAAGCACAGTTTGGAGATTTTTCTAATGGCGCACAGGTGATGATTGATCAGTTTATAACCTCGGCTGAAACCAAATGGCAGAGGATGAATGGATTGGTGATGTTACTGCCACATGGATATGAAGGACAAGGGCCAGAGCACTCAAGTGCCCGAATGGAAAGATTTCTCCAGATGACGGCACAGGAAAATCTGATTGTGGTGGATATAACTACACCTGCCAACTTATTCCACTTACTCAGAAGACAAGTGACATGGGAATTTAGGAAGCCTTGCATCGTTTTCTCACCTAAGTCATTATTGAGGCACGCTAAAGTGATCTCACCTTTAGAAGAGTTTACAAAAGGGACATTCCTTGAAGTAATCGGGGATGACTATGTCACAGATAAGAGCGTCAAAAAAGTCTTGTTGTGCACTGGAAAAGTTTATTTTGATCTACTTGAAGAGCAACAGAGGACGAAAAGGAAAGATGTAGCAATCATCCGTTTGGAGCAACTTTATCCCTTCCCAAGAGTGCAGCTCGAAAAATTATTGAAAAAATACACTAATCCTCAACTCGTATGGGTTCAGGAAGAACCTGAAAATATGGGTGCGTTTGGATTCATGATCAGGGTATCGAAGCTTGATTTGCTTTTCATATCAAGAAAGGCAATGGCTTCACCAGCAACTGGCTATGCTAAAGTTCACAAAGAGGAACAAGCCGAAATTGTTAAAAAAGCATTTGAAATATAAAGACAAACAATTATGAGTCTTGAAATAAGAGTACCCGCAGTAGGCGAGTCAATCACAGAAGTAACCATAGCTCAATGGAGTAAGGCCGATGGGGATTATGTAGAAATGGATGAGGTAATATGTGAACTTGAATCCGACAAAGCCACATTTGAGGTAACAGCAGAAAGTGCCGGAATTTTGCATATCGTAGCAAAAGAAGGCGATGCGGTGGAAATCGGTGGACTACTATGTGAGATAGATGAGTCAAAAGCAAAAGTGGCTGACAAACCTGCGGAAACTGCAAAATCTGTAGAACCGAAAGTAACAGGTAAGGTGATCGAAATGAATGTGCCAGCGGTTGGTGAATCTATCAATGAAGTTGTAATCTCCGGATGGCAAAAGAGTGATGGGGATTTTGTGGCACTTGATGAGGTCATTGCAGAAATAGAATCAGATAAAGCTACTTTCGATCTTACAGCAGAAGTTCAAGGAATCTTGAGAATCGTAGCGAAGGAAGGCGATACACTGGAAATTGGTGCATTGCTTTGCAGAATTGAGGTTGTGGAAGGAGCAACATCCCCACCGGCTTCTGTACAGTCAGATCCCCCACAGTCGGCTGCTTCTAGCGATTCTTATGCGACAGGACATGCATCCCCGGCAGCATCAAAAATAATGAGTGAAAAGGGAGTCTCTGCTGAAGCTATTCAAGGAAGCGGTAAGGATGGACGGATCACCAAAGAAGATGCGATGAATGCCGAAAAAGCAAAACCGGCTCCCGCACCAACAGCCGCCAAAAAACCAGAAGCAACCGCCCCAGTACTTTCATCAGGGATCAGTCGTGGACAGAGAAGAGAAAAAATGACTTCTTTGAGAAAGACAGTTTCGAGGAGGTTGGTTTCTGTGAAAAACGAAACGGCGATGTTGACCACCTTCAATGAGGTGAACATGGGGCCGATCATGGAGCTCCGAAAGAAATACAAAGAATCATTCAAAGAAAAATATGAAGTAGGATTAGGATTCATGTCTTTTTTCACAAAAGCATGTACCATGGCATTACAAGAATGGCCTGCTGTCAATGGGATGATTGATGGAGAGGAATTGGTTTACAGCGATTATTGTGACGTATCAATTGCCGTTTCTGCGCCAAAAGGACTCGTTGTTCCAGTGATTCGAAATGCTGAATCCATGACATTTGATCAAATAGAAAGGGAAGTTGTGCGATTGGCGATTAAAGCACGTGAAGGAAAACTGAGCATTGACGAAATGCAGGGGGGAACATTCACCATTACAAACGGTGGCGTATTTGGTTCCATGCTATCAACGCCGATTATCAACGCACCGCAATCAGCGATTTTGGGCATGCACAACATTGTGGAGCGCCCCGTAGCAGAAAATGGTCAGGTTGTAATTCGACCGATCATGTACGTTGCACTTTCCTACGATCACAGAATCATAGATGGACGTGAGTCAGTAAGCTTTCTCGTGAGAGTAAAACAGCTTTTGGAAGATCCGACAAGACTGCTTTTGGGAGTCTGATTTGGTAATTGGTATTTGGTACAGAGTAAATAGAACAGGGTACATAATATGAAGTACAGAGTATTATTGATTTTTTGGTAAATGCATAGATATAAGGATTTGGATGTTTGGCAAAAAGCTATGGATTTAAGCGAATCTGTATATGTGTTGTCTGAATTATTTCATTCTGATGAAAGATTTGGGCTAGTGTCTCAGGTTAGACGCTCGTCTGTGTCAATCCCATCTATTATCGCTGAAGGCGCAGGAAGAAATTCGAAAGGAGAATTCAAGCAATTTCTAGGAATTAGTCTTGGATCCTTATTTGAATTAGAAACACAGTTAATTTAGCTTACCGATTTAATTACATTAAGGAGGCTGACTTAATCTATACAGAGTCACACCATTGACTCATTAAGAAAAATGATTTTTGGACTCCAAAAATCTCTGAAATAGCTATTTTGAATCAATGTACTTGGTACGTTGTACCCTTTACGAAAAAAAATATGAAAAACTATGAACTATGATGTAACAATAATCGGATCAGGACCAGGAGGATATGTTGCCGCGATCAGATGTGCACAACTTGGTTTGAAAACAGCCATCATTGAAAAATACGATACCCTAGGAGGTACATGTCTAAATGTTGGATGCATTCCTTCTAAGGCATTGTTGGATTCTTCAGAGCACTTTCACAATGCATCCGAAACGTTCAAGGAGCATGGTATTGACATATCAAAACCGAAGGTGAATTTCAAGCAAATGATTGCCAGGAAAACTGACGTGGTGAAGCAAAACACAGAAGGAATCAACTACCTGATGAGTAAAAATAAAATTGAGGTGTTGCATGGACTGGGATCATTCATTGACAAAAACACAATTAAAATTTCCGGTAAGGAGGAAAAAACGATTACCACAGAAAAAGTAATTATCGCTACAGGATCAAAACCTGCGTCCCTTCCTTTTATCAAGATTGACAAAAAACGTGTGATCACAAGTACTGAAGCATTGGTGTTATCTGAGGTCCCCAAGCATTTGGTAATCATAGGTGGTGGCGTGATTGGGTTGGAGCTGGGCTCAGTTTATGCCCGATTGGGTTCCAAAGTTTCTGTAGTAGAATTTATGGACAACATCATTCCAACCATGGACAGCACTATGGGGAAAGAACTTCAAAAATCATTGAAAAAAATAGGCTTTGAATTTTACCTCAGTCATAAAGTAGTTGGTGCTGTTGCCAAAGAAAAAGAAGTAACCGTAACTGCGGAAACGCCAAAAGGTGATAAAATCAATTTGAAGGGTGATTATTGTCTGGTATCAATCGGACGAAAACCATACACCGAAGGTCTTGCTTTGGATAAAGCGGGAGTGAAAGTGACTGACAGAGGACAGATTGAAACAGACGCACACCTGAAAACCAATGTAGATAATATTTGGGCGATTGGTGACGTGGTGAAGGGTGCAATGCTGGCACACAAAGCGGAGGAAGAAGGCGTTTTTGTGGCGGAGCAAATGTTGGGACAAAAGCCACATATCAATTACAACTTGATCCCAGGAGTGGTTTATACCTGGCCGGAAGTGGCTGGAGTTGGCTTAACCGAGGAGCAACTAAAAGACAAAAAAATAGCCTATAAAACAGGTAAATTTCCTTTCAAAGCATTAGGTCGTGCCAGAGCATCCATGGATACGGATGGCTTGGTGAAAGTGCTCGCTGATCAAAAAACTGATGAAATTCTGGGGGTTCATATCATTGGAGCCAGAGCTGCGGACATGATTGCTTCGGCAGTAACAGCCATGGAATTTAGAGCTTCGGCAGAAGATGTGTCACGTATGTCACATGCACACCCGACGTACATGGAGGCGGTCAAGGAAGCTTGTTTGGCAGCAACGGAAAATCGACCGATTCATATCTAATAGACGATTTTTTCATCCGATTAGATGCTCTTATCTGGTTATTGAATTGGCCATCTCTCTTTAGTATGAAAGAATTCCCAGGGGCTTTGCCCCAGAGATTTTAGAGATCAAGAATCTTCTTGTCACATTGACTTATAAGACCGCAAAAGTCCAAGAACTACAAGAATAATTCCAGCAATGAGCGAGGCATAATAAGCGCCTTCACCCATGGTATAAGAACCAGATAGTTCATTGGTGATCATTTTGCCTACACCTGCTTTTGGTGAATGAGTGATGGCCCAATAGATAATAAAAGCACCAATACCAATTAACGCAAGTCCTCTGATAAGTCCACTTTTCATAATGTTGTTTTTTTCTGAAAGATAATGAAAATCTCTATTCCGCTTTCCGTTTGTGATTATTACAGTTCTACTAAGTGTCAAAGAAATTCGAAAGATCAATTAACCACTCTTTGATCCGACAAAGTTTTTTTTATAATCTCATTCCAAGGCCGAAACTTAAAATGCTTATATTTTGATTATACCCACTTTTCGGAATTCCCTGATTTTCGGGTAAATGAATGAAACCATAAGCCACATGTGTGAATATTTGATTCGTAATATCAAAGATCAAGCCTGAGCCAATATTGATTCCATGATAGGTTTCATGTTCATTTGGTATCCCAAATGCTCCTAAACTACCACTATCTGTGTTGAATACGAAAGCAGTGTAGCCAAGATTAATACTTAGATGTAGAAAATGCGGTTTTTTGAAGTTTAGTTCACCGAATAGGTTAGGTTGATAGAAAATGGAAGTGCCCTTGAAACCACTCGGATAATTAGTGTTGTCGAGTTTATGTATGCTAGCAATAATTGAAGCACCCAGTGCAAACTGTTCTTTATTCAAAAACCTTAACCTTAAACCAGGTTCAATAATTCCGTCATAATTTCCTGTTAAGAAGTTGTGACCCACTCCAATAGGATATTTCAATTCTAGGCTTAAAGCCTTAACCTGTGAATTAGAGTTGAAGCTTATTAGCAATAACAGAACAAATATGCTTTGAATAAAATGAGCCATATTTATCAGGTTTGAATTATCAATCAAAACTAATTTAATTCCCACTTATTATTGGATCCAATCGCATCTGGGCCATTCATGGTTTTTAGCTCGATGGATTTGATGGTTTTTTCGGATTTGATATTTGTTTGGTAGAAAGATCCGTTTTTCCATACAGCAGGACTTGTCATGTTGCTATCGGTGGAGTCATCACCAAAGGTCACCACTATTTCAACTGCAATGGGATATCCACCTACATTTTCAATAGTTAGTTCGCCGTTTTCGAACGTTTTGATTGCCACGTCGGGATAGCCCCAATCGAAATACCAGGCTTTCCAAAACCAGTTGAGGTTTTGACCGGACAGGTCGTTGAAAGTAAAAAAGAAGTCATAAGGGGTCGGATGTTTGTATTTCCATCGATCCATGTAACCAGCCATGCATTGATCAAATATCTCTTTCCCCAGTAAATGAAATAAGGCATGATAAGACATGGAGGAATTGTCGTAGTTGTTGACACCAGATGTAAATGGGATAGTATAGGTCTGCGCCATTATAGGGGAGTTGTCTGACGTAGCAAATCGGCTTCTGTCTTTATAAGATTCCAAATTGACTCCCGCAAAATAATCCTCTGAGAATTCGGCCATTCCTTCATCCATCCATGCGAATCTTTTCTCATTGATACCCATCAGAAATGGAAAATACATGTGCATCATTTCATGCTGGGTGAGTAGTCTATTGGCCTCATAGTCGGAGTAAGGCACACCTTCTGTTGTATAGTCGAATCGAGCCTGATCGTTACACATTCCGGCAAATTCCATACCGCCACCACTTTCTCCATTGAATGCCACAAAGTGTTTGAAGGGGAATGGGTACTTTGGAAATTCATTATGAAAAGAGGCGAGCACATCTTTTTCAATAGCTATCACAAGCCCAAAGACATCATTCTTTTGAGGATAAGCTGAGTTGATGAAGTAGGAGCCAAACGGATCAGTATATGTAGCTGCTTCCCAGATGTAATGATCAGAAAAAGCGAACGAAAAATCCGGGAAACTATCCACTTCATATTTCCAGATATTGCTAGCCATTTTCAACCCCTTGTTCAAGTCTTTTTTATCAATGATGATCATTTTCTCATCAGAAGATTTTGCTATGGTCAGCCGATCAAGGATCTTTTTAGGGTAAACTTCATCGCCATTCGTGGGGGCATCAGATGCCCAGATCACAAAATTATCCGGAATCTCAATTGTGACTTTAAAATCAGATACATCATGGTAAAATTCCGCCTGTCCATCAAAATCAATTTTGTCCCATCCATAGATATCGTCAAAAACCGCGATCTCTGGATACCAATAAGCCACCATCATACTGGTTTCGTCATAGGCACCATCGCGATCAACGGATGCAGGAATGGTGATCGACCAGCTCATTTCCAATGTCACCGAATCCGCAGGTGCAAGTGGAGTATCTAAATAAATCCAATAATAGGTTTTGGATTTTCCTATTTTCTTCGGGTTTGCAAGGTTGATTTTCCTTCCATTTACTGTCAATTCGGAAATAATCATTCCTTCCTCATACAAATCTTTATAAGCGTGAAACTGAATGGTAGGCAAAGTATGAGGTGAGCTGTTGAAATAGGTAATTGTCCCACTTGCTTCCACTTGTCTCGTTGCGGGATCTACCTTGGCTTTGAGATCATATTTGCTTCGGTTCTGAAAATATCTTTCCGAAACCGAACCATCCCAATTGCGAGTTCTATTCTCATAGGCTTGCTTAAATTCAATGGGCATGAAGAGCTTTTTATGCTGCGCTGAGGCAAAATATCCATTAAATAAAATGATGATAAATGCGAAAAAGTATTGAATTTTCTGTAGCATACTGTTTGTGATCACAATGATTTGAGATAGTTGCTGCAATCTAATTCATGCTTTTCTACTTACCAGTGAGACCTACTTGATCAGTCAATTTCAAGTATGAATGGTTTTTCCGCAAGGATTTTGCCATTGACCTGAATGCTGATTTTATGTTCCCCAGCGTAGTATTTTCGGGTAGTGATCAAGATGAAGGCATGTTGTTTTTCAATAGCGATGGTTTCTTCGGCCTTGAGCTGGTAGTTGCCTAGCTTGAAAATTTTTGGAGTAAGAGTGCCATTGGCTTTTTGATGATGAACTACATAGTCTACAAGAAAAGCGCATGGTTTGCTCTCTAAATTTGATAGCCTAAACTTGATTTTAAATTTTTCACCGAAAGAAACTATGGTGGGTAAATCCAAGTCGCTTACTAAGGCTTTTGCAGGATGAATGCCGACAAGTGCCAAAGCATCTGAATCTCCTGCTTTGATCAAACCACGCAAGGCTTGTTTGGTAATCCATCGAATATTTGCAGTTGCTTTTTTATTCCATTCCCTGAGATATTTGATGACCACATCCGGATGATCTTTGGTGATGTCATTGAGATTGTTGGCCACACTTTTTCTCACATAGAGCTCTGGATCTTCTTTCAGTTTATCCAGGATAGCCATGACAGGAGCAGGATTACTTTTGAATTTGGGCAAAGCGGGTGCCCATGGGAGCCTTGGTCTGCAACCCTCACTTGCCAGTCTTCTTACATGCACATTTTCACTTTGTGTCCATTGCAGCATCTGTTTCATCGTGATAGATTCATGCTCCATAATGAATGGGCGTATGGCAAACTCCGCACTCCCATATTGGGTGAACAATTCCAGAGCTGCAAGTGAAAGTTCAGGTTGCTTCATTCCATGATGTTGCACATATTCTGAATATAGCAGTCCTTCAAATCGGGCCTGATCGGGCAGGGATTGTTGGAGGATTACAATGGCTTTGTCATATTCAGCTGGCAGGCATTTTCCCAAAGCCAAACTAGCGTGTTTCATTCGTTGCTTCAGCTCCATGTCTTCCCAATCTGAAGTATAGATCAATCTGAAGAATTCTTTATTTGACCAATGGGAGTAGTGATCTTGAATTTTTCCACCCATTGCTTCAAAAAAGGTTTGCTGAAAAAATTGGTTCTTTAATGGTTCGGCCATCAGATTGAAGTTGATTAAGGTTTGATATAATGTAAAAACACCACGCCGGATTCGAACACTTTGTTTTCTGCAAGTATTAGATCCATTTTATTTGGATGAGCTGCAAAGAGTGGAACTCCTGCTCCCAAAATTATGGGCATGACAAAAACAAGATATTCGTCGATCAGCTCCAAATTTTGTAAAAGAGTATTTACTTCACCGCCACCAATCAGCCAGATGTCTTTGCCTTCTTTTTTCTTTAGTTCCTCAATTTTTGTTTTGTAATCGGAAGAGACGAATGTCACATTTTCATCTTTCTCCAATGAATTATTTCGGGTCAGGACATAATTTTCTTTATCGCTATATGGAAATGGTATAGGAAAAGAAAGCACCTGCTGATAGGTGCTGTTGCCCATGATGGACACATCTACGGACTGGAGAAAGTCAGTATATCCATAGTCATTTTGATCCGGGTTGGGGATGTGCTCCAACCAATCCACATTGCCTTCTGCATCTGCGATTTTTCCATCTAGACTGATGGCAATGTATAGTTTTACTTTTTTCATTTGACCTGATATCTAAGTATGGTTTTCTTCTTTTCCTCTGCTGCCCTTCGTGGATCCGAAATATAAATCTCCTTGTGATAGCCCATTATTTCCAAATCCTGCTCCTTGATAAATCCATGCAATATTTTCAAAGTAGGTTCTTCATTAGCCCAAGAGCCAATATGCATAATTTGGGCTCATTTTCCTTTGTTGATCAATTCATATTTGATTTTTTCAATGTGATTGCTCAATGTTGGCTTTTTGATTTTTATGTTTTCCATGGTTCTGAAATAATGACCCCCCTCTACAAAATCCGGCATTCGGAATAATATTTCCCATCGCCATTCCGTCCTGACTGCCGATGCGAATGTATGCTGTACTTCAGGCCCACCATCAATAAACCAATGACATTCCATTTTGGGAACTACAAAATCATTGTCTTCGCCTTTGCAAATAAATTTTATACCATATGCTACACCGTAAATGGCTTCAATAGCATTCAGAAACAATTCATTTTCAGGCGCACTTTTTCCTTCGATTGTCAGATAGTAATAAGTATCAAAATCACGAATTTCTGGTTTTGATGTGGCATGATAATAATTTCGATCCGCTTTGCTGATGCCGAGTTTGCTCATGATCGTTTCCATAATTGTCAAAAAATTTAAGTGATTGATATGATTTTTAAAAAAGAAATCTGATCTAGTGACAACCCTATGTCACTCATTTTTCTCTAATTCAAAAAAATATTCAACCTGACAATTCAATAAAAACAGGAGTCCAATTAAACCATTTCTAATTGCTCTGAAGTGATGGCTTATAAAATGCTTTCTAAGTTTCGGTAACTTTTTGATATTAAAGAAGTCCCATAGTTAACATCCACCTCACTCATCCTTCAATGTTTTGGCAGGGTTGATCATGGCTGTTGTAATGGTTCTGTGGCTGATAGTAAACATCGCAATGAGCATGGTTATGACAAATGATAAGGCAAAAAACCCATAGCTCAATTCAATCCTATAAAAATATCCGTCCAGCCATTTACTCATTATATAATAGGCACATGGAGTTGCAACGATAAAGGCAATGATGGTCAAGACCAGTATTTCCTTCGAGAATAAACCAAGGATATTTGTAATCGGAGCACCCAAAACTTTCCTTACTCCAATTTCTTTAGTTCGGCTGATGGCAATAAATGAAATCAATCCGTAGAGACCCAGACAGCCAATTAATATCGAAATCAAAGAAAATATCCTTAGCAAAGAATAAATACTTTTTTCTGCTTCATAGTTTTCAGCCAATTCCTGATTATAGAATTGATAGTCAATGACATATTCAGGATAAACTTCTTCCCAAGTTTTACGGAAATGCACCAGTCCATTTTCAATCTCCGATACAGATGATATTTTGAATGAGAAGCTGTAGAAAATTTTAGGCACATATAATAGAATCGTGTAATCAATTGGATCTTCCAATGACTGTGTATGGAAATCTTCCATTACGCCAACTATCTTTTTATCCCCATTCCATCCGGTGTTGAGCGTCTCACCAATGGCCAAATCATATTTATCCTTGAACCCCATCAGGTCAGCAATCTTTCTATTGATCACTATTTGGGTACTGTCCGTTTTTAGTAGCTGTCTTCCAGCTAGCAATTGCAAACCAAAAAAATCAAAATAAACTTCATCGCATGCCTTGAAATTGGCATGATAACTATTTTCAGATTGCAAAGGAGCGTAGTTAAAATTCGAATGCGAATTACTGTTCCCAGTAGGTTGACTCAGGGCAAAGGTGACACCAGCTATTTTAGGGGATTGCATCATGATTTCGCGAAATCTTTCTCTTTTCACTTCATCCTGATGAGGCAGGTACGAATTGATGATTGCTTCAGATTGGAATCCAAGACTTTTTTCCTGGAAGTATTTCATTTGTGCTGTAACTATCAAAGTCCCAATAATTAGAAATTGAGAAATTGCGAACTGGAAGACAACCAATCCTTTGCGCAATGTGAGACCGCCGCTGTTGTTTTTCGATGTTATTTTACTTTTCAGTGCAAGAATGGGATTCATTTTGGCCAAAAGAACTGAAGGATAAAATCCAGAAATCAAACTTACCCCAACAAATATTGAACATAAAAATATCAGTGAATATGGATCGTGCAGGAGATCAAGCAGCAGCCGATACCCGATGATATCTTCCAGTATGATAAACATTAGCTCAGCGATGGCCAGCGAGAATACCAAAGCTATCAGAGTGATCAATGCAATTTCAATCATGAATTGAGTGATCAATTGGTTCGAGTGTACACCTATTGCTTTTCTGATCCCTATTTCTTTGGCACGGTTTGCTGCCTGTGCAGTTGCCAGATTTATGAAATTGATACAAGCTGTTAACACTAAAAACAATGCGATTATGGCTAGAGCATACAAGAATTCTTTAGATATGGTCTGCTTATAAGCACCATATTCTTTGTCAAAATGAATTGAGGATAGTGGCTGAGTTACGAACCGTCTTCTTTCTATTTCTTCTTTAGAATAGTATTTCTCTACAGTCTCAACAAGTTTTTGGTCAAAAGCCTCCGATTCAAATCCTTTATTGGGTAGAATATATGTATTGGATGCGGAACTAGTTGAATTCCACTCTTTCCCTTCGAAGAAATAGGGGTTGACAGATTTTTGACCAGAATATTCAAAAAACATGATAAATGGAAAATTCGTAGTTTCGGGAAAGTCCTCAATGATTCCAACAACTTTGTAATCACCCTCATTATCAATTATTTTACCCATTGCCTCAGATTCTTTTCCGTCTGAAAAACCAAAAAGTCGTCTGGCTGCTGATGTAGTTATCACCACCGTATTTGGCTCCATTAATGCCGATTCCGAACTGCCTGCTACCCATTTTGTTGTAAATATTGTGAAAAAAGAATTTTCAGTAAATGCGCAACCTTCATCGAATAGAAATTTTTCCTTTTGCCCATCTTCTTGGACTATATTTATCTGAAGGCCATCACCATAGAATGTTCTTGCTACTTCCAATATTTCTGGATAATCTGTTTCTATCGCAGCTCCAAGAGGATAAGGGGTTCCCATGCCTTTGTTAGTCCTGTCAGGATAGATAGATTCACTTGAGATTCTGTAAATGCGATCATAATTTTCATGATGTTTATCAAAGATCGTTTCAAATTGCAGGACTTTGAATATCACAAGTGAACATCCTATCCCAAGTGCCAGACCGAGCACGTTTATGAGGGTGTAGATTCTATTTTTGAATAAATTTCGACAAGCTATTTTGAAGTAATTCTTAAGCATATTTTATATGTTGGCAGGTATGTTATGTCCAACACAGTGCCAGAATCATAAATGTCAGGTATTCAAAGGATTAGCTAATTGATGAATCGTATATTGTAGCTAAACGAACATCTGGGTGTTTGTTTTTAATACACTTTTTGATTTTAAAAGTCAGACTTATCTAATACCTTTTTCAAATATCATATTTATTGGTCAAAGACTGAAAAAACAATATTTGCATTTCAAATCCCAGTCATTGGTTCTAGCTTTATCGTATCAGGATTCAAGATGAGTAAAATTCAAGCCAGTATATTGATTGTAGATGATGATCCGGCTATCCTGACCACCGCCAGATTATTTCTGAAACAAAAATTCGAGTTCGTACACGTTTTGAAAGGCCCGGATGCTATCATGAAGATCCTCTCTGAGACTAGTTTTGATATCGTACTGCTTGATATGAATTATTCTCCAGGTGAAATTGATGGAATCCGAGGGTTGGAACTTATTGATAAAATTGTAAGAAGTTATTCCGGCATTGATATCATCCCAATCACAGCATATGGTGAAATCGATCTCGCAGTTGAGGCCCTGAAGCGTGGAGCAAGAGATTTCATCACCAAACCTTGGCAAAATGAACGTCTATTTTCAGCTATAAATAATATGTTACTTCTGAGGCAATCGGAGGTTGAGGTAACAAATGATCAACAAGAAAATACACATCCTTCGACAGGTGATGAGCATTTCTTTATTGGACAGTCCAAAGCATTCAAGACTTTATTAAATCAAATAAATAAAGTTGCCCCTACTGATGCCAATGTGCTGATTCTTGGCGAAACTGGTACAGGAAAGTCAAAGGCGGCTTATGAAATACATCGTCTTTCAAAAAGAAGCAATGGACCATTTATTTCCTTGGATTTAGGGTCACTTCCTGAAAGTTTGTTTGAGTCTGAGCTTTTTGGATCGGTGAAAGGAGCCTTTACCGATTCAAAAGAAGACAAAACCGGCAAGCTGGAGTTGGCAAATGGAGGGACACTCTTTTTAGATGAAATTGGAAATATAAGCTTGGCACAGCAGGCTAAATTACTATCAGTGCTTGAACAAAGAGCCATTTCAAAATTGGGATCTCACAAAATTATCCCTCTTGATATTCGAATTATTTCGGCAACCAATAAAGATTTAAACATGATCATCAGTGGTGGTGGTTTTCGTCAGGACTTTCTTTACCGGATCAATACCATTGAAATTAGCTTACCAAATCTGTCCGAAAGAATGGAGGATATTCCTTTGCTTGTGAAGCGCTTTTTGGAAAGATTCAAAAAAAAGTATGATAAAAAGAGTTTAAAAATAAGTCCTGATGCTTTAAATCTGATTGGTGAACAACAGTGGCCTGGAAACATACGCCAGTTGATGCACTTATTAGAAAAGACGGTTATTATGAGTAGAGGAAATTATATAAGCCCAGCAGATTTGGAGTTATCAGCACCCGATATTACCAATGCAGGTTTGAATATTGAAAATATGGAAAAAGGGCTTATCCTGAAAGCATTAGAAAAAAATAAAGGCAATATGACTCATGCTGCAAGGGATCTGGGCATAGATCGTCAGGCGCTTTATCGTAGACTGGATAAGTATGGTCTTTAATCGGTTTTTCTTTAAGATTCTATTTCGGGTTCTGATTATTACAGCCGTTCTTTTTACGATTGTATATATTTTTCCTAGAACGGATCTTTTATTCTCACAATTGATCTTAATCTCAATAGCTCTATTTCAAATTGGTGAGTTGACATACTTTTTGAATAGGACAAATCATGATCTGGCCCGGTTTTTAGATTCTTTGAAAGATGGTGATTTTACTATCGGATTTAACCGGTCAGAAAACACCAAATCGTTTGATAAACTGCAGGCATCTTTTAACGAACTGGCAGAGGTTTATAAAAGGCTGGAAACCGCCAATGCAACACAATCGCACTTTCTTACACAAGTTGTGAATCAAATCGATTTTGGCATTGTTGCATTTGATGAAAAGGACCAAATTATTCTCATCAATGAACAAGCACAAGTATTGCTTGAATTACCAGCGGTTTCCAACTGGCAAAAAATACGAAATCCAAACACTCAATTTTTGCAAAACATTCTAGAATTTGCTGATATCCGCAATGAATTGATCGAGACTCGAATAGCAGGACACATTAGATTTTTTTCCACGAGTGTTATCACAGTTGTGATTCTCAATCAGAAATACAGAATCGCTTCATTCCAGGACATCAAATCTGAATTACAGGTAAAAGAAATAGAGGCATTCCACAAACTCATCAGAATTCTTAACCATGAAATTTTAAATTCTGTAACGCCGTTGATTTCACTTTCGGAAACCATTCAACTGATACTTCAGAAGGACGATAAGGAAAGGAAGTCAGCAAAAGATCTTGATCAACAAAACCTTGATGATATCTATGAAGCTGTGGATACCATTAAACAGCGAAGCGTGGGAATATTGAAGTTTGCTAATGATTATCGCAAACTCACAAGAATTCCCAATCCTGATTTTAAAGAAATAAATTTGAATGAGCTTATTAATGGTGTCATCAAACTCCATCAAAAAAGCATAACTGACTTGAGTATTATAATCGAATATGACTCAACACCATTTGAACTTAAATTGGATCGTTCTTTAATTGAACAAGTTTTGATCAATATTATTAAAAATGCGATTGAATCTTTCGCGGAAACACAAATTCCAGAGATTAAAATCTATTGTGAAACTGATTCGAAGCATTTTTTTATTAGAATTTCCGATAATGGTCAAGGTATATCTTCTGAGAAAATGGCCAAAATCTTTATTCCTTTTTATACCACAAAAAAAGGAGGCTCAGGAATTGGCTTGAGTATTTCTAGACAAATCATGAATCTGCATGGAGGCTATCTCGAAATAAATTCGAATTTAGGTGGGCCAACTATTTGTTCATTGATTTTCCCGCTCCATCTTCTTAAATTGGTACATTAACATAGAGAAATGAGATATTATGAATCTAAAGACTCCATTCACACTATCTTAAATCACAAACAATTCAACAAACCATAGATAAATATTTTTTGAGTTGGCTTGAAGTATCTATCTTTGCGATCCTTTACTGGAAGAGGATGGGGAATTGATGTTGAAGAGGGTGGATATTTTTATA
>JBLICU010000055.1:0-23277 GCA_047632435.1 Cyclobacteriaceae bacterium
TGGCGTTGCAAATGGGGCAATCTCATTAGGAGCATTTGATTTTGTCAGTATTGGGACGGATCCCGAAATTCAACTCAATAATGGATTCACAATGAATATGTGGATCAATCCAGCTGATAATAATAATGCAGGTGGACTATTTACAAGTACAGCTAGTTTTCACCAGCACCTATACTCCACCGGTATAGATTGGAGATATTTTCAAAATGGACAGGAAATTCCTATCAATGGTATACCAGTCACTGCACCGAATAGTACTTGGACCATGTTTACCTGGGTGTATGACGGTGGAGAGATGCGTTTTTATGATGATGGAGTGCTGGTGCATTCAGAATTAGTATTTGGAAATTTAGATCTTCCTGGCAATTCATACGACATTGGAAACGGTTATGCTGGTGCAGTCGATCAGTTTATCTGGGTTGATGGTGTCTTAAATGATTACGAAATATTATCATTATACAATGATGGATTAGTTGCCAGTTATGCATTGGATGGAAATACCGTTGATGCGATAAATGGATATGATGGTGTCGCAAATGGTGGATTGATTTATGGATTAAACAGGTTTGGTGACAATCCAGCAGCAGGCGTTTTTGACGGCATTGATGATTACATCGATCTTGGTACAGCCCCTGCCCAACACATAAATCAGGAGATTACGCTAGCAGCCTGGATCAAAGGAGGAAATCAGGTTGATGGAGGAATTCTTGGCTGGTGGTTAGGCTTTAGATTAGAAGTGAGGTCAGATCAGCAAACCGTCAACTTTGGAACCTATGGGTTGAGTAATGATATAATGACCTCAAATACATTAATTCTGGACAATGAATGGCATCTGATCGTAGGAACCTATGATGGTTTCACGAAGACATTATATGTAGACGGGAAAGCGGAGGTTCAATTGGACAATGTTGGTCTACAGGGAAATCCTTACCAATACGGCGACCCGATTAGAATTGGTGTTGATGTTAATAATAACTTTTTTGAAGGTGAGATTGATGATGTGGGTATTTATGACAGAGCACTTAATGCGGATGAAGTTCTGGAACTATATGCTACGAATGGCTGGTTGGCACAGCAGGGTGGAATAATTGTACATTATGACTTTGATGGAAATGTTTCGGATCAATCAGGAAATGGCAATGATGGAATTGTAAATGGAGCCACTCTTGCTAACGATCGATACCTGAACACCAATGCTGCATACTATTTTGATGGCAATAACCAAAACGTAGAAACGGGAGTAGATCCTTCTTTACAAGTTAGTAATCAACTTACTATCAGTACATGGGTTTATGTGGATGAAGATACTGGGGTGGATGTTCACAATATTGCAGCCCAGGGAGCTTTAGAAACAAATGATGCCTGGGAATTTAGTCTCTCTTCAATAAATGAAATTAGCTTGAGTAAAAACAATCTGATCGAAGGCGAAGCGGCCAGTTCAGGCTTTTTTGATTCTTATAAATGGGCTCATATTGCAGTTACATTTAATGCAGGGATAACCCGTTTTTATATCAATGGTACCTTTGATTCTGAAGTTGACAAGTCTTCAGTTTTTACGGATTTTCTATCTACGGATGATCTCATCCGCATAGGAGAAAGAAGCGATATTTCTGCTACAGATGACTTTAAGGGAAGTATGGATGATCTAAGGATTTACAATATTGCCCTTAGCGACCAGGAGATAACTGATATCTACAATCAGGACGGTGGAGCTATCCAGAATGTGCTCTTTACCACTATCAATGAGAATTTTGAGACCCAATGCCTGCCGGAATTCTGGAGGGAATACCATACGGGGGTAGACTTGATTAATTGTGCGACATCAAGTGTTGATGGAGATAATTTTGTTGCATTAAATGGTTTTGGTGTAGGAAGTGGGCAATCCTGGTTGATTACCTATCTCATGGATTTTGATCCTAATCTGGACTATAACATGAGCTTCGAGTATATCAATAGATTTGTCGGGCCTGAACCAGAAGTGCTTTACTCTACCGATTACAATGGTTCACCTGATCCTACTGGTTTTGCCTGGAATCACCTGACTGATGTGGAAACTGCCATTCTGAACAAGACAGAAGCAGGAGTGGTACCAAATACAGGAGATATCTTGCTGCCAAATATCTCGGGAGTGGCGGCTATCGCTTTCCGATATACATCGAATGGACCATCTGCAAATGAAAGTGTTTCATTCAGCGTCGATAACTTAAGTGTGAATCCAATTATTCCAAGCTTGAATCCTACAGCTCTTGATCTTTCTTCTACCAGTATAGATGAGAATCTAAATGCAGGTACAGAGGTAGGTGTCTTTACCACTACTGACCAGGACAGCAATGTTTTCACCTACAGTTTGGTAAGCGGGACTGGAGATGCAGACAATGCAAGCTTCACCATTTCAGGTGATCAACTACTTAATACAGAAATGTTTGACTTTGAGACCAAGTCATCCTACAGCATTTTGGTTAGAACCGACGATGGAGAAGGCGGAATGCTGGACCAGCAGTTTACCATCGCCATCAATGATGTCTTTGAACCAACCCCTGGTGATCCATACCTCGTGGATTGGGCAAGCGATGATCCTATTTATAAAAGCAGAGTGATAAATGGGACCATGTATGCTGAAAGTAAATACACTATAAGTGCTGAAAGTCGAGACTATCTTAGCATCGTTACCTTTTCTGAATATGCAGAAATAGAGACCCGTACTGAGCCATTCCCCATAGTTAGTGGTGGTGCTAATCTAAGAGCATTTGACATGGATACGGATGGAAATATATACGGTTTATACATTTATGATGGAAGCGTAGATATCAATGGAATCAAAACCTCACAGGGAGCTAATGATCTTCTTTTGGTTAAATATGATCCTGATGGTCAGATTATATCAGCAGTACCGATGGGAGGCACTGGTGATGAGCTTGGTTATGTTCTTGAAGTGCTAAATAGTGGTGAAATTTTGATCGGATTTAGTGTTGATCAGAGTTTGACATACCAAGGAGTCAATATAAATACATCGGGAGTCGCATATATCCACATGAAGCTAACTACAAATTTTGCTTTTGTGTCATTTGGATCTAATACAAATTGGACACTTGAACTATTGGAAACAGCTGATGGGAAAATATTTGCCTCAGGAGGTGGTAATGTGAGTGTAAGAGAGCTAAATCTTACGGATTATTCAGTGATAAGAACCCTACTAATGCCTAACGGGGTGAATCTTGGAGGATGGGTGTCTTATGATCTGGACACCCAGGGAAATGTTGTCGTTCAGGGTCAGGAAGTGACCAATGCTGCTCCAGATATCTTTATTGGAAAACAAAATCTTACAAGTGGAGATTGGCTTTGGCATCAAGTGAAAGGTGGAGTAGCTGGCGAAGGAGAAAATCAGGCTGCTGCGGTTGATGCTGCAGGGGATGTTTTCTTGGGATCTACTTTCTACGGCAACTTTGATTGGCAGTCTGGTGAAACTTTGACATCTTTTGGTGATCGTGATATTTTACTAGCCAAGCTTGACGGTAATACTGGAGAATTGCTTTATCTGGATCAGATGGGGAGTACTGGTTCGGATAGTTTTTCTGGGGTTGAGGCTATTGGTTCTGAATTTTATGTTTACGGATATTTTAATGGAGATGGAGGCGTGATTGGTTCAAAAACATACGCAACAAATTCTCATTTTTTTGTAAATCTCTCACAGTTTGGGCCTACTACATTGCCTGAACCAAATGCCCTTTCAGCGTACGGTCAAAAGAATGCAAATGCAAATCCAGGTTTCAGTTCCATCAATAATTTTGATGATCAGGTGACGGATGATATGACAGTGGAGGTAATGATTCGTATGGATGCAGCAGATGCTTATTCAACATTATTACAATATCCAGGATTTTCTCTTGTGTATTTTAGTGGAGGTGGTGCGCCAGGTGATAATACGATCATTAGCTATTTTGGCGATGGGGTCAATACTAATTATAATCAGGTTGCTGAATCCGAATTTGGTGGTTTTGCCGTTGGTGAATGGCATCATTTTGCTTTTAGATATAAGGCTCCCTATATGAGTTTATATGTTGATGGTATACCACTCAGTAAGATTATTGCTCCACAATGGACAAAACCAGCAACGGCAGGCTTGCTTGAAGTCCATCCTAATGGGTTCGCAGCTAGTGTAGACGAATTGAGAATTTGGAACTATGCAAGATCCTTAGAAGAAATTCAATCAAACATGACCAAAGAATTGAGCTTGCCTCAAACAGGACTTACAGGTTATTGGTCGTTTGATGAGTTGACTGAATTGAGTTCTGTTCAATTCTCTACTCCAGATCTTTCTGGAAATGGCAATGATCTGCAATTTGGTATAGACGCCAATATCAAGCTTGATCTAAACGCTCCGATAATTACATCTGTCACCAATTTGCAGAGTGATGCATTTACAATTAATTGGAATGCCATTGATTTTGCTACAGGATATTCGGTTCAATTGGCCACTGATGAAGGTTTTTCAAATATAATTGTTGACCAACAAGAAGTAGGAACTTCCTTTAGCTTTGGAGCGCTTACTGAAGGATCTACCTATTATGCAAGGGTAAAAGCTGTCGCCGGCCAGAATGAATCTGCTTTTTCTGGTACAGAAATGGTATCTACTCCATTAGCACAAAACCAGGCTCCTGTGATTACTGCCAATCAAGTTTTTAATATTGATGAAAACAAGACAGAGGGGACAATAGTCGGAACCGTAGATGCATCTGATCCAGATGGTAATGCGATTACATTTTCTATTCTTTCAGGCAATATCAACAATGCATTTATCATAAATGAACTAACAGGCGAGATTTCGGTAGCAGACCGATTGCAACTTGATTTTGAGACACAGGCCAAATTTGAATTGACAATTCAGGTGTCAGACAACTTCCTCACTGCGCAGGCGGTCTTAACTATTGACATCAATGATGTAGATGAAACAGTCAATCAGGCTCCACAAATCCTTGATCAAACTTTATCTGATCTTTTGGAAAACAGTCCAAATGGCACAGTTGTAGGTCAGGTGGTTGCTGTCGACCCTAATGGAGATGGATTATCTTATGTAATCACCTTTGGAAATTCGGGCGATGCATTCGCAATAAGCACATCTGGAGAAATCACTGTTGCTAATCAAAATTCAGTGGATTATGAAAGTAGTTTATTGACAGATCACCAATTTGTATTAACTGTGCAGGTAACGGATGATTCCTCACTAGGGGCATTATCAACAAGTGCTACGATCACGATCAAGCTGATTGATGTCAATGAAAACAGCACACCAACAGCCATCTCATTTGCGAATAGTGTCAATACGATCCCTGAAAATGAAGCTCCGGGTGCTACCAAACTTACTTTGCAAACTACTGATGCTGATCCAGGAGACACGCATACATACAGCATCATTTCTGATCCTACGTCAAGTTTTAAAATTGACGAAACAGATGGGACGAAACTTGTAAGTACGAAGGTGTTCAACTATGAAACATTAGTGCCAAGTCATTCATTGAGCATTATTATTCAAACTGAGGATAATAATGGAGCTACATTTCAACAAAATTTGACGGTCAACATTGGTGATGTAGATGATCCAACTTTGATTACTGAAATTTCAGCACCGACCTCCTATACATTAGGTGGTGTAGGTATTTCTGTAACTGTCAAAATTGCGGATGAGGATGGATTGAGTGCCACCACAATACTCTACAGGAAACTTGCAGCCTCAAACTATACCGAAGAAAGCTTGACCGATTTGGGTGACAATTATTCATTTACCATAGATAATGGCAGTTTTGACAATTTGGGTGTCGAATTTTACTTTTTCGCTCAAGATAGATTTGGTTCTGTAAACTCCGCTTCGACTGTCATATATTCTGAGGTGGCCACTGATGCTATTGATATTTCAAGCAATGTTTCTCCGGGAATGCTCGAGGCTAACTATAGAATATTGGCATTCCCATTTCAAACTACCAAGGTAAGTGACGTGTTTAGCGAATTGGGGACTATTGACAAAACCAAATGGCGTCTATTAAGATGGAAAAATAATACTAGCTCATATGAAGACCTTACCACCAGTAGTACATTATCCGCTGGAGAAGGATATTGGTTCCTTTCATCTGAAACAGTATCTGTTAAGACCGGTGGAAAAAGTGTGACGCTGGTTGATGGTGTTTATAAGATCAATCTGGGAGCTGAATGGAATCTTATTGGTAATCCTTTTCAGGGTTCTCTCAATTGGGCCAAAGTTCTTGAACACAATATTACTAACAATGTAATTCAAGATGGAAATGTCGCTACGACACTCGATGGATGGAGCGGTTCATGGAATGATAAAACAAGCCTTTCTTCTTTCGAAGGAGCATTTATTAATGTTACTACGGCAGTTACAGGTTTTGAAATTCCGGCATCAGCTGTCACAGGAGCAGGAAGAGAATCTGAATCCATCCGCAAGCCTCAGGAAGTTAACATTGACAATGAAGAATGGGATTTTAGAATGTATTTTAAGACCCCTTCATATAGCTACAATGCCGGCGGTATTGGTATGAAACCGAATGCTGAAGATGAAGCTGACTATTTCGACAAACAGCAGCTGCCGAATTTCAGCATTTACCTGGATATGATGTTTGAAGAAGGAGTTATTAGAAGTACCAAAAAGACAGACGATTTTAAAACATGGAACTTCACAGTGCCAAATAGTCTTCCAGAAAAATACATAGACATGACCTGGGATATTCCGGTATCATTCGGAAAGACAATTATTTTCGTAGATGCAGCGTCACACCAGATTTATGATCTGAGTAAAACGCGCAATATCCAGCTCGCAAACAATCCCTCAGCCAAACACCAACTCTATTATGGTGACAAAGCTGAAATTTTTGCCAACCTGAATTTGCCATTCGATGCGCTATTTAACATCTATCCAAATCCGGTACGTGATGTGTTGAATCTGGAGATTTATTCTAAGGAAAACAAAACCACTACGATCGAGTTTATCTCCATTGAAGGTAAGTCAGTTTACAGTGAACTGCTTGATTTACAGCAAGGTGTGAGTGCGAAACAGATCGATTTACTTGGAAAATCAATACCTAATGGCGTATATTTGATTAGTATTGACGCTAAAATCACCACTAAATTCATTAAACAATGAGAACTGCCCTAAAATCATTAGCCCTAATTGCAGGATTGCTATTCAGCACTTCCCAGCTATCGGCACAAAAAGCGGAATATACTTCCGAGTCTTTTTATGTGGATTTCAGTTCAAATACACCATCGATTGTGGTCATCACAAGTCCAAAGGATTTGGTGGAGAAAACCAGGGGATTCAAAAAAGTAGTGTCCAATCAGATGGCCATCACGGGTAGAATTTCAGATACTGAAGGGGTGAAAATAGTTGTTGTTAATGGACAGAATATCTTAATAAACGAGACAGGTTCATTCGCTGTGACGCTTAACCTACCAGTTGGACCTAGTGATATTGTTTTCAGTATCACTGACAATCAGGATGTGGTTACACAAAAGATATTTGCAGTTGAGACATCACTTCCTGTGGTAGCTACCAATGTCATTACAACCGAGGGAAATTATTATGCATTATTGATCGGAGTTAATGACTATGATGATCCTGATATATCAGATCTTGATAAGCCAATTGCGGATGCCAAGCGATTGGGTGATGTGTTGCAGCAGTATTATACATTTGAACCTCAGAATGTTCAATACCTCACCAACCCTACCAGAAGTGATATAATTGATGCACTTGATAAATTGAAAAGAACAATCACACCAGAAGACAATCTTTTGATTTTTTATGCGGGTCATGGATATTGGGATAGCGATACAGAAACTGGATATTGGATTCCTTCCAATGGAAGAAAAAGCAGTACTGCAGATTGGTTTAGAAATACGACGCTTACGGATCAGTTGAGGAATATCAAGAGTAAGCATACATTATTGGTAGCAGATGCTTGTTTTTCTGGATCCATATTCAAATCAAGAAGTGTATTTATTTCGGATGATGCCATCGCAATTAAGAAACTTTACGAATTGCCAAGTAGAAAGGCCATGACTAGCGGTACACTTACCGAGGTACCTGATCGAAGTGAATTCATGAAATACTTTACCAAAAGGCTTGAAACAAATGCAGATAAATACTTGCCCTGCGCAGAACTTTTCAGCAGTTTCAGAGTAGCAGTGATCAACAACAGTGATGTGATCCCACAATACGGCACCATGCAGAAGGTTGGCGATGAAGGTGGAGACTTCATCTTTATCCGAAAAGACTGAACAAAAGACTAAACAATAGAACAAAAGGTCTCATTTATGAGATCTTTTTTTTATTTTGGCCTATATCTCTAACCTAAAACTATTGACCAACGAGGAGCATTTACTGGTAGGACTCAAATCAGGTGATCAAAAGATCTTAAAGCAAGTTTACGAATCAAATTATTCCGCAGTGGAAAAAATGATTCTGAAAAACTCCGGCACATCTGATGATGCCAAGGATATGTTTCAGGATGCGATGGTGATTTTCTATAAAAATATTCAAAAGTCAGACTTTGTGTTATCCAGTAGCATCAAGACTTATCTTTATGCGATCAGCTGGCGATTATGGATGAAAAAAATTAGAGAAGAAAAAAAGTTGACAATAACCCATAAAGAGGAATACATAGATGCGTTCGACTTTGAACTGGTATCCAAAGATCCTGATGCTACGCTAAATGGTGTGGTGGAGCTTTTGAAGCAACATGGTAAAAACTGCCTAGAGATATTGACAAGATTTTATTTCAATAACCAGTCGTTTGACTTTATCGCTTCAGAACTTGGATATGCCAGTGGACAGGTGGTACGCGAGCAAAAATACCGATGCATCAAACGGGTGCGCGAGGGTATTAAATCTTCAAATATGAGTTATGAATTTGAGTGACAAAGAATTCGAAAAGCAAATAGATCAACTTGATACCGGATCTACGGATCAGGTTTCAACAGATCTGCTTCATGATTATCAGTTGATGGTGAAAGGAGTAAGCGCGCTTTCCGAGGAAGAATTTAAGCAGAATCTTGATAAGATTCATCAATCAATGCACCTTGGTACATTACTTGGGGGGAGGCAGGTGGTTTGGATTTCGGGAATAGCTGCAACGCTAATTGGTGCATTTTTCTGGTGGCAATCGATGAATCCTAAACTCGTCTCACCTAAGCTACAGATGAATGAAATCCCTGTTTATGGTGATAGTGCTACTTACGATTCTTTAAAAAATATTCAACCAACTGTTGACATTGAAAAGAAATAGGAATTAAGTCACGTGGGAGCTTTTAACCTGTTGAAAATTTTATGAACTTAACTGAATGAAAGAAGTGATTCCACAAACAAAAAATCGTTTAAAAACAAAATCTGAATAAAATGAAAAAAATCCTAGTTACTATGCTCATGCTTTCCTTCATCGGAGGCGCTTATGCACAAACCACTTACAAAGAAGCTGAAAAGGCAATCAAAAAGGACAAAGTGGTGAAAGATGCCAAAAAGGAATCTAAAAAGTGGGAAAAGCAAGGTTATACCAACCTGCCTGGAAATTTGCCTTTACCTAATCAATTTGAGAAATCTCTGGTGATGCAAGTAATGGTTAACGATGATGGTCAGCCAAGATTTCTTTCGGCTACCGGAAGCGCAATATCTGGTTCTGAAGGTGTATCGCAAGCCAATGCCATAGACAACACACGTCTGCAACTTGCAGGATTGATCCAAACTGAAGTATCTGCATTAATTACCAACAATAAGGGCAATACAGGTTATACGGCCGATGAAATGCAAACAGTAGATGAGTTCCTGGCTAGTAGCAAAACATTGATTCAAAATAAACTTGGAGGTATCAAGCCGGTTATTGAAATGATGAGAAGAGTCGATGATAAGTTTGAATATCGTTTCACTGTGATGTATGACACGGAAGAGGCAAAGAAAATTGCCAAACAATTGCTTCAGGTGGAATTAGAAGGCAAGCTTGATAAAAATGAAGACGAACTTAATAAACTACTAGGACTTTAATTCATGCGTGGATCATTACTGCTTTTAATTAGCCTGCTTTCTCTGTACGCGGAAGCCCAGTTGCAGCCCAATTGGGTCAATCCCTTGTTGAGAGATCAGAACTATCCATCTAAGGACTATTACATCGGATTTATTTCTCTGAGTTATCAGAAAGGGGAAGATTTAAATGATTATCCGGATAAACTTAAAAGCGCGGCAAGAACTGCACTGTCGGAATCAATTTTTGTTTCCATCAACAGTGTAGCTTCTTCCGAGATGAGCAATGTAAATGGTGAGTCTGAAGATCGCTATCAAAAATCTACTGTCACCAGATCATCATTGGAAGCCACAGGATTGGAAACTCAGATTTTCATTGACGAAAAACAAAGAGTAGCCTACGGTTTTGCTTTTGTGAAAAAGCGACTTTTGGTAGCTCATTATTTTGATTTGCTTTCTACCGAAATGGGGCGAATCAAAAGTGCCCTAGAACGAACTGGTAAAATTGAGGATAAAGAGAAGGCCTATAAAAATCTGATGGGCGAGCTTCAGGCTTTGACTGAAGTGAAGGGTTATCAGGACATGTTGAAATACCTAGATATTTCCAATAAATCTGTTTTGATGACTGATACGTGGAAACAATTTTATGATTTCACATTGGAGGAACTGGACAAGCTGCGTAACAACGAAAATGTAGGTTTGAAAGAAGCTAGCTTCTTTTTAGTAGACAAACTCAAAGAAGAATACAAGCTGGATGAACCTGTTCAGATTGGAATTTTTACCTATCGAAGTACAGGTATTCCGACAGAATTTTCTGACTATTTTGGTCAAATTTTTAATCAATCTGCTGAAGCGGGTTTCAAATCTGTAAGTCGCTCCATGGGCAGCAGCGGCTATGTACTCAGTGGATCTTACTGGCCCGGATCGGACAAAGTTCAGATCATTACCAATATCAATTATGTAGAAAGTGGCGAGGTAGTCAAATTACACGCAGGGGGTTCCATAGCTATAGACAAAGAATCAGTGGATGAATTGGGACTGCAATACAATTTGTCAGACAACAAAAATCTGCTCGCCAAAAACAATGACATGAAACCAGCCGCGTCTTCGGGTGGTCTCATGGCCAACATTTCTACCCAAAAGGGGACAGAAGCAGTTATTTTTCGAGAAGGTGAAAAATTGGAATTGTTTGTGAACGTAAGTCGTCCATCTTACTTGCGTGTGGTTAATATCTGGAGCGACGATCAGAAATTTCTCTTGGCGGATAATTTTTATCTTAATCCTGAACAAACCAATCAAAAGGTGAAGTTGCCATTGGCCTGGGAGACATCATGCCCATGTGGTGTGGAGTATATTCAGCTCATTGCGCAAGACAAACCTTTTGAGCCGCTCAAGACGGAAAACATTGATGGTTTTTCGAGAATCAATGGTCCACTCAAAGAGATGTTGGATAAAAACAGAGGATTCAAAACTTCTGGAGGCTACTATGCCGAATCCACCATCGTACTTTCCACCATCAAATAGGTTCATGAGATTTATCCTATTTGTTTTGATTGTCGGATGGGTAATTACCACTCAGGCACAGGACTTCAAAGATCAGTTCAATCAGTTTAAAACTGGAAATGAGAAGGCCTATGACAAAGCTATGCGGCAACAAGATTCCATTTTCGCCAAATCTATTGTGGACAATTGGCGTGCTTTCTCACTCCAGGAGCCTGAGATAAAAGTGCAGGAGGAACCCAAGCCACAAAAGCAGCCAGTGGCGGATCTGGATTTTCAAATAAAAGAAATCTTGCATAAAATTCTTGAAAGTGGACAACCCAAGCTCATGCGGTCGTTCAATCAGCCAAAATTGGAGGTGGTCGAGGAATACAATGATTTTGAGTTGGAGCAATCCTACAGTTTTCACGGTGAATCTATTAATCTACGCTACTCCGGCAGCTTTTTAAAAGCAGATGAGATCCACATGGCTGACGAAGATGGCTTGGCGCAAGCCTGGCAAACTTTATCAAGGTCCGCATATCAAGTAGTTGTCAAATCGCTTTATGATAAAAAAGAGGAGCTTAAGCTGCCTGATTATGGTTATTTGCTTCTGATAGAAAGCTTTCTATCAGAGCTGGACCTGTCTGATACAGGTAAAGAGGTATATAAATGGTTTTTACTCTCCAAGTCTGGTTATACTGCTCGGGTAGGCTTGATCGATCAACAGCCAGTATTGGTTATTGGGAGTTATGGCAAAATCTATGGGAAAAGATATTTTAGCCTTGGTGGCGTGAATTATTATATCCTTAGTGATCGGGCAGGACAATTTGAGTCCTATCAGGTTGGGGCAAATGACAATGAAAATTTATTTGATTTTTCACTCCGGTCAGAAATTAAATTACCGCTGGAACCGACGCAAAAGCAATTCAATTATGAAGCTAAGAATGGAGATAATATTAGCTTGAGTTTCTACTACAATAACAACATGGTCAAATTGTTAAATCAATTTCCGCAATCCGATCTTGTATACTATCTATCATCATCTTCATCCGATCTGCTTAAGAAATCTGTTCAAAAAACTTTTCACCCCCATCTTGAGGGGCTCTCCGTCATGGATCAGGTACTGTTTCTTTTAGAGTTTGTACAAAAGGCATTTGAATACCAGTCGGATGCCATTCAGTTTGGCAAAGAGCGCGTAATGTATCCGGAAGAAATGTTCGATCGCCCATTCGCGGATTGTGACGATCGTGTGGTTTTACTTTCTTATTTATTGCGAACATTTACTGATCTGCCTATGGTAGCAGTTGCTTTTCCTCAGCATGTGGCGCTTGCCGTCCGCCTTCCTTCACCTACTTATGGTGAAACAATCAATTACCAAGGTTATACCTTCACATTTTGTGATCCAACGTATTTCAATGCACCATTAGGCTCAGTCATTCCACAGGCTGATCGTTCTAAAATGGAAGTGATTGAGTTTTAGTTTTTTTGATCGGTAGTTACGCACAATAATTTCTAAAGTGATTGATGCGATCACGTGTCATCTTCCCTTACCTGGTCATATATCAGCTGCTTACATGCACAGAGTAAGTCAGAATTGTCCTTATCAACGATTTGGACAATGACACCACACCCGTATGGATATGCCATTCACGTTGTGATTATATTTTTAGATATACAACAAATCAATATCCATTCTCTACACCAAAATGGGTATTGACAAGCTTATTATCTTTTCATAACTTAGTTCACTGAAATCAATTCAGGTTATGAAACTAAGTAATCATCAAATCCACACAGAATTTAGCACCACCCACAATGATAGTTGGTTTTGGTGCCTGTCAGATCATACTTTGGTTAACCTAAATCAGGGATATACCATGTATGAAAATGACAAAATGGCTATTCGTACAACATCATAGAACAATAAATTAATCATTGTATAAATATTTTTCACCGAAATAAAGAACAACATGAAACACTCAATTTTACTACTACTATTATTCACCCTGACTGCCTTTTTTCAAACAAATGGGCAGTCTACAGGTGATCAACTGATCGGCAAAAAGATGACCTTTCAGGGCTCTCTTTTTCAAAATGGCGAACCCTTTGATGGTACAGCAAAACTGAAATTTACCATTGCCCTTGATTCATCTTCATGGACGGAATCGCATGAATCAGTGACTGTGATCAATGGACTCTATTCAGTAGTTCTTGGACAATTCACTTCGCTACCAAATTCACTATTTTATTATACAGACGAACGCACAGTTCGTGTTGAAGTCGATAATACGGTGTTAGGTAATGTGAAACTTTATGCACCTTTTGCATCACGCTCTGCCAGTGATAATAAGATTGAATTATTTGATCAAAAGGGCTTGGTTAAAGCTGAAATGTCTGTATGGTCTGGGCAAGGTTTTTTGAATGTTGATGGCCCGGATGATCGTAGCAATGCTATTCTTTCTGGAAATTACTATGATGCATTTGGAGAAATGGGGGATAGTTCAGCCCTGAATCACGGCATCATGGCTCTTTTTGGCCCTGCGAGTGGTTCGGGAGAACCTGACCATCTGAGATTGCTAGCAGGATCGAGAGGTGATGGTTCTGCCAATGATGCTACGCCATTTTTGGAAATGAAAGCAGTCGATCAGACATCCGGTGAGCTGAAAAATATGGCCAATCTCTTGGTAACGAACTCCAGAGATTCCACCAACGCTTCAACTTTTAAAAGAGGGCAGCTCAATCTGTCGGACACAAGAGGAAGAACCAGTAATTTACGATCGGATCAGCTATACTTCTTCAACCCATTGAATACGCAATATCCAGCAGGCTGGTATGGTACCATTGGTGGATCCGGTTTTACACAACAAGTGGGTTATGACGGAGAAGGAACCATTACCGGTGCTGTTCTTACAGGATTTTGGAATAGAGACCACCCTGGCATATGGATCGAAGATAAAGATGCAAACATGGGTGTTTTCCTTTCGACAGAGGGAGGTGCGGGAATGCTTCAATTGAATGGCCCAGCATGGAACCCAAATATTCAGATGGGGCCTAAGCATTGGGAAAATAGCAGTTTGCCATTTTTTGTAATGAGGGGTGAATCCACGGAGGCATTTGTAAATGACAATGGTACACCTGATGACGCAAGCGATGATACAAACGATAACAGACATCCGGATTTGATATGGATGGATGTACAGAAATGGGATGATGGTACAGAGGTCGGTAATTTGACTTTGAGAGGAACTGATGGTAGCGAATTTGACATTAATTCTCACGGCATCAATTTGAATAGACTTGATATGAAGGATTCGCTTGAAAGAACAGGGTTGTCACTCGCCGGCAGGTCAGGGGGCGGTGGTCGTTTGTTTTTTCCTTCCGTTCATGATGATTTTACGTACAACTGGATTCAAAATCGTGTCAATGAAGATGGAAGTGCATCAGGTTCTTCCCAGGTAGCTAATATAGCAAGTGATGGCTCTTATATTACTGGAACCGGAATGTTTGGGGGTTTCTTTTATATTGATTCATGGGCGAATGATCAGTTTTATACAAATGTAGAATTAGGGTTGACTCAAAATGATCCAAAACTACCTTACATGCATCTGAGAGGTAGTGAAATAATTGATTGGACTGATGACAATGAGACGCCAGATGATACTAGCGATGATACTTCTGGATCGTATCTACCCAATTTGCTTGATTTAGAAGTTCAAAAGTGGGACGATGGAACGGAAGTTGGAAACCTTACTTTGAGAGGATCAGATGGTAGCGAATTTCGTTTGAATTCTCACGGAATTGATGCAAGTCAGTTGAATATGGAATCTAAAACTTTCAAACTGCAGCATTTAAATTCTGATCAGGTTATTGCTGATCTCACCTCCTATGGTGATGGTGGACAACTTAACATTAAAGGTTTAAATAATATCGGTGATACTGCATCAAGTATAGGTGGGGGTGTTTCTTTAGGAGGTAAATTTTGGGAAGGCTCCCCACAGCTTGGTTATTTTCACTTGAGAGGTACTGTGAACGAGGCAAATTATTTTAATGCTAATTTGAAATTTACATTAGAAGCAATGGCTGATGGAAATGGCAATGAAAATGCTGAATTTAGAATGTATAGTCCAGAGCTGGATGATGCATCTACAGCCAAATCGGTTCTTCGCATGAGTAGCGTAACTGGTGATAACCAGCATTGGACTTCAGAAATTATGGGAGAAGGTTCATTTTCTCCAAATTTTACTTTAGGCGCTAAAACCTGGGAGGTTGACAATGATGGATCCGAGCTGCCTTTCTTCAAAATGAATGGTTCTTTTCAAACCAGTTATATTGACAACAATGGAACGCCAGAAGATTCAAGCGATGACTTTGAAGGCTCTAATTTTAAAGACTTAGTCTGGATGAGTGTAGATCGTTGGGATGATGGTTCAGAAATAGGTAATCTGACCCTTCGAGATACCAATGGGAAAGATTTACACTTTAATGCCCATGGCATTTTTACAGAAAAAGCAAATTTCGATTTCTTTAACGGCAATATTGATATGACCGGTCATTTATCATTGAAGGCCACCAGAGTTCAAGAAACTGATGATCAAAACAACACGTATTTCCACGGGTTAGCAAATCTCGAAGTACATGAGTGGCAAAATCCAGACGGTTCAGACCTTGACATGGGGGCTGTACAGCTACATGGAACTGACGGATCTAATTTGTTTATAACTGCTCACGGCTTGAGTGCGAAGAAAGCTACCATTGATTTCAAAAATGGATTTGTAGGTTTAAATGCGCATAGATTCACTCAGGATGATGGAAATGGCGCCTATTATCCGGTTTTAGCTGAACTCAATCTAGACGAGTGGGGAGACAATCCTGATACAGGAGAAATTGAGCCAGACAAAGATGTTGCGCGGTTAACTTTGAGAAGCTCAGATGGAGCAGAGTTTGGAATTAATGCCTATGGGTTTATTGGAGTTGTAGAGAATATCGACGTAAGCTCAGTCATACACGCAGGTGATTATCCGGGAGGTTCTGGTGCCTTGCTCAATGCATCTGGAAATATTTTTGCTTCAGGTCAGGTTTTAGCAAATTCGTTTGATTCACCAGGAGTATTGCTAAGAAGCGATTGGGGTACTGATGGACAAGGCGCAATTCAGCTAAAAGACCCTTCCGCCCAAAGCTGGATTGATATAGCCATCTATGATGATGGTAATGGTAATTATTTTGGAGGACAATATTTCGGAAATAGCACTGATGGAAGGCGGGTAAATATTGAGGGCGAAGGATCCATACGAATAAACAATGGAGTAGATGATATTATTTCATTAGACAGCAATGGAGGCATAAATGCTTTGAATCTATATGTTGAAAATATTTCGGCTTCCGGTCTTATAAGTGCAGATACCATCACGGCAAATGTAATTACGCAAACATCGGATGCACGTTTCAAGAAGAATGTGAAATCTATTGATAATGCTTTGGCAAAAACGAATGCATTGAATGGCTACACCTACTATTGGAACGAGCTTGCAGACAAGAAAAAGGGTATAACTAGCAAGGATGAACAAGTGGGTGTACTTGCCCAGGAGTTAGAAGCTGTTTTTCCTCAATTAGTAAGTACTGATAAGGAAGGTTATAAATCAGTCAATTATTCGGCGCTTTCAGCAGTACTTATCGAGGCGGTAAAAGAACTGAATGCTGAAGTGAAGGCGTTGAAAGCAGAAAATGTGGTGCTCAAAGCGGAAGTAGGCAAGTCATCGGAGTTGGAGTCGAGATTGGCACAGATCGAAAAGCTTTTAGGTGTAGCCGCAGGAGATGGCTCAAACGCTAACAATAAATAATCATTTATGAATATCCTAAAAAAGATATTTAATGGATGTGCGCTCATACTCCTGATTACCTTTTCGGGTTTCGGTCAGGATACCTTGATGCGTAGCGCAACACCGATCGGTGGGCGGTGGTCTTCTTCAGGAAGTATCGCCTCTTTCATATCGGTGGGACAAACGGCTGTAGCCACTCAGCTCAAAAATGACACCTCAGGTTGGTCAGGATCCGTTGGATTCATAACTCCAGTTGGAGAATTCAGGGAAAACCATGCACCCGTGGCTCTGGCATCCAAAGGGGCTGTTTTGATCAATACAGATGATGCTATTTTTCTTGAAGGGTTTGATCCTGATGGTGATTCTATTTCTTTTCAGGTCATAGAGCAGCCATCAAATGGTTTGGTTCAAAAAGTGAGTGGCTCTTTGAGTCAGTATGCCTTTTTGCCAGTATCAGGGTTGATACCGGATCAGATTTACAGGGATAGTCTTACTTTTCAAGTGAGTGAAGTTGAAGGTAAACTAAAGTCTTCTATAGTCACATACAGATTTAAGTTTAGTCTGGGTGATGAACCACATATCATTGATACTGCTTATTTTGATAAACAAAGTGATCAGGCAGGCTTGATGTCAGTAATTTGGGATGATGCGGTCATAAATGACAGGTATCACATTCAATTGGATTATTATGATCTGACAAATGTCAGCAACCCAGTATTCCGAAATCTTTACAGCAGCACAGATTTATCAAGTGCATTAGATGTCACGGATGGAAAAGTGAAGTTTGATTTCAGTATTGCTAATGCTGATCACCCTTATATTTTCGCGGGTGCGAAAGTCTTCATTACAGTTCTAGTTACGTCAGACAATGGAAATGCAGATTTTACCACTTTTGTGATTGACAATATAGGAGGTGGGCGAACAGATGGCTCTGCAGATGGATTGTTTTTCGCTTTCGGTAGCGATATGACCGTTCGCGAGAATGGAGCTGTGCAACTCAACCTTATCGCTGTGGAACTTGGTGATTTTTCATTGGACAATGCCACTTTGGAGATTCTAAAAATTGGTACACAGGGTGTCATCAACATACCTGCGGTGAAAGAAACAAAAACCAATACCAAAACATGGCAAGTGACTTATCAGGGCACCAAGGAGATAGGTGGATTGGATTCCATTCAATTCAGGATTTACCAACCCGCACGTCAGGAATTTGATACGGCTTGGGCCAAAATTCAAATCAAGGATGTGAATGATGCTCCACGAATAACTCTACTGCCGGATATTCAGACCAATGAGGAAGTTCCTTTAACAGTGGCTTTGAACTATTTGGATCCTGACAATGAGGTGGTCGTATTTGTAGAATCAAATGAAGCCACTAGCGTACCAGTATCCTATAGCAATGGTCAAATTACCATTACTCCCGGTGTGGATTATAGCGGACTTGTTTCGGTCAATGTCATCATCACAGAGATAGGTACGGATGAAGAATATGTGGCCTTTGATCGTTTTGATGTGGTGGTTAAGGCCGTGAATGACGCACCTGTAGTGGCATTGGTTTCTGACAAATCCATCAATGAAGATCAGTCGCTCGCACTTGTATTGTCTGCCACTGATTCAGATGCTAAACTTCCGATCTTTGATTTCTCCGCATCAGTTGATCAACCGTCCAAAGTTGATTTTGTGATTGATGGTAACAATGTGACGATCATTCCTAAACCAAACGTGAATGGATCATTCGTGATAAATTTATATGCTGATGATCGATTGGGTACGGCAACTTCCAGGTCGACAGCCCGGACATTTACCTTAGTGGTGAATGCGGTGAATGACGCGCCATTTATCACCAAACAATTCAAGACACAAAAGTTGATCGCCGGGCTTCCTGCTTATCAATTGGATATGAAGGCTTATTTCAATGATGTGGAAAATGGTTCCAACATGCAGTATACTGCAGGAGGAAATACGGATGTCGTTTTGACTTTTGCTGGATCCGTGATGACTGTTTCGACAAACGGATCATTTTCAGGAATTGAAGATGTCGAGATTAGTGCCAATGATGGTGAACTTGCTATAAGTCAACAAGTCTCATTTGTCAGTGCCCAGCAAAATGCCAATCTTCAGGTTGCTAATCCAGTGGGTAGTGTCCAATATGATGAGGATTTTGGTGTGGCTACTATTGATGTTTCCAATGTTTTTGCAGATCAAAACAATGCCAATGCGGTGTTTACCTATGATTTAATAGGTGGAGGCTTCCTCAATGCGGTGATCGATGCTGAAACTGGTTTGATCACTGTAACTTCATTAAAGGATTATTTTGGGTCTGAAGATTTTTTCCTCATTGGAACCACAAACGAGCAATCTGTTTATACGGATTTATCTGTTCAGATCAATGCTGTCAATGATATTCCAGTAATGGAGGATTTAGCAGATCAGGTAATGCAGGAAGATTTGCCACTTGAGGGTTTGTTCATAGCTACAAGTGACATTGACAATACATTCAGCGAATTGAGCCTTACAGCTGTTTCTGATAATGATTTGTTGATACAAAGCAATAAAGTAACGATTTCAGCTGCCACAGACGGTTATTATGTATCAATTACTCCTGAACCAAATAAGAATGGCATTGCGAATTTGACACTCACACTGAGCGATGGTGCATCGACTGTATCACAGCAGATGACAGTGAATGTGCAATCCATCAATGATCAACCGGAGGTGTTGATTGCGTCTATTCCGACTGTCAATGAAGATGTGCTATTTAGTCTGGATGTGCGAACACTTTTCAGTGATATTGAAAATGATGTATTAAAAATCACGCTATCGGAATATCCGACATGGACCAATTTCTCAAATAATGTATTGTCAGGTACTCCGGCCAATGATCAAGTGGGAAGCTGGACCATTACTGCCAATGTGGATGATGGAAATGGTGGAAACAATACGGTAACTCTTGCTCTGGATGTAATCAATACCAATGATGCACCGCAGCTGACTACTACCATTGCAGCTATTACAGTCTTTCAGGAAAACAATTGGAGTTATGGCTTTCCAACATCTGCATTCAAAGATATAGATGCAAATGATGTGTTGACTTATACCTTTGAGAGCTATCCATCGTGGGCTACCTTAAATAATCTGACTTTAACAGGAAATCCGCAATATGAAGATATTGGAATCTATGAGATGGTGTTAAAGGGAACTGATCAGGTGGGACTTTCGGTTTCACAAACGGTATCAGTCCTGGTTGAGTTCACGGTTTATGATGCTATGGTTACTGTCTCTCAATCTTGTGATGTAGCGGAGGGCAAGCTGGCTATAACGGCAAGTGGTGCTTTAAACTTCAAGTGGTATGATAGCCAACAAACTGTAATACAAGCCACTGGAAATGTGCTGAATCTTGATGGACCCTTTGATACTTCCTACTTTGTAGAAGGTGTCGATTCCAATGGAAACGCTACACCGAATCTTCTTGAAATCACCGTGGAATGTACGGTGTTGTCAACGGAAGAACTGCGAGCCAAGGTGAGTATTTTCCCGAATCCAACACAAGAATACCTGACGATTAATCATTTCTCATCTCAACTTTCATTTGATGTTTATGACATCATGGGAAAGAAAATAGAAGTTGAAATTTTGAAAAATGAGAGGGGAGTGACGGAATTGAATGTATCTAATTTGAGAGATGGAATCTACCTGATCAACTACAAAGTTGGTGACAAAAATGAAATCTTAAGGTTTATTAAAAATTGATATTGTGAACTATCAGCTATAGTGAAAAGAGGGCCGTTTGGCCCTCTTTTTTTTGATGATTATATCATCTTAACTTATACTATCTATCAGCGATTTCGGCTGAATTATAGGACGGCACTCAATCTTGTGAGCTTAGGAAGCATAGGAGCATTTTTGTCCTGAAATGATTCAGCACTTTCGATGATTTGATCCAATAGCTGTATGGCCTTGATGATATGAGGCCCCTTGTTCAGCATGATACAATCCGCTTTTGCAGCATTGACAGCATCTGTTATTTCTGATCTGGATGGAAGCCCTCTTTTCGCGAGATTTTCTAGAACCTGAGTCGCCCAGACGACAGGAATATGGCAGGCATTACAGATCGCCAGCATTTCCTTTTGAATGCTCCCCATTCTTTTCCATCCAGCCTCAATGGCCAGATCGCCACGGGCGATCATTACACCAATTTTTTGGCCCTTCATGGCTTCAAGGAGAATCATGGTTAAGTTGTCATAAGCGAGCTGAGTTTCTATTTTGTAGATAATGCCAAGTCGCTCAAAGGCATCAAGCTTTTTGAGTTCGTTATGTATTTCCTTCACATCCTCCGGCGTATTCACAAAGGAGAAATTAACCACGTCAGCATGTTTGGCAATGAATTTTAAATTTACCCGGTCCTGTTCGGTCAATCCATGGATTTTGAGTTTCGAATCCGGGAAGTTGATGCCTTTGTCTGCCTTAAGTTTAGATCCGCCAATAGCCGTACGAGTGATTTTGATTAATGCCTGGCGGTCATCCAGTTCTTCAATTATTCCTTTGATGATACCATCATCGAAATAGGCTATATCTCCAGCTTTCAGATAGTCAAAGACTTCTGGAAGCGTACAAGATATTTTTGCTCGCTCAATGATGAGTCCTTGCTCATCATATCGGGCAGGATGGCCGATTAATGGTAATCTCGATAGTATCACAAGATCATCTGTATTGAGCATTAAGGAATGTCCCACTTGTCCCGTTCTAATTTTTGGCCCTCCAATGTCCATAGATATCACCACTTCACGACCAAATTTTTCAGAAGCCCTCTTCACGTTTTGAATCATTTTGAGCCAGGTTTCCGGCCCGTCATGTGCACAATTAATTCGTGCTACATCCATTCCCTGAGTCACCATTTGATCTACCATGAATTCATCTTTGCTAGCATTTTCAGGTATAGTCACCATGACCCTCAATCTGCGATTGGAATGGGCATCACCAAGTAAATTCTGAGTATTTTGAGCCAGAAGTTTTTCGCTGCGCTTGATGGAGAGGGTAAATTTAGTGGGCATATGATATTCCTGTCCGATCAGCCTGTGCAAATAAAATAGCGTAGACTTCAAGCTGGCTTCCGTATGTGCCTCAGCGCGCGCAAGTCTCGACATTCCCAGATATCCAAGCTTTCTTTGTAGATCGCAAATGTCATGAGACCGGAGTGAAAGATAATTGATCAGGTTGGTTGCACTTTTTTGGTGCGCCTCGTGAACATGATTGATATGGTATAATTCCTTTTTTTGATCCTGGTGAACCTCGTTCAGAATATTTTCAACTGTATTGATGATATCTTCAATTTTGCGTGATTTCATGGTTGTGAGGAGTTGTCACAAAGGATGATAATAATCGTGGGGTACACAATGACTTAAATCAACTCCGTGGATGGATAAATGCCGTAGATGCTAAAAGAAAGTAAATAACGGGATAAAGACTTATTCAAATTCCAGGAATTCAAATTTTATTATCGAATCAGTGGTAATCCTACATTGTCATATTCGCCTTTTTCACCCTTAATCCCTGAAGGGAAAGGCTAAAATTCAATTTGGCTCCTTTAGGGGCGGGTTGAAAACAAATTGATTATTAAATATGACAAAGTAGCGGTAGGTAGAAATGTTTATAGAATGATTTAGGATAAAATAAGTTTAACGGAAATCTCATGGCCACCACCAAGATTTTTGATCCTTATTTTTCATGCTGCCAACAGAAGTCAGACACACCGGCATTCCTTTTGCATTGTGTGCCTGATTTGGTTATGCCCAGACACCTGCTCGCTTCTGTAGGTGTTTCATCTTCAGATGCATCTTTTGACAGTTTGAGTGCTTTGGCATCCCATTTCCAGTTTGATAGGTCTAATTGCGATTCCAGATCATCTTCAATTGTATCCTCCAACTGCCAAAAAAAGTCAAGACCAGTGGCGTTTTCAAT
>JBLICU010000056.1:0-22894 GCA_047632435.1 Cyclobacteriaceae bacterium
TAATAAGAATTCCATCGCTTCGTTGCTGTTCATGTCAGACATGTGCTTACGCAAGATCCAAATACGGCTTAGGGTATCTTTATCCAATAATAAATCTTCACGTCTTGTTCCAGAGGCTGGCACATCTATGGCAGGATACACACGCTTGTTAGATAGTTTTCTATCCAATTGAAGTTCCATGTTACCTGTTCCTTTGAATTCTTCAAAGATTACCTCATCCATTTTTGAACCTGTATCGATCAATGCAGTGGCTATAATGGTCAATGATCCACCATTCTCAACATTTCTTGCTGCTCCGAAAAAACGTTTTGGTTTATGAAGCGCATTGGCATCCACACCACCAGAAAGTATTTTTCCCGATGAAGGCACCACAGTGTTATATGCTCTGGCCAATCTGGTAATTGAATCCAAAAGGATCACAACGTCATGCCCACATTCCACCATTCTTTTGGCCTTTTCAAGAACAATACTTGCCACCTTTACATGCTTTTCAGCTTGCTCATCGAAAGTGGAGGCAATAACCTCTGCACGTACTGATCTAGCCATATCCGTCACTTCCTCAGGACGTTCGTCTATCAACAAGATCATCAGATAAACTTCAGGATGATTTTCAGCGATTGCATTTGCGATTTGCTTCAGAAGGACAGTTTTACCTGTTTTTGGCTGAGCGACAATCATTCCCCTTTGTCCTTTCCCTATTGGAGCGAACAAATCCAAAATCCTTGTGGAGTAGTTATCAGGTTTTGTGCTGAGGTTTAATTTTTCCTCAGGAAAAAGTGGCGTCAGGTATTCAAATGCCACCCGGTCACGAATCTCTTCTGTGGTCTTACCATTAACACTTGATACTCTAAGCAGTGCGAAATACTTTTCACCGTCTTTTGGAGGTCGAATTTGACCCTTTACAGTATCTCCTGTTTTCAAACCAAATAACTTGATCTGAGATGGTGATACATATATATCATCAGGAGAAGCTAAGTAATGATAGTCGCTTGATCGCAAGAAGCCATAGCCATCCTGCATGATTTCCAGCACACCTTCATTCTCAATCACACCATCAAAATCTTTGATATCCTCATTGAATTGCGCTTTTTTATTGCGCGGATCAGGTCTGCGATCTTCTCTTGGAGGCCTTGGGCCTTCATTTTCGTTGCGCTCTTTCCTTTCAGGTTTTTCCTGATTTGGATTGATTGGAGCCTCTTCGATTGATTTTTCTGGTCTTGGTTTTTTAGATTCAACCACAGGTTCTGTAGTTACAGCATCCTCTTTAGCCTCTGTTGTTTCCTCCAATTCAATATCCAAAGATTGTAGTAAATCGTTGGTATCATTGGAAACAGGCACCTCTTTTTTTTCAGGGCGTTTCTTCAGAGGTGGTCTTCTATTTTCTTTCTTGAGTTCAGCTTTAGGTTCCGAACTTCCTTTAATTTCTTCAATTTCTGTCTCAGGCATTGTAGCCTGTAGATCGAGAATATCGTAGATTAAGTCTTTTTTGGCTGCTTTTTTGGCATTTTTAACGCCTAGCCCTTCGGCTATATCTCTGATTTCCGAGAGGAGTCTTACACTCAAATCATCTAGGGTGTACATAAAGTAAAAGTAAGTTTGTTATAACTGATAGGCCGTTCCGTAAAAACACTTGGTGGATAAGCCGATATATTAGATAAGGATTGAATTACTAGTGCAGTCACTTGAATTGCACCGCAATAATATCGCATCGAAGCATATTTCACAAAATATTATCCGAAAAAAACAAATTAACTGTCAGCCGCAAGAATCCTATAGTTATTTCAATATTTAGATGGAAGCCGTTTAATTTGCACACTTCTTTAAATAAATACCCGGAATGTTACAAGTCGCTACCATAAAAGCAAAGTTTGAAAAAAATGTAGAGGCCCTCAAAAAAAGGGGAATCCAGAATGCTGATGAACTTTTGAATGAAGTTCTTGAAATTGATGACAACAGAAAAAAGACGCAGCAAATACTTGAGGAAGTTCTTTCCGAATCCAATCAGACAGCAAAAAAGATTGGGCTTCTTTTAAAAGATGGTAAAAATGAAGAAGCTGAAGAAGCAAAAAAAGAAACAGCTGAACTCAAGCAAAAAGGCAAAACTCTCAATGAGGAGCTCAATGAATTGAACAGTCTGCTCCAAAACAAACTATACAACATTCCGAATATTCCACATGAATCTGTTCCTTCAGGAAGAAATGAAGAAGATAATGTAGTGGTTAAGCTTGTGGATAAAAATATTCCAGTTTTATATGCTGGTGCAAAGCCCCACTGGGATTTGATCGAGGAATACGATATCATAGATTTTGAGCTGGGTAACAAAATCACTGGTGCTGGATTCCCCGTCTATAAAAAAGCAGGAGCGCGTATGGTACGTGCTTTGATCAACTATTTTCTTGATCAAGCAATGGAGGCTGGTTACCTTGAGATACAACCTCCTATTCTTATTAATGAAGAATCAGGTTATGGTACAGGCCAACTTCCTGACAAGGAAGGTCAGATGTATCAGGCTGCTGGTACTAATTTATTTCTGATACCAACCGCTGAGGTTCCCATCACCAATTTGTATCGGGATGTCATTTTGAATGAAGAAGACCTACCAATCAAAAATGCGGGATATACGCCATGTTTCAGAAGGGAAGCAGGCTCATGGGGTTCTCATGTACGAGGCTTGAATAGGCTACATCAATTTGACAAAGTTGAAATCGTACAAATAACTAAACCGGAAGATTCCTATCGCACCCTTGATGAAATGGTAAGCCATGTCGAAAAGCTAGTGGCATCCTTAGGCCTGCCTTATAGGATTCTCAGATTATGTGGAGGAGATTTAGGATTTACATCTGCGCTGACTTATGATTTTGAAGTCTTTTCAGCTGGACAGAAAAAATGGTTGGAAGTGAGTTCTGTATCCAACTTCGAAGCATTCCAAAGCAACAGACTGAAGCTTAGAATCAAAGACAAAGATGGCAACAAAACCCTGGCGAACACCTTGAATGGTAGTGCCTTGGCTGTGCCGAGAATTCTCGCAGCACTTTTAGAAAACAACCAGACGGAAAATGAAATTCTTGTGCCCGAGGTTTTACATCGATACACAGGATTTAAGTCTATAACCAAATAATTATGATTCAAATCAGAAAGGGAACGAAAAGTGACCTACCATCAGCTTTTGAGCTGATTAAGGAGCTAGCCCTATTTGAAAAAGCCCCTGACGAAGTATCTAACACTCTGGAAATGATGGAGAAAGATGGATTCGGAGAACACCCCATTTATTGGTATATCGTTGCTGAAGATGGCGGTGAGATTGTTGGCATGTCCATGTATTACTATCGCTATTCTACCTGGAAGGGTAAAAGGCTATACCTGGAAGATCTCGTTGTGACTGAGAGCAGAAGAGGAACCGGAATTGGCAAAATGCTTTTCGAAAGAACTGTAGAAATTGGGAAAGAAACCGATTGTACAGGCATGATGTGGCAAGTGCTTGATTGGAATGAACCAGCAATCAATTTCTATCAAGAATATGGAACGAAGATGGATTCCGGCTGGCTTAATTGTAGCCTGAATTTCTAGACTTCCTCCAGCAATGTCCTGAAGGCAACCAGTCTTTCTCCATATTTATCCTTTACCTCTTTTTGCAATGAGGGGGCAAACTGTGAGGAATATTTTTGCATGGTTTTCATATCTGGAGAAAAATATTGCACAGCAAAAGTAGGTCCCTCAACATCTGGCCGTTCATTGAGAAGTTTTAAAATTTTATACCCTTCAAAGCATCCTGTATCCATTACAAGTGGTATATGGATGCTTTTCATCCAAGTTAACCACTCTTCGGCAATGGCTTCATCCAAATTAATGGTCACATTATAAACTATCATTCATTGCTTTTTTAAAACCAAATCAAAATAAACGGGTTTTAATTCAATTAACATGCATCCGGTTAAAAATTATAAGGCAATATCCTATTTACTTATCATCCTACACACTGTAGGAGCAGTTGGCTGTATGTGGGAATATAGTCGCCCATGGATGATTTTACTTACTCCCGTAAATCTAATATTGTCGGCATTTTTGCTCTCCTACGCACATCAGGAATCTAAATTAAAGCTTGCCCTATTTTTTATTCTAACGGCTTCCATCGGCTTTTTTATAGAAGTTGTCGGTGTTAAAACTGGATTAATATTTGGCATATATAGCTATGGTGATGCTTTGGGATTTAAAGCTCTAGACGTTCCTTTAACAATTGGCATCAATTGGTTTATGCTTACTTATCTGTTTGGGCATATCGTCAGCGAAATAAAAATCAACCGATTCTTGAAAATACTATTAGCAGCTGCACTTATGACTGCTATGGATGTCTTGATAGAGCAAATAGCTTTTTTCCTCGATTATTGGCAATGGGAAAATGGCGAAATTCCATTTCAGAATTATTTGGGTTGGTTTATTCTCTCGATTGTGATGCAATCCATTTACCAACAGTTCAAATTCAAAAAAATCAACCCATTGACAAAAAGTCTGCTAATTTCACAGTTGATTTTTTTTGTAAGCCTATTATTATTTTTTCTTTAAAACAAAAACCCAAAGTCATGGGTTTTTCTCCAATACAAATATTGACTGATTAAGAATGAAAACCAGATGAGTAGATTTTCGATAAAAGATTTAGAACAACTCACTGGCATCAAGGCGCACACGCTCAGAATTTGGGAACAACGCTATGGCATAATCAAGACACACCGAACACAAACCAACATTAGGTATTACGATGACGAAGCACTCAAACTCAGTTTGAATGTAGCCCTACTGAATGCCCATGGATTTAAGATTTCCAAAATAGCGCAAATGCTTGAGGAAGAGATCCAAAATACCGTACTCCAAATCACGGAAGATGTAAGCAGCTTTTCAGACCAAATTCATGCATTGACACTATCAATGATAGATCTCAACGAGCAGCGATTTGAAAAAATAATAGCTTCAAATACCCTAAAATACGGGTTTGAGGCGACCATGCTCCACATCATCTATCCCTTTTTATCTAAAATTGGCATCCTCTGGCTGACCGGATCTGTAAATCCCGCACAGGAACATTTTATCACCAATCTAATTAGGCAGAAACTTATCGTGGCGATTGATGGAATCTATGAACAAGTACCTGATTCTGCGCCAAAATTTTTACTATTCCTACCTGAAGGTGAATTGCACGAAATTAGCCTTCTCTTTTCCGATTTGATCATAAGATCCAGGAAGAACAAGTCGATCTATCTGGGTCAGTCATTACCAATTGATGAACTGACATCTGTATACGAATATTACAAACCCGATTACATATTGACCATTCTCACATCGGTTCCGGGCTCGTCAAATATCCAGAATTATGTCAACACCCTTTCCTCCCAATTTCCGGATAGTACGATCCTGATTTCTGGCATGCAAGTCATTGGCCAGGATTTGAATACTCCTGCAAATGTCAAAATCCTTGTTCGTCCAGATCAATTGATTGAGATTTCAGAATTAGAAACAACCACTTGATTATTATTGATTAACTATTTAATCATATTATTAAACAGAAGTAATCCGCTTTACTCGCATAAATCATTTTAATTTCAATTAATGAAACATTAGTTTCCTTCTATCCGTATATTTTGTTTAAGTATTCTTTGATTTTATTAAACATTATAATAAATTTGAATCTTAAATATCAATCAAGATGACTAGCGCAGAATTCAGTTTCAATGTAAATAATTTGACCACATCGCTTAAGCCATTTGCTTTGAAGCTTACCCGAGATTTAGAAGATGCCAATGACTTGATTCAGGAAACAATGATGAAGGCATTTAAAAACCGCGAGAAGTTCGCAGAAGGGACAAATCTAAAAGCATGGACATATACGATCATGAAAAATACGTTCATTACCAATTATCAAAGAATGGTAAGGCGAAATACTTTCATCGATACCACAGATAATTTACATTATATCAATTCTGCAGAAAGCACCATACAGAATGACGCCTATGAAAGTTTTGCGCTAAAAGATATCAATACGGCGGTAGAGAACCTTCCTGAGGCATATAAAGTCCCTTTCAAGTTGCATTTCAGAGGTTTTAAATATCATGAAATTGCAGAAAAATTAAATATCCCTATTGGTACTGTGAAAAATAGGATTCATATTGCCCGAAAAGACCTGAAGGATACTCTAAAGGTCTACAGCACGAATATCTAAGTTCATGAACAAAAAAATTGGCATCATAGGATCTGGTTTCTCCAGCCTATCTGCCGCATGCCATCTGGCAAAAGCTGGGAATACTGTCTTTGTCCTTGAAAAAAATTCAAATCCTGGAGGTAGAGCAAGAAGCTTTACTGATTCAGGATTTGTTTTTGATATGGGTCCCAGTTGGTATTGGATGCCAGATGTTTTTGAGCACTTTTTTGCTCAATTTGACAAATCACCTGCAGATTACTACGAACTTATTCGTCTAGATCCATCTTATTGTGTCCGTTTTAAGGATGAATCTATAGACCTCCCTGCCAACATGGGCGAGCTTGAAACGCTATTTGAGTCAATAGAAGAAGGTAGCTCGCTCCAACTGAGAAAATTCCTATCTCAAGCAAAATACAAATATGAAGTGGGCATCAATGATTTGGTCTACAAACCCAGCCGATCCTTAACTGAATTCATTGATATTAAGCTTCTAAAAGGACTCGTGAAAATGGATGTGTTCACGTCTATGAGTAAACATATCCGCAAGTTTTTCAAAAATGAAAAACTCATTCAATTGATGGAGTTTCCTGTTCTTTTTCTTGGCGCAACACCGGAAAATACCCCTGCCTTGTACAGCCTTATGAATTATGCTGACATCTCGTTAGGCACATGGTATCCGATGGGGGGCATGTATAAAGTCGTTGAAGGCATGGTGAAACTAGCTGAAGAACTTGGTGTCACCTTTCACTATGACAATGAAGTAACCGAATTCAAAATAATCGGCGATAATATTTCGAAGCTCGTCACCACAAAAGGTGAGTATGAAGCAGATATAGTTGTTGGTGGTGCTGACTATCACCATTTAGAACAAAAAGTACTTCCCGAAAAATACAGGAATTATACAGAGAGCTACTGGGAATCCAGAACAATGGCGCCTTCGTCACTTCTTTTTTATATTGGTGTGAATAAGGTGCTTCCTAATTTGAAACATCATGTATTGTTCTTTGATGAGGATTTTGTTCAACATGCACATGAAATTTATACAGATCCCAAATGGCCATCAAAACCATTGTTATATATATCCACGACATCAAAAACAGATCCGACAGTAGCACCTGAAGGTTGCGAAAATCTGGTCATACTCATACCAGTAGCCCCTGATTTAAAAGACACAAGTTCAACCAGAGATAAATATTTTGAAATGGCCATGAGCAAGCTTGAATCATTCACTGGCACCTCCATCAGAAACCATATCATATTCAAGAGAAGCTATGCTCATAATGATTTCATCAACGATTATCATTCGTTTAAAGGAAACGCCTATGGTCTTGCCAACACATTAAAACAGACAGCTATTCTTAAGCCTTCTCTAAAAAGCAAAAAACTAAAAAACCTATATTTTACCGGACAGCTCACAGTACCTGGGCCAGGTGTACCGCCCTCCATCATATCCGGTGAAGTAGTGAGTCGTGAAATAGCTAAAGATTTTAGGTAAATTTATTTTTGAATAATTTTCGATGGAACATCTATATACGTCTACTGCCTTTGAGTGTAGCAAACTCATAACTGAAAGTTATAGCACCTCGTTTACGCTGGGAATTAAAACACTAAATAAGAAATTTCGCATGCCTATATATGCCATATATGGATATGTCAGATACGCTGATGAAATAGTGGACACATTTCACGAGTTTGATAAGAAAAAACTGCTAAATAAGTTCATGGAAGACACCTTCGATGCTATTGAAGAGGGTGTGAGTCTCAATCCCGTATTACATTCATTTCAAGTCATCGTAAATCAATATAAAATCGATCATGACTTAATCAGAGCATTTCTAAAAAGTATGGAAATGGATCTCGACAAACAGGCATATAATACCACCCAATACGATGCGTATATATATGGCTCTGCTGAGGTAGTTGGGCTTATGTGTTTGAAGATTTTTTGTGAAGGAGATGAGCAGCAGTATCAAACCTTGTTGCCATCTGCCAAAAGCCTTGGTGCTGCGTTTCAAAAAGTAAATTTTCTCAGGGACATTCAAAGCGATTATAAAGAGCGCGGCAGGGTTTATTTTCCAGGTATTGATTTTACCACATTTGGTGAAAGTGAAAAAGAACAAATCGAAAAGGATATAAAAGCCGACTTTGATCATGCCTTAGATGGAATCAAAAAACTGCCTATAGCAAGTAGAGCAGGTGTTTATTTGGCCTACATCTACTATCTCAGACTTTTCAAAAAAATCAGAAATCTTTCCTCAACTCAGATTTCGCAGGAAAGAATACGTATCCCTGATATTCAAAAAATCATGCTACTTTGCAAAACGATGATACTTCATAGGTTGAACTTTCTTTGATGACACCCATTTACTTGATCATCAATCTTGCAACGATCATTTTTCCACTTGTTCGGTCATTCGAGCCAAGAATCAAATACGCGAAAAAATGGTACGCACTTTTTCCAGCGATTATCATTACTGCCACTTTCTTTATAGTCTGGGATGTGGTTTTCACCAAAAACGGAGTATGGGGTTTCAACGAAAATTATCTAATTGGTGTTGATATTTTTGGACTCCCGCTTGAGGAATGGCTTTTTTTTATAACCGTTCCTTTTGCAAGTGTATTTATCTATGAATGCATTCGGTATTTTCTGCCAATGATAAGAACATCGCTGTGGCTCAGAACTTTTTCCACTGCCTTCAGTCTTGGTTTAATCCTCGTTGCTACTTACAATTGGGAGCTATCATATACCTTTTGGTGCTTCTGCTTTACGGGAATATTTTTGACAATCATTTCTTATCAAAATCCCATCTGGTTAGGCAAGTTCTGGGTAGCTTATTTCATTCATCTAATCCCATTTATTGCGGTAAATGGCATTTTGACTGGCTCATACCTTGATGCCCCTATCGTATGGTACAATGACGATCACAACGTTGGTTTCAGATTATTTACCATTCCTATCGAAGACACCATATATGCAATGCTTCTGTTGCTAATGAATGTCACTTTTTTTGAATACTTCAGAAAACATTTTCGCTAAACAAAAAGAGTCGGCGATGGTTATTACTCCATGCTCAACCTGAAAATTCATATCGATCAAAACTCTGGATTTTGTTTCGGTGTAGTGTACGCTATTGAAATGGCCGAAGATATACTTCAGGAAGAAGGTCATTTGTTTTGCTTAGGAGATATTGTTCATAATGATGAAGAAGTAAAGCGGCTCGAAAGAAAAGGATTGAAAATTATCGACTATGATCAACTACGAAATATTAAAGATCAAAAAGTCTTAATTCGCGCACACGGAGAGCCTCCTTCCACTTATAAACTGGCCATAGAAAACAATCTTACGCTAGTTGATGCTTCATGTCCCGTCGTTCTTAAGCTTCAGAACCGAATTAAAAATTCGCATGATAAAAAGGAAAATATTTATATCTACGGAAAACATGGCCATGCCGAAGTAGTCGGTCTTTTGGGTCAAACCAATAATAAAGCCGTAGTTTTTCAGGATTTAAGTGAACTTGAAACGACGCAACTTCCTAAGCAAGTAACGCTCTACAGTCAGACCACCAAGAGTACAGACAGTTTTTATAACATCAAGCATACGCTTGAAGCAGCAGGCATAGAAGTCAAGGCAAATGATACCATCTGCAGGCAGGTTTCGAATAGAGATAAAGAATTAAGAAGTTTCGCCAGTCAATATGATAAAATCATTTTCGTTTCCGGAACCAAGTCATCAAATGGGAAAGTTCTTTTCAATATTTGCAAAGAAAACAATCCTAATACTTATTTTGTGTCCAATAAAGAGGAACTAGATAAAACCTGGTTTGAAAAGAATGACTCAATAGGAATCTGTGGTGCTACGTCAACTCCGATGTGGCTCATGGAAGACGTGAAGGAGAAATTATCAAAGTATTAGGCAACAGATGACCACATTATTTAATTTGATGATTGTACTCATGACTTTCATTTTCATGGAAGGAGTGGCATGGTTTACTCACAGATACATCATGCACGGGTTTTTATGGAGTTGGCACAAGTCACATCACAAATTACATAATCACAGGTTTGAACGGAACGATCTGTTTGCCATAGTTTTTAGCCTCCCCTCAATTTTACTTATCATAGTAGGTTTTGAAATACCTGAATTTTCAATTTTAAAATTCATCGGATTCGGGATCATGGCCTATGGCATTTTCTACTTCATTTTTCACGACATCATAGTACATCGAAGATTAAAAATTCCATTCAAAACCAATAGTGGCTACATGAAGAGGATCATGAAAGCTCATTATGTACACCATGAGATTCATACAAAAGAAGGTGCAGAAGCTTTTGGGTTTCTCTATGCACCAAAAAAATACGAGACTAAAAAATCTAAATAAATATGCCGATTATTTTATATATACCGTTAGCATTAGTTGGTAGGTTATTTTCACCTATCGGTCGGATACAATGAACAAGTAGGCGAAAATTTACAAGGTTGGTTTTCTAGTCTCTAACAAAAGAATTACATTTGAGAACATTAGGAACCAGCTTGTTTAATTTAATTAACCAATTATAATTTAACAAGCGAGATGACAGAACAGAAAGAAGAATTGTGGGGTCCAATTGCGGGCTTTAGCAATTATGAGATTTCCTCAAAAGGGAAAATCAAGAGCAAGACCAGAACTTCTTGGCACAAGGGAAGTAAAACCCACATGAAAATCAAGGGAAAAATGATGAGACAGCGCTGGAACAAAGCCTGTAAATGTTATTTCCTAGATTTGATTGATGATGAAAAACGGAGAAGAACCGTATATCCTCACAGGGAAGTAGCAAATGTATTTGTGCCGAATGAAAATCCAGATGAATTGAAAATGATCATTCACGTGGATAACAACCCAAGAAACAACAAGGCTGAAAATCTTGAGTGGAGAACCAAATCCGCACACATGAAGTGGCAGTTTGAAGTTGGCAACAAAAACAATTTTAAGGTTTGGAAAACAAGGAAAAAGAGATACAAGAATGGCTTCAAGCCTGATACTGTTCTTCCAGGAAGACCAAAGAAAGAAAAAGCAACATCATAAAAAAAGGGCTCATTTGAGCCCTTTTTTAGTTTCTACTATCCAGCACCGTATTATTCAGCTATTGCTATCGGTGCTATGTGAACATAAGATCTATCTTGTCTTCCTTTACGGAAATTTACAGTACCATCTATCAATGCGAATAGGGTATGATCTTTACCAATACCTACATTCACTCCCGGATGATGTTTTGTTCCTCTTTGACGTACGATGATATTACCAGCTATTGCTGCCTGACCACCATATATTTTCACGCCAAGTCTTTTACTCTCGGATTCTCTACCGTTTCTTGAGCTACCGACACCTTTCTTGTGAGCCATGTTTTATATTATTTTATATCTTCAATTAAAATTTTAGAAAACTGCTGACGATGGCCGTTTTTCTTTTTGTACCCTTTTCTTCTTTTCTTTTTGAAAACGATCACCTTATCGCCTTGTACATGCTCCAGTATTTTTCCTGATACTTTCGCCCCACTTATTGTAGGCGTACCTATTTTTATTTTCCCATCACTGTCCAATAAAAGTACCTGATCAAAATCTACTTTTGATCCTTCTTTTCCGTCCAACAATGGCGCATATACAAACTTGTCTTTCTCAACTTTGTATTGCTTACCAGCTATATCTACTATTGCGTACATGCTTATTATTATTTCTTCAATCTTTAAAAAAGGAGTGCAAAGATATGTCAACTGTTTTCAAAAGTCAACAAACGTTTACTATAAAAATACAATAAAAAAAAATTGAAATATTTTTAACTTTTTTTATTGGCCTTTCAGGCCGTTTTTCGATGAAGTTCTGATTAGAAAATTTGAATTTAACCTCCTTTTTTACAGCAAGTTATCCTTTATTTTAAACTTTTTTTTCATCCCCTTTTCATAGCTAATTGCTCTTTGCTTTTTTAATGCATTTTTTACACATTTGTAAACACAGTCAAGAAAAATATAAGCCACTTTTCGTTCTGGGCTGTATCCCAAATCTTAGCATTACCAGCGTAGAGGCAATAAACGACGAAATGTCGCTTATTTAAACGTATTTGTGGATAACTTTATATTATGTGGATAACAGTGTTGAGAAACACATTGTCTTGTGAACAAGTAAATGAGAATGAATTAAGATGAATCAACAAGTAGAGCCTATTTTAAGAGAAAACAAAGATCGATTTGTCCTTTTCCCAATTGCCCACAATGACATTTGGCAGTTTTATAAGAAGGCAGAGGCAAGTTTTTGGACAGCAGAAGAAATTGATCTTGGTCAGGATTTAAAGGACTGGAACAATCTTAATGATGGTGAGAGGCATTTTATCACACATGTGCTTGCCTTTTTTGCCGCCAGTGATGGGATCGTAAATGAAAATCTTGCCGAGCATTTTATCTCTGAAGTACAATATACAGAAGCTAAATTTTTCTATGGCTTCCAGATTGCCATAGAGAACATACATTCTGAAACTTACTCATTGTTGATAGATACTTACGTAAAGGACAACAAAGAGAAAAATTTACTACTTCATGGCATTGAAACCATGGATTGTGTAAAGAAAAAAGCAGATTGGGCATTGCGTTGGATTGACAATGGCTCATTCGCAGAAAGATTGATAGCATTTGCCGCAGTAGAAGGCATCTTTTTTTCCGGAAGCTTCTGCTCTATTTTTTGGATGAAGAAAAGAGGACTCATGCCCGGGCTCACTTTTTCTAATGAATTAATTTCCAGGGATGAGGGATTACATTGTGATTTCGCATGTCTGCTTTATAACAACCACCTAGTGAATAAACTTTCTGTAGAAACTGTTGTTGGCATTATTAAAGACGCAGTGATCATAGAAAAAGAATTTGTAACTGACGCATTACCAGTTAAGCTGATCGGAATGAACGCTGACCTAATGTGCCAATACATAGAATTTGTTGCTGACAGGCTATTATCAGAACTGGGATGCCCGAAAGCTTACAACTCAACCAATCCATTTGACTTCATGGATATGATATCTCTTCAAGGTAAAACCAACTTCTTCGAAAAAAGAGTTGGCGAATACCAAAAAGCAGGTGTTATGGATGGGCCAAAGGATGAAACCAAAGACAAATTTCGCTTAGACGAAGACTTTTAACATGCCAACCCTATCCACACCAAAATCGCCGAATGAATTATGTTAGTTATTAAAAGAGACGGAAGAAGAGAATCCGTAAAATTTGACAAAATCACTTCTCGCATAGAGAAACTGTGCTACGGTCTTAATGATGACTTTGTGAAACCTGTGGAGATTGCCAAGAAGGTAATAGATGGCCTCTATGACGGAGTAACCACTATTGAACTTGACAATCTTGCCGCCGAGATAGCAGCTTCAATGACCACTCGTCATCCTGACTTTGCTCGTCTTGCAGCCAGAATATCAATTTCCAATTTGCATAAAGTTACCGAAGAGTCTTTCGCCAATACAATGAAAAGACTTTACACCTATGTAAATCCAAAAACACAACAAAACGCCGCGTTACTATCAACCAAAGTATATGGCATCATTAGAGCCAATGCCAAGCGGTTGGATGATGCTATCGACTACAACAGAGATTATAACTATGATTTCTTTGGATACAAAACGCTAGAGAGATCGTATTTAATAAGACTTGATGGCAAAATAGCAGAACGCCCTCAGCACATGCTGATGAGAGTTTCCGTAGGCATCCACATGGAAGATATCGATGCGGCGATCGAAACTTACCACCTGATGTCGGAGAAATGGTTTACGCATGCTACACCTACTCTTTTCAACGCGGGAACCCCAAAACCACAACTTTCTTCGTGTTTTCTCTTGACCATGAAGGATGATAGTATTGATGGAATCTACGATACATTGAAACAATGTGCTAAAATTTCTCAATCTGCCGGTGGCATAGGTCTAAGCATACATAATGTAAGAGCTACAGGCGCATATATCAAAGGAACAAATGGAAATTCCAATGGTATTGTACCGATGCTAAGAAACTTTGATATGACCGCCCGATATGTGGATCAAGGGGGTGGGAAAAGAAAAGGAAGTTTTGCCATTTACCTAGAGCCATGGCATGCTGATGTTTTCGACTTTCTTCAACTCAAGAAGAATCACGGAAAAGACGAATTGAGGGCGCGCGACTTATTTTATGCACTTTGGATTCCGGATTTATTCATGAAACGTGTGGAAGACAATGGTGACTGGTCACTATTCAGCCCAGACGAAGCTCCGAACCTTTGTGATACCTACGGTGATGAGTTCGAAAAGCTTTACGAAAAATACGAGAAAGAAGGCAGAGCAAGAAAAACTATCAAGGCGCAAGAGTTGTGGTTTGAAATTCTGGAATCTCAAATCGAGACTGGTACGCCATACATCCTGTATAAAGATCACGCCAACAGAAAGTCTAACCAGAAAAACCTGGGGACGATTCGTTCTAGTAATCTTTGTACTGAGATCATGGAATACACTTCGCCTGATGAGGTGGCCGTTTGCAACCTTGCATCACTTGCATTAAACAAATTTGTAAATGCTGATGGCACTTTCAACCATGAGAAATTATATGAAGTAACAAAAGTTGCCACAAGAAACTTAAATAAAGTCATTGATGTAAACTACTACCCAATCCCTGAGGCTCGGTATTCAAATATGAGACATAGGCCAATTGGAATAGGCGTTCAGGGTCTTGCCGACGTTTTCATGTTGATGAAGATGCCATTTGATTCTCCAGAAGCACGTAAGCTGAATAAAGAAATCTTCGAGACCATTTATTATGGTGCCATGGAAACTTCAATGGAGTTGGCCCAAAAAGATGGCTTTTATGAGACTTTTAAAGGCTCACCAGTATCAAAAGGTATCTTCCAGTTTGATATGTGGGGTATCACTCCAGATAGCGGCAGATGGGATTGGTATGACTTGAAGCAGAAAGTAAGAAAGCATGGTGTAAGAAACTCACTGCTCGTTGCTCCTATGCCTACAGCCTCTACTTCACAGATTCTTGGTAACAATGAGTGTTTTGAGCCATATACATCGAACATTTATACCAGAAGGGTACTTTCAGGTGAATTCATTGTGGTAAACAAACACCTGATGACTGATTTGATCAAATTGAATCTATGGGATGAGCGCATGAAAAACAGAATCATGGAAGCAAATGGCTCTGTTCAGAATATTCCGGAAATTCCAGACCAAATCAAAGAACTATACAAAACTGTGTGGGAGATTTCGCAGAAATCAATCATTGACATGTCCGCTGATCGTGGAGCATATATCTGCCAAAGTCAAAGTCTGAACATCCATTTGCAAGATGCAAACTTTGGTAAAATGACATCTATGCATTTCTATGCCTGGAAAAAGGGATTGAAAACTGGCATGTATTACTTAAGAACCAAGGCGGCTACAGATGCGATTAAGTTCACAGTTGAAAAGGAACAAAAAGTGGAACCAAAGATACAGCCCCAGCCACATCAGGAACAACAAGGAAAAGCTAAATCAGCTGCTGAAATAGAAGAGGAAAAATACAAGTCTGCAATACAATGTTCACTGGATGATCCAGATGGATGCGAGATGTGTGGCAGTTAAAATCTGAAGTTTCTTATGAAATAAAAAGCTCCTCCAAATGAGGGGCTTTTTTTGCATAATATGAGTAACTAATCAAGTGCTAAATCTTGATGTCGTTAAAGTCTTGTTAAGATTTTTGCCAGTCAAAATAACACCAATAACACCAATACCAGCCAATTATACCTTTTATAGCCATGAGTTTAAACCCGTGGCTATAAAAATGAAGTGCCTAAGGCACTGAGTGTACACTTTCGTTACCCGATTAGGTACTAATATAAAACCCCATTCTATAATTCCCCTATCCAATCAATCATAAGATTAGGCCAAGTGGAATGCCTTCCCTTACCAATAGCCAACGAATAACCATGTCCTCCAAAAGGAAAAATATGCATTTCTGCTGGCACATTGCTATCTCGAAGTGCTTTGTAAAACTGTAAGCTATTGTCTACCGGCACAGCCTTATCATCCTCACTATGCACAATAAAGGTTGCAGGTGTCGATGATTTTACCTGAAGCTCATTAGAATACAGTTCGACAAGATCATCGGACGGTTGCTGACCCAATAAATTGTTTCGCGAACCCTTATGGGTATAATCATCCTTCATTGTCACCACTGGATAAATCAAAATCATAAAATCAGGTCTATTTTTTTCTTCAAAATGTGTGCCCAGGGTAGATGCCAGATGTCCTCCTGCGGAAAATCCCATGATTCCGATCTGATCAGCTGCGATTCCCCACGATGATGCATTTTCCCGAATGATCTCCATTCCCCTTTTGGCATCCATCAATGGTGATTCGTGTGGTACAATATTCGATTCATCTTCTGGTAATCGATATTTCAAAACAATGCCAGCAATGCCATGACCATTGAGCCACTTGGCTATATCTGTCCCTTCTTTGTCATAAGCCAGGATTCCATATCCTCCTCCCGGGCAAATAAGAATGGCCTTCTTGATCGAATTACTTTTTGATGGCAGATAAACTTCGATGGTCGGATTGACGACTTTGCTTATTCGCCTCGTGTCTGACAACTCCAACATTTCTTCTGTGTTGGATTTTTTAGCATTGGGTACCTTATCACCCCATAAAGTGATGTTGTGATCCTGAGCATATAGCATATGGCTTAAAAAGACGGTAGATAGTAATAGGATTAATTTTATCATCAATCATTAAATTTAATACACTTTTAAGGCTTCATTAAATCAGAGATTTGATCAAAAAAAAAGGCCTTATTGGCCTTTTTTTTTATTTCTCTTTGTCCTCTTGCGTGACTTTCTTTTTCTTCAATTTGATATTCAATTCTGTTGCTTTTTCATCCCAGTCAGCAACCATGGTGTCACCTTCCTGAATTTCTCCTTTCAAGATTTCTTCGGCCACTGGATCTTCCAGGTATTTCTGGATCGCTCTGTTCAATGGTCTTGCGCCAAATTGAGGATCATATCCTTTATCTGACAAAAAGTCTTTCGCTTTATCTGTCAACTCCACAAAAAATCCCAGATTCGTGATTCTCGTGAAGAGTTTTCCCAGGATAATATCAATTATGACATGGATATGCTCTCTGTCCAGAGAATTGAAAACAATCACATCATCAAGTCTATTGAGGAATTCTGGACTAAAAGCCTTTTTCAAGGCATTTTGAATCGTTGATTTCATCACCTCATCGCTATTTTCTCTTTTGGCGCTGGTAGAAAACCCAATGCCTGCACCGAAATCCTTTAGATCCCGAACGCCAATATTTGATGTCATGATTATGATTGTATTTCTGAAGTCAACTCTTCGTCCCAGTCCATCAGTCAGGATTCCATCATCCAAAACCTGTAACAAAATGTTGAAAACATCTGGATGCGCTTTTTCAATTTCATCTAGCAGGACTACAGAATATGGTTTCCTTCGTACTTTTTCGGTAAGCTGCCCACCTTCTTCGTAACCTACATATCCCGGAGGTGCTCCAACCAATCTCGACACTGAGAATTTCTCCATGTATTCACTCATATCAATTCTGATAAGTGAATCTTCTTTATCGAAAAGATAACTGGAAAGCACTTTGGCCATTTCTGTCTTTCCAACACCTGTTGGCCCTAAGAATATAAAAGAACCAATTGGTTTTCTTGGGTCTTTTAATCCCACTCTGGTTCTTTGAATGGCACGGGTCAGCATTTTCACCGCATCATCCTGACCAATAATTTTGGTCATCAATTCGGCATTCATGCTCAATAATTTGTCGCTTTCATTTTGAGCAATTCGCTTTGTAGGTATACCCGTCATCATTCCGACTACTTCAGCTACATTATCTTCTGTAACTTCATATCGCTTGGTTCGAGTTTCTTCTTCCCATCTATTTTTCTCAATATCAAGCTGATTCAAGAGCTTTTTCTCTTTATCTCTCAGTTGTGCTGCCTCCTCATATTTCTGGCTTTTTACAACTTGATTTTTTTCTTTCTTAATGTCCTCAATCTGTGCTTCCAGCTCAATGACTTGACTAGGCACGTTGATGTTATTGATGTGAACCCTTGCTCCCGCCTCATCCATCACGTCAATAGCCTTGTCCGGAAGATATCTATCACTGATATATCTATCAGATAAAATCACGCAAGCTGCAATTGCTTCTGGCGTATAATTTACATGGTGGTGGTCTTGATATTTATCCTTGATGTTATCAAGAATTTGCATGGTCTCATCTACGGTAGTTGCGTCTACCATGACCATTTGAAATCTTCGTGCCAGCGCACCATCTTTCTCGATATACTGTCTGTATTCATCGAGTGTAGTAGCTCCGATGCATTGTATCTCACCTCTGGCCAGTGCTGGTTTGAACATGTTCGATGCATCCAATGATCCTGATGCACCACCTGCGCCAACGATTGTGTGAAGTTCATCTATGAAAAGGATTACATCCGGCGATTTTTCAATCTCGTTCATCACCGCTTTCATACGCTCTTCGAATTGTCCACGGTATTTAGTACCTGCAACCAATGAAGCCAAATCAAGCGTAACGACCCTTTTTCCAAAAAGAATTCTGGATACTTTTTTCTGAACAATTCTTAAGGCCAGACCTTCTGCAATTGCAGTTTTACCAACTCCGGGTTCACCTATTAGAATAGGGTTATTTTTCTTTCTTCTACTCAAAATTTGAGCAACACGCTCTATCTCTTTTTCCCTTCCTACGATTGGATCAAGTTTATCATCCTCAGCCATCTTGGTAAGGTCTCTTCCAAAATTATCTAAAACCGGAGTTCTTGACTTTTCTGTACTTTTCGATTCCTTTCCGGCTCCACTGCCACCCCCACTACTGCCTGATGATCCACCAAAAATTCTTCCTGAATCATCGTCACCATCATCTGTATCTGATTGTGCCATTGGATTCTCAGTTTGATATTCCAACAATTCCTTCACTACATCATAGCTCACATCGAATTTATCAAGTATTTGAGTGGCCAGATTGTCTTCATCCCTGAGTATGGACAATAGTAAATGCTCGGTACCAATTAGCTGACTTTTGAAAATCTTTGCTTCTAGATAAGTGATTTTTAGTACTTTTTCTGATTGTCGGGTAAGCGGGATGTTAGCAAGGTTTTTCACGTTACTAGTGGCAGTTCCCTTAGTTGCTTGCTCTATTGCAGAACGCAGTTCCTCAAGAGAAACACCTAATTTCTTCAATAGGCTCACAGCTACGCCTTCCCCTTCTCTTATCATACCCAACAGTAAATGTTCGGTACCTATATAATCATGGCCTAGTCTGAGCGCTTCTTCGCGGCTTAGGCTGATGACCTCTTTGACTCTATTTGAAAACTTCGCTTCCATGTAAATGGATTTAAAATGTGTGGTTATAGTAAATTTAAGACTTATCTAAGTCAATTCCCATCAAGTGAACAGGTTAAAAAAACGCATTTGACCCAAGAAATGTTCACCGCGATTCAAAATTTATGCTCTTATTATGTTTAAGGCCTCTGTTCCTTCACAAAATAATAAATCAAGGATAGCAAGGTTTGGGACAAATTCATTGCCAAAGTTCTGATTATATTTTTTCGTTCTTAATGTTTTTTGAAATTCGGTCTCCTTTTTAGGGTTTATTGTCTCTCTATTGTCAATTTGGTTATTTTCGACAACTGCGTGGTAGGTTTCGGTAAATTGGATTTCAATGTCAATTTGGAGTAGTTTCAGACATAATGTCAGAAAGTCCATGTTGAGATCGACGAGAAATGTGTGTTTTTTGTCCCAAATGGATTTGAAATAATCACTGAAATATTCGAAGAAAGGTGATTTGCCATAAGCAGAATAAACCGCTCCCCAATGTTCACGGATCCAGCTTTGATTGTAATCAATTTTTACATCTTTGAAGATGGTTCGGTTATCAAATTGAACTGGAATGGTCAATGATAGTTTGCCTTGGGCTGTCAGTATGTAGCACCGGTTTTTATAAGTCTGCTTGATATAGTGTTGATTTACCTCAAAAATTACCTTTTTGTGTGCCGTTAATAAAGTGAAATACTCCAAACATCCAAGGTAATGTGGCTCTATTAACAAATCTTTCATTTACAGGTTTGATAATTTTAAATAAATAACACGTAACTAATTAAACATATCACTTTCAACTTACTTATTTGGTATTAGGCTTTGCTGAGGTTTAGGATTATGTCCATTCATGCTATGACAGAAGGGTTGAAATGGCTAGCTGAATGTCATTTCATTCAATAAACAAGATTTATATCGCCTAATCCTTCACGGATTATTTCTGGAACGCCAGAAGAACAATCCACGATGGTACTCGGCACTATATTGCCGAAACCTCCATCAATGACCAGATCAACTCGGTTTTTGAATTCCTCATAAATAAGCTCCGGGTCTGTGGCGTATTCTATGATATCATCTGCATCCAACACAGATGTTGTAATTATCGGATTACCTAATTCCTTGACAATCGCGCGAGGGATATTGTTGTCTGGAACACGAATCCCCACTGTTTTCTTTTTCATATTCAAAATCTTTGGCGTTTTAGTTGAAGACTCAAGGATGAAGGTAAAAGGACCAGGGAGGGTTCTTTTCATCAATTTAAAAATAGGCGTATCTACATGTTTGGCATACTCAGACAAATGGCTGAGATCGTAACAAATAAATGATAAGTTCAAGGTTTTACTTTTCATTCCTTTGAAAAGCCTGATTCTTTCAATGGCTTTTGCATTGAAAATATCGCATCCGAGTCCATAAACCGTATCTGTTGGGTATATGATTATTCCCCCTTCCCGCAGGACCTTAACCACCTGAGCTATTTTCCTGGGATCAGGATTATCAGGATACATTTTGATAAAATCAGCACTCATTTCTTCTCATTCAAGGTGGGAATTTAAGAATGAAACCTCATAACCCAAAAAGAAACAATACTTGTCTATTTTTGCGCGCAGAATAATTATCCAGTTTTTGAATCAAATATGAAAAGCAAAAAGATTGTGGCGGTAGTAATGATTGTATTTACAATCATGCTTTCATCCTTTTCATTTTACACTTATCAGATACTTACAACTCCAAATATCCTAGTTGATAAGCCAGATCAATATTTTGCAATCAATAAAGGAACTACTTTCAAACAGCTTCAGAATCAACTCTATGATGAAAGAATAGTCAATGATTTGGTATCGTTTAGTCTTTTGGCCAAATTCAAAGGGCTTGATGACAATATTAAAAATGGTATGTATCTGTTCAAAAAGGACATGTCTAATACAGCTGCCATAAACATGCTGCGCAGTGGATTACAAAGTCCCGTGAGGCTTACATTCAACTCAGCAAGAAAAATCGGGGAGCTGTCGGCCAAGCTCACGGCCAATCTAGAAATTGATTCCATGGCAATGGTACCATACCTTTTGTCTGATAGTGTGGCTCGAATTTATGGTTTTGATTCACTGAACTTCATTGGCATGTTTTTACCGAATACTTATGAAGTGTATTGGACGATGACTCCAAAGGAAATTCTGGATCGAATGAAATTTGAATATGATCGCTATTGGAATGATCGCAGAAGAAAAAAAGCTGATTCGATCGGGCTTACTCCTCAGCAGGTCACCACTTTGGCTTCAATAGTAGATAGCGAAACCAATCTCATGACTGAAGCACCAACTATTGCGGGAGTTTACCTCAACAGAATCAGACAGGGTTATCCGCTACAGGCGGATCCAACTTTGGTTTTTGCATTGAATGATTTTACTATCCGCCGGGTGTTGGATGTACATAAACAAACAGATTCTCCATACAATACTTACAAATACAGAGGATTGCCTCCTGGCCCAATCATGATGCCTTCAATCAGTGCCGTTGAAGCGGTATTAAAAGCTGAAAACCATCGATTCCTCTATTTTTGTGCCAAGGATGATTTCTCAGGTTATCATGCTTTCGCAAGGAATTTGGAAGATCACAATATAAATGCGCGCAAATTTCAACGGGCACTAAATCAGCAAAGAATCTATAAGTAATGTATCAGCAGGACATTGAAATAAGAGTTAGGTATGCGGAAACAGATCAGATGGGATTTGTGTATTATGGCAATTATGCTACTTATTTTGAAGTAGCCCGAGTTGAGGCTTTTAGAAGATTGGGGTATCCGTACAAAGAAATGGAAGCCTCAGGAATAGGGATGCCCGTTCTTGATTTGCAAATAAAATATCACTGGCCAGCCAAATATGATGACTTGTTAAACATCAAATTGACCATACCTGAGATCCCGCGTGCACGAATTAAATTTCAATATGAGGTTACTAATCAGGACGGAAAAGTAATTAACAATGGTGAAACCACTTTGGCATTTATTAAATTGGACAATGGTCGCCCAGTAAAAATGCCACAAAAAATGGTTGATTTAATAAAACCTTATTTCGATTGAGAACTAGACAGACACTACATAAGCACCTTTTATACAGCAATTGGTATCTGAAAACAATCACTTTTTTGAAATCAATAAGGTTGCGACAAGGCAAAGCCAGTCTTTACCGCACTACTCTCATCTTCATTGATAAAGTTGGTGACAATCAACTTTTCGAAAGGGCATATGGTGTGGCCTTCAACTTCACACTTTCACTTTTCCCAAGTATCATTTTTCTATTCGCTTTGATCCCTTTTGTGCATACGC
>JBLICU010000057.1:0-21820 GCA_047632435.1 Cyclobacteriaceae bacterium
GGCATTAAAACAGCACATAATCGAGTAGACGGCCGTGAGCCATAAGCCCACGGTGCGCCTCACTAGGCGTGCCCCTGGAACGCCAGCCCGGTCACATCCACCGTACGTACGGGTCGCGCATACGGCCCAACGTGGAACGGGTTCGTAAAGCATAGATTGCCGCTCTTTACACCGACTACCCTTTCCACTACTTCTAAGACAAGGCTACACAAAGGCTCCTTATCGAATTTTCACTTCACAATACGTTTGGTCGGGGACGCCCAGTCCTTCATCAACTCGTGAGAACTCCGAATCTCTCATCGGCTCATGTCCCATTGACTACTATGACCTCTGCCGCTTCTGCGGTCCGATGACTTCTCAGTCTGCAATTCGTGCAGTCCGAGATCTCCCCAGGTAAGAGCATATTCCCGCGCCGCGTAGGCTTCCCCCAATTCCACTGGATCTACTGCACAGGTACTTGATGGTAAACCACCCTTTGGACGTTGGTATGATGTGCTACCTAATCTGACGGGGACGCCCAGTCCTTTACAGCCTCTGTATCCAGTCGCCCGGCGACCCGGTCCTGTTCGTTGGAACCGGGTTTTACAGTCTCGCTTGCTTCGGGGACGCCTAGTCAGTCAACACCTCACGGTATCCAACCTTGCGACTTGCTAATGCTTCAGGGCACGACCCCCGCGCATAAGGGACGGGGACGCCTAGTCTTTCACCCTCTGGAACGCCAGCCCGGTGGAATAATTTGGTATCTTCGATACCAGATGCCCATGCTGGGCACAACATCGCCTATCACTGCATTGGGCAATTGTAGGTGAAGAAAAGTTGGTGGTTATTTAGAAAGTTCGTCATTAAGTATTAATTATTTAAAATATCGTGTGGCTAAGTGCAAATTGGGACGGTTTCAGAATTTACCGCCCAACGCAGTATAGTCTGGCGTTGTACGCAAGCCAAGAATACGATTTAAATTCTCGTTGCGTTTGAAAATTTCGGACAACTAACAGAACTGTAACTCCATTAGACAGTTATTGGATTATAATAAAAACCTTGACTAAAACTAAATGACCAAATTAATTTTTCTAATCTCTATTTGCTGTATCGCAAGCTCTTGTAATCAAAACACAAAGTCAAAGGACATTAATCCAAATACATCCATTGATACCATAGAAGATAAAGCCTCATTGACAACTGACACCTCAAATGTAGAAATAGACATTGTCAAAGTTTCCCCAGACAATTACAAAGTACTACTGGAGAATGAATATGTAAGAATTGTTGAGTATGCTCTTAAGACTGGCGAAAAAGATAATTTGCATAATCATCCTGCCAATACAGAATATGTAGTTTCAGGTGGTAACATAAGGGTCTATCCAGAGAACGGACAACCCGTTGACAATAGTGAAGTAACCGGAACGGTTTTTTGGGCAGACAAAACAACAAAACATTATGTTGAAAATATAGGTAACACAACTGTTAAAATCCTCCTCCATGAGATAAAATCAGTTAAATGACCAGCTCCCAACAACACCTATGAATGAATGGGGGTTTATTAGTCAGGATACTTTGGTAGTACTTGAAAGTTCCGCCACAAATTGTAAATTTATTAATCGGTGTGGCTTTGAGCAAATGGCAAGGTTAGTACTTTCTAATTCTCACTCATCATCACCCAGCATTGTAAATAATAAAAACGATAAATTATGAAGTACTCAATTTTTATGATGATAATGTTCACTTCAATGGCGTCAAATATAATCTTCGATTTTAATCAAAAATCAGATCTAAAAAATTGGGTAATAATTGATGATGTTGTTATGGGAGGGGAATCCTCAGGTTCTTTCGGATTAAGCCCTCAAGGTCATGGTGTTTTTAAAGGTTCCATATCATTAGATAACAATGGAGGGTTCTCTTCTGTAAGACATCAATTCGAAAGAAAATTAATTAGGGGCTTCACTAAAATAGTCCTTAAAATAAAAGGTGATAGGAAGAAATATCAATTTAGAATAAAGTCCAATTCTGGGGATTATTATTCCTATATCTCAACCTTTTCAACAAATGGAGATTGGCAAGAAATACAAATCCATCTAAAAAACATGTACCCTTCATTTAGGGGGAGAAAGCTTGCTAAACCAAATTTTTCGGAGGATTATATTGAAGAAATAGCTTTCTTAATCGGAAACAAAAATGAAGAAAATTTCCAGCTCCAGATAGATAAAATAGAATTAAAATAAATCAAACATTAAAACTATTTAAAACACTGTATATAACAAATAGGGCGTTCGGTGGTTCACGAAAGTTCAACGCTCTTTACCAACACCGCCAAATTGAAAATTACCCGAAGGGAAATATGCAATTTTGAGCTTGTAAGAATGAATAAGTTAAAACAAAATACAACGCTTTGGCTAAGAGCAAACTTGAAAATTCTGTACTTTTAACTGCCCTAATTGCCATATAATGAACGTTTTGAGTAATTGAGAGGCACTCTAAAAAAAACACTTTTTCTGTCATATTTTCTTAAAACCTGTCACTAACCATAATAGAGACATTAAATAACAATAATTTAAATTTTAAGAAAATGGAAGACACTAAAAGAACAATTCAAGTATTAACAAGGATTCAAATAATTAGTAGTGTTATTTGGGCTACTTTATTAATCGTTTGTCACCAAGTTTTGGGTGAATCTTTTAAAGGGATTAGCCGGATACTTATCTGCGGTTTCTTTATTGAATTTTTACTTATAAGCTCCTCTAAAACCAATTTAAAAAAGGTTGAGAACGAAAAAGCATAAGTATAACTAAATGACAGGATTGGCTTTCTGAAACATCCAAAACCGAATGAGTAAACTAAAAAATGATGACTATTTTGAAGAAATTCTTGAAAATAATAAGTATAAAATTTACAGGATTTGTAATATTTATGCCGTTGCTCCAATAGAACCCCAAGACCTCTTTCAGGAAGTCATTTTTCAAATTTGGAAATCTCTTGATAAATTTAAAGGTAAATCGTCTATCGACACTTGGGTATATAAAATTGCTATTAATGTTTGCTTGCGTTCAAAAATGAAATTTGATAAAAGCAATAACAAAACAGATAGGTTTGAATCTATTCATTTCACACCAATAGGAAAGGAAATTGATGTTTCTGAACAAGAAAAATTCACCTATTTAAAAGAATGTATTTCATCTTTAAATGAAACCGACACTTCACTTATTGTCCTTTATTTAGATGATTTATCCTATAAAGAGATTGCAGTAATCACGGGGTTATCAGAAAATCATATCGCAGTAAAAATGAAACGAATCAGAAAAAAATTATTTGAATGCATAACTCCAAAAATCAAATAAAATGTTAGAGCAAGAATTAAAAGATATTTGGAATAACTCTTCTCAAACTGGACAAATATCGATTGAAACAAACCAGCTGATAGAAGAATTGAATACTAAAGTAAGTAGCATTCAAAAAAAGATTCGAATTAGAGATAATACAGAGATTTCTGCTTCGGTAATTGGGATACTCATTTTTGGCTATTTATTATATGAAATCCCATTTCCTATTACTAAAGCAGCTTGTGCATTAGCAATTATTTGGTTTGTATTTATCATTTTTAAATTCAGAAAGTCGAAGATACAGAACACTAAAAGCTATTTCCATTTATCGCTATCGAAACAACTTAAACAACAAAAAGCGGCCATGCAGCAACAAGCAGACTTACTTGATTCTGCTACATATTGGTATGCAATACCACCCTTTATTATGAATTTTATATTCATATTGGGATTAGGAAACCCCTCCGGATACAATTGGACAAATAGTCTTGCCGAAAACATATTACCTCTAACTGTTAATGCAAAAACACTAACAATAATTGGTTTGGCACTCTTTTACGCCTTTACAATTTGGATTAATAAACGAACTGCCGCTAAAGATGTAAAACCTCTTTTGGAAAACATTAAAACAATGCAGCAACAAATAAAAAATGAATAAAACTACTGCCAACAATATGTATAAGCAATAGCAGTTTGGGTGAAAAATCAGACTGTTTTTTGCATCTATTTAGTATATTTCTATTTGAAAGATTAGTGAATGCAAATCCGCTAATGCTCATACAGTAACCGTTACCAATCTTATAAAAACCACCAGAATGAGTAAAAACATCATTGCTATAATATTTTTCCTAATAGGGATTAATCAGGTAAAGTCTCAGGATACTGAACAAATTGAAATCGGCACCAAAAATATAATTCATTCCAATATTTTGAATGAAGATAGAGAATATTGGGTTAGCCTTCCTGAATCCTACAGCAATGAAGAATCATACTATAAGAACTATCCAATACTAATCGTGCTAGATGGGAATGCATATTTTAGGCCCATAACTGGTATGGTAAACTACATGAGCTCTGGATACAATGGAAATACAAGAATTCCGGAAATGATTGTAGTCGGTATTCATAATGTTAACAGACGCAGAGACTTTACACCAGACAAAACCATCACAAATCGAGAGAATGATTCTGGCGGTGGGGATAGCTTTCTAAGCTTTTTGGAAGATGAACTTATTCCTGAGTTGGATCAGAAGTATAGAACAGATCCATATCGAATACTTTTTGGTCATTCTTTAGGAGGTTTGTTGGCTACTCATGCCTATATGAAAGAAAAGACACTTTTCAATTCCTTTATTGCCGTTGACCCAAGTATGGGTACATGGGATGCAGAAACTATGGACAAAAAGTTAGACGCCGTAACTGATCAATCATTTGAAAGATTCATTTATATAGCCACTGCGAATTGGGACAAAAGAAATATCAAAAACCGAGATCGCCATGTACGATTCTACGAGGCATTGAATAGTAAATGTGAAGATGATTTTACTGCAAAATTAGAATACTTCAAAAATGAAAACCATGGCTCGGTTCCAATTATTGCTTTTCATAATGGAATCTCTGCAATTTTTGAAGGCTATGGGATTTCCTATCGTGCAGTGAAAAGCAAAGAACAACTAATACAACATTTCCAATCTCTTTCTCAGCGCCTATCTTGGGATTTTAATCCACCTGAGTTTCTTGTGAACCGAATAGGTTACGCCATGCTAAGAAGTAGAAATGAAAGTGATAAATCCAAGGCATTAACATTCTTTATCTTGAATACGGAAAATTTCCCTAATTCATTTAATACCTATGATAGCTTGGGAGAGGCATATGAAGCTTCTGGGGATAAGAAAAAAGCAATAGAAAACTATAAAAAGGCACTTGAACTTTATCCCAAGAACGAACATGCAAGAATGAAGATTGAAAGCTTAAACAAGAGCTAATAAATACAATTGGTAACAAAGTGTATAATTAATTGCTAGTTCTCGCCTACTTACGAAAATCCTCGCGGATTTTCTATTCGGTATTTATTTGCTAAACTAGATGCTTAACCATGCAGAAAACGTTGTATTCAATTACAGTTTAGAGCATGTTTCAATTCCTCGGAGACCTTTTGACTTATATTATCCTGATTGGATTAGGAGTCGGTCTAATATATCAATACAAGAAAAAGAAAAAAGATCTCTTTTTGATATTAGGTATTCTTATGATTCTCATCAACTCAGTCATGGTATTTAACTCCTATCAGAAGTACCAAGATCATGAACTGAATAAGCGAGCTGAATCTAAACAAAGAGTCCAAAAAAATCTATAAGAACTTGAGAAGGGAGTTTATGCAAGTCAAGAATTACTTAAAGACTCCATTTACACATATTTGAATCATCTGAATGTTTTAGCTCCAACCGGATTCAAAGTTGCTGAACTTGATGTTGAGGGTTCAGGGTTTATGATATCAAAAACGATTAACTCTGGCATCTTTATGGTGCTAACAGCAGCCATAGAGAATTCAAAAAATGAAGCGTTTGAAACACTATTGAAAAACGCCTTCAAAACGTATGGTAACGAAAACATAAGCTATGATTTTACAGAATCATCTTTAAACTGTGCTTTTGCAAACTGTAGTGTGAAGAACTATTCTGGAACAACTAACGGTGTAGTTACTTCAAGGGGCTTTATGATGCATGTGCTTGACCAAGGTGTTTTCTATACACTCATGTTTGCTAATAACAACCTTGACCCTGAGTTAACTAAAGAACTCCAACTACGAATATTTGACAGCATTCAATTCAAAAAAAGGCTATAACAAACGCTAATCAGGCACGTGTGCCATAATGCTTTATGCAAGTTCCTGAGTTAACAAACCGCTACACTACCTATTCTGTAAGTTCATCGCTTTGATCAGCTTTCTTCTTTCTGGCATTTCACTTTAGGAACGCAGTGCTTCTTAGTTACTGTTGTGGGGGTTGGGTAGTTTCGCTACTTTTATCGCTACTTACCAGCTGTGGGCACACAGCCTGATAGCTGGTCGTTAGCTATCATACGAAAATGGAGAAAAAACTATTCACAGAGAAGCAGGTTGATATTTCAGCCGTTCTAGCAGGGCCAATCCCTCCTGGATTTTTGATCTACAAAAATTACATGGCTCTTGTCAAAGAGAAACAAGTTTATATTGCACTGGCTTCAATATTGATTTTTACAGTTGCGTTTTTCTATGCATTATTTCAAGTACCGCAGGATATTATGGACAAAATACCGAATTTTGTTCTCACAGCATTCTACGGTGTTTTAGTCTTCATATTCTTTAGGAATTTTATGGCTAAAGATGTTAATGAAGCATTTGAAACAGGAGTTCAAAAGGGTTCGAATTGGTCAGTCGCTGGCTTAACAATAATAGGACTGATTATCAACCTTGGAATCATTTTAGCCCTTGCTGTTGACCAACCATTCTATGAAGGAGAGTTGGTAAAAACAAATGGTAACGAATTGTTTTATGAGCAATCAATACCCATAACAGATGTTAATAAACTAAGCGATAAGTTTGTGGAAAATGATTTTTTTGGAGCTGACTATGTAAACGTAGCAAAATTGGAAATCATCAACGACGAATATTTAATTACGATGTTGTATGACGAATAATTTTGGATCTATACAGAAACTATTAATAGTTTAACAAACATGAAATGGATAATGGAGGTAGAGTTTGGTCGAACAACAAAACTCAAACTTGAATCAGTTTCATTATCTGGAACGTCTAAGTACAAAGAAATATAGCTAACATGACCTATAAATGCATGCGGGATCAGATCGAATTGAACATCCGTGCATCTTGCAAACTCCGCCACAAGTTGTAAATTTAATTTCGGTGTGGCTAAGTGCGAGACGAGAGAGAAGTACTCTTCAATCTCCACTCATTATATCCAGGCCGTAGATGTAATAAAATTAATAATTGAAACACTTTAGAGAATGGCAGTAGAGGAATACTATTTGGCGTTTGAATCCATTCTTTATGGACTAATCGTTAGTAGAATTTTGATTAAGTGGTCCGAAATGGCAAATATCAAAGCAACGACCATTAATTGGGAATATATAATTCTAACAATAAATGTCTTCTTACTGATAGTAAATGTATACTGGGCGAACAGATTTCCGACGCATTATGAAGATGTTACCAATCCACTCATGTTTCTTTTGGTCGTAGTAGTCCCCCCTTCACTGTTTACTTTCATGACGTACCAAATGTTTCCCAACGAACATAGCAGCAGAAACCTGAAAGAATACCTAGTTGATCATAGGAAAAAGATATTCATTCCATGGACTGCATTCATGGTTTATGAAATATCTGTATTGTCCGATGTGAAAGTGGATCCATATACAATTGGGGCAGTTGTTCTATTAATTATTTCCGTGTTCATTATCAAATCTCCCAAAATGATTTGGATTCATCTCTTTCTAATAATTCATACTGTATTAATCACAATTGGATATTTACGTGCTTTTATGTTCTAGAATAATCAGAATTTGCTAAATACATCTAACAGACAATATCATCCATAAGCCCGCGCGGCACGAATGAAGGATCTACTTGCAAAGGCTAGTGCTATGAGCTACTTTAGTTACTATTAATATTCAACGCTAACATACGAGTTGGACGTTAGTGGCAAACAAAAAAAAGATTAGAACCAAATGAAAATAATTGAACGATTACTATTCTTCATTTCTTGGACAATAATTATAGGCTTATCAATCTATTTTTTTGTAGAAAATGTAGGTGTTTATTTTACTGGATACCGAAGTGATAGTTATACTAACAATCCGATTTGGATAAGTTCTCACTTAATAGGCGGAACATTAGCGTTACTGACTGGACCAATACAATTCTCTAAATGGATTAGAAACAAATATTTGAACTTTCACAAACTGACAGGGAAAATTTACATCATTGGAGCATTTATCGCAGGTTTATCGGCAATTAGGCTATCTCTAATAAGTTCTTGCTTGCCGTGTAGAGTTTCACTCTTCATTTTAGCTTTTTTGGTCCTTTTTACTACTTTTTCAGCTTGGTGGTGCGTGAAAAATGGAAATATCAAAGCACATCAACAATTTATGGTTCGAAGTTATATCTGCATACTTTCATTTGTAGCTGTAAGAATTGGAGGGATTATTCCTTTGGACTTTTTATTTGGCCAAATTGAAGACCCAATATTTGGCAGGACTGTAAATGAATATTTCTTTTCATTTGTACCAATAATTTGTGGTGAAATATTTATGATTTGGATTCCAACATTAAAAAATATCAAAAGAAAAAAAAGTCGAATTAATGCCAGCCACTAACACTGTATATAACTTATTGCTAGTTCTAGCTTACTTACGAAAATCCTCGCGGATTTTCTATTCGGCTTGCATTTGCTAAGTTTATTACTTAGCCACGCAACAAATCATATACGGAACGTTACCCAACATTTTAGAAAAGCAGAACGTTTGAATTTAAACCAAGTAGAAAACATAAAAAAATAGATATGAAATTTTACACTTCCATACCGAAAAGTCTGAAACCATATTACAAAACAGAATTAGAAAATTACCGAACTGAATACTCAAGCGGAAATCTGAAAAGTGCTTGGAATCATTTGGAACGAGCTCATATAATCGGACAGAAATATCCTTATGCTCATACCTTTGTGCATTGGAAAATGCTACAATTCGGAATTAAAATCAAAAGCGGAAAAGAAATTATCGGACAAATTCCACGTCTGATTTTTGGAGGTGTAAAATCGTTTGTTGGAAAAATTCCTGTTGGAAATCCTGGAGGAGCTAATGTTCCGCCTTTAAAACCATTTCCGATTGAAAAAGAATTGCAGGACTTTTTTGCGAAAGCTGGAATTAATTTAGCCTGAAAATGAAAAAAACGTTGTGTAACACCATATATGGCAAATTGGGCAATTAGTGCTTAACTGAAAGGTTATTTTCTATTTGCAAAGTCTCCAAATATTTTGATTTGGTTTTAAAAAAGAAAAATTAAAGCAAAATACAACAAAATTGCCTTGTAGCTAAACCGAAAGTAACCGCTTATTTTCTGCCCTACTTGACATATACTAAACGCTAAACCAAACATTCCAAGAACACAGCTAGACAACAACCTTCTCAATCAACCTCAACCCTTCCCATAACTGGAAGGTGAACAATGAAACATCTCCTGAAAGGATTTGTAGAAATAAGATCGGCTATTGAAGCCCGTGTTGTTGATGATTTCGAACACATTAAGGTCGGTGTGGGTGAGGAGTTAGGCAGCCTTCTTCAGTCGGTATTGGTTGATCAGGCCGTGGGGTGTTTGTCCAGTCAGGGCACGTACTTTTTTATATAGCGAAGTTTTACTGATCCCTACATGGCTGGCAATATGCATGGCGACTAACTGCGGATTGGCCATTTCGTCTTTGATCAACTGATCTATTTTTTTTTGAAAAACGCATCATCCCTGGCGCCAATGCCAAAGGAGGTCATTTCACTTTCGGTGATCTCAAACGTTTCAAATTTGTTTCTGAGCAGCTTCCGGGTATGGATCAGTTTTTATATTCTCACATAGAGATGGCCCGGATGAAATCAGGAGATTTAAGTTTTCAATAGTGTGTACAAGACGCATAAAACAACAACCAAGGCCAGCAATCTAACAGATTTGAAATGACCATTCCGCATGGGCTTTCTTAATATCCTACCGAAAATTTCTTACATTTATCATTCATAAAACCTAATTTGATCATGACATCAAACACAAAAGCCCCCATTTGGTTCTGGATTGTAGCTGTAATTGCTTTGGTATGGAATGCAATGGGAGTAATGGCTTATATCATGCAGGTGACTATGAGCCCTGAAGACATGGCCGCTTTGCCCGAGGCAGAGCGCGCTCTTTATGCGGATCTTCCAGGCTGGTATACCGGTGCATTTGCCTTGGCCGTATTCGGAGGTGCAGTGGCTTCACTGGCCTTGCTGCTCAGAAAGATTTCTGCCTATTTATTATACATCATATCTTTCCTTGGTATTGTATCACAGATGTTTTACAATTTTTTTATGAGCAAAGCCGCTGAGGTTTATGGTCCAGGGGGCATGGTCATGCCGATGATGGTTCTGGTGTTCGGAATCGTTTTTATTTTCTTTTCTAAATCAGCAAAAGAGAAGGGCTGGATCACTTAATGGTTGGATACCTGCCTAGGTGCTATATCTTGATGCTGTTAAAGTCTTGTCGAAATTTTTGCCTGTAAAAGTCAAAAAGAACGCCAAACATGCCAATTGTACTTTTTATAGCCACGGGTTTAAACCTGTGGCTATAAAAATTAAGGACCTACGGAAACTGAGAGTACACTTTCGCTACCTGAGTCGTCACATGGTTGGATTTAGGATGGAGTAATTAGTTGATAAAATTTAAATCAGATTTCCAAAAAGGCTATGGTGAGTCAATGCACGTACCATTGCTATATTATTATTGCCTTAATTACGATCAATTTATCTCCCAATAATCATCGCCAAGTAGCAATTCTTCAAGGGTTCCTTCTCCATTTTTTTCCTGCACATGCAAGATTTGGTTGCTTACATTGTCATCATAGGTACTCTTTTCAATGCTTTGGAAAACACCAACGGGTAGTGGTAATTCAGGATCATCAGACATGCTGGCTAAAATATATGCCAAAGTGCTGTCAGTCTCATCGTGTACCACTAAGTCATTGACAGAATACCCTTTATTCAAATTGACCACTTTAGGCTTGAATCCATCTAATATGATTCCTTTGTCATGGTTACTGCCAAAAATCAATGGTTCGCCGTGCTCCAGGTTTACAGTTTTGTCATCGCGTACGTCCTTTCTGGTGTATTGGTCAAACGCGGCATCATTGAATATGAGGCAATTGGTGTACAATTCGACAAATGAAAATCCCTTGTGTTTAGCCGCCCGCTCGATCAAATGCTGAATATGGTTGCGGTCTTTGTCGTATCCTCTTGCTACGAAAGTTGCCCCACTGGCAATGGCCATTTTCATTGGATTGAATGGATCTTCCAACACCCCAAAAGGAGAGCTTTTTGTGATCTGGCCTTTGCGAGAGGTCGGTGAGTATTGACCCTTGGTCAAACTGTACACTTCATTGTTGAACATGAGCACATTGATGTCCACATTTCGGCGCGATCCATGAATAAAGTGATTGCCACCGATACTCATACAGTCACCATCTCCAGTCACCACCCAAACCGAAAGATCAGGTCGTGCCACTTTCAGTCCCGATGCTATGGCAATAGGGCGACCGTGGATGCCATGAAAGCCATAGGTTTCCATGTAATATGGAAATCGACCTGAACATCCTATACCTGAAACAAAAGCAATTTTTTCTTTTGGAACACCCAAGTCTGGCATGAACTTCTGAACCGGATAAAGGACAGAATATGCCCCGCAACCCAAACACCATCGCACATCATTGTCAGGTTTGAAGTCCTTGGATGTGAGCGCAACACTATTTTCGTTTGATAGGTAATTGTCTAAGATCTTTATCATGATAATACCTCCTCCTTAATTAGAATTTCTTTTACCTTATTCTCAATTTCTATGGCTTTGAATGGTTGTCCTTGCATTTTGTAATAACCAATCATTGGTATGAGAAACTGTGCCTTTAAGATCATTTGCAGCTGACCCATGTTCATTTCGGGAATTAGAATTTGATCATATTGATCAAATATTTCTTTCAGATTTGGTGGGAGCGGATGGAGATGTTTCAAATGCAGGTGTGCTACTTCAATTCCTTGCTTATGTAGATTATCAAGGGCTGTTGCAATGGCGCCATGTGTGCTTCCCCAGCCAATGATCAGCAATGGTCCCGCTAAAGGTCCTGTCACGGTAGCTTTTGCAATGTCACTTTGGATGCCATTGATTTTCTGCTGTCTCAATTCCGTCATCAATTGATGATTGGCAGCATCATAACTTACTTTTCCTGTGATATTCTCTTTTTCCAGACCACCTATCCGATGTTCCAGACCTTTCATTCCTGGCACTACCCAAGCTCTCGCCAGGGTTACTGGATCACGCATATAAGGTTGATAGTTCTCCATATCCACATCAAATTCCTTGATCATTTCCGGTAGCTCGGTAGGTTTTGGAATGCGCCAGGGTTCGGAGCTCTGGGCGATATAGCCATCGGTAAGCAGGATTACAGGAGTCATGTATTTAAGTGCAATTCTTGCCGCCTCCAATGTCATATCAAAACAATCAGAAGGAGAGGATGCGGCTAAGACTGGCATAGGTGCTTCGCCATGTCGTCCGAAAAGTGCCTGAAACAGGTCAGATTGCTCGGGTTTTGTGGGCAGTCCTGTACTAGGACCAGCACGCATCACGTCAATCACCAACAGTGGAAGTTCCACCATGACCGCCAATCCCAGTGCTTCGGTTTTTAAAGAAAGTCCAGGTCCCGAAGTGGTAGTGACCGCCAAACTGCCGCCATAAGCCGCTCCAATCGCACTTGTGATTCCGGCTATTTCATCCTCGGCCTGCATGTGTTTTACACCATATCTTTTATAGCTGGAAATGTATTGCAAAATTTCGGTAGCAGGAGTAATGGGGTAAGAGCCAAGAAATAGAGGTAGTTCTGCTCTTTTAGCAGCGGCAACTAAGCCAATAGCGACCGCCTGGTTTCCGGTGACGTTCCGGTAATTTCCCGGCAGGTATTTTTTAGTGCCAATTTCAATTTGATGTTTTATTAAAGTTTGTGTTTTGCCAAATTGCCAACCTAACTCAAGGACTTTCATATTTGCGTCCATGACCTCAGCCTTGTTTTTGAATTTTTTCTGAATCCATTTGAGGGTAGCTTCCAGACTTTGATTGATCAACCAAAATGTGAGACCAAGGGCAAAAAAGTTCTTTGATTTTTTTAGCACTTTTGGGTTGATGTTGAAATCTGAAAGTGCTTTACGTGCTTCCTTGACCATGTCTACAGCAATCACGTGATAATCATTCAAATCATCCGAGTCAAGGGGACTTTGCTCATATTCTGCCAACTTCAGATTCCTTGCATCAAATCCATCGATATTAGCAATGATGATTCCATTTTTTTTCAGGTTTTCGAGGTTCACTTTTAAAGAAGATGCATTCATAGCCACCAGCACATCTATCTCATCGCCATGCGTCTGAATATCCTTGCTACCCAATCGGACCTGAAAGGCGCTGACTCCATAGAGAGTTCCTTCCGGGGCGCGTATCTCTGAGGGAAAATCAGGAAAAGTAATCAAATCAATGCCGTTACTGGCTAGAACATCTGAAAATTTCTTTCCTATCAGCTGCATGCCGTCTCCTGAGTCTCCGGCAAAACGAATGGTCACATCGGAGCGAATTTCTTTTTTTTCTTCCATGGTATTAAAAGTTTATCATGTCTGATCAATCTGATACTTTACCTATTATGATGATCCAATTAATAAGCATCAAAGTAGAAAATGAAAATGATTGGTGACATGACCTTGGTTAGGTCTAAGGCTAATTTTTATAGTTGTGCGTCTCTAGTATGCTAAGATTTGGCACATACGAAAATCTAAATTTTCACTTTGTATTGAATGTATTTATCTCAAACTATGCAATTAAAGGACATAGCTTTCTGTCCCTACAAAAGACAGATTCAATTGCTTATTTGGATAAACACCGCAATTGTGAGACTTCAAAGCTTGCTAATTTAATTTTTTACGTATTGTTTGACTTATCTGCTTCTAGAACAAGATGATCCATGGGTCATAGCTGTTGACAAATTTGATCCTCAGAGCAATTTGCTGATCCCAGGAATGAAGCCGAAAGATTGAGGCTATTTGCTTATCATGAAGGAAAAGAAAGAAATATTAAACAGCACAGGGATGAACGGGATGCATTATGGAATTCAGGAGATATCGAAATCACTCGTCAGCCCGAATTGAAAAAGAATATTCGTTTCGCACTTTATCATTTGTATTCATTTGTTCGAGCGGAAACGTATTATAGCATGTTGTCTATGGGATTATCAGGATTGGGTTACAATGGTTATGTTTTATGGGACACCGAGCTTTGGATGATCCCGCCACTGTTGATACTTCAGCCAGCGATTGCCGAATCATTGCTGGAATATCTATTCGATCGCTTAGGTGCAGCAAAGTTGGATGCTTTTAGTCACGGATACAGAGGGGCTATGTTTCCATGGGAGTCTGATCAGGATAGGCAGAAGCTACTCCGATTTGGGCACTCACAGAACCATTCGAACCTCACACAATAGAATATGTGGGTTGGGCTTGCTGGTAATATTTTCAGGTGACCAAAGATTCATCTTTAGCCAAAGCCTAATTTATAAGAACCGTGATCTGCGGGCTTGATCTTCTATCCAATTCAAAACCTACTGCTCACCACCAATTCCTTCGAACCAGGAGTGTATTTGTAAAATCCTTCTCCGGTTTTCACACCTTTATATCCAGCCGTCACCATATTGACCAATAGAGGACATGGTGCATATTTTTGGTTGCCAAAACCTTCATAAAGCACATTGAGGATGGAAAGACAGACATCCAGACCGATAAAGTCTGCCAACTGAAGCGGACCCATTGGATGCGCCATGCCCAGTTTCATGACAGTATCTATTTCATGCACACCAGCAACTCCTTCGTAAAGCGAATAGATGGACTCATTGATCATCGGCATCAGAATTCTGTTCGCAACAAAACCGGGATAGTCATTGACTTCTACTGGATCTTTAGCCAAATTTTTACTGAGCGACATCACCGCTGCTGTAGTCGCCTCTGAAGTCGCATATCCTTTGATCACTTCTATCAATTTCATTATTGGAACAGGATTCATGAAATGCATGCCAATGACCTTATCAGGACGCTTGGTTACAGCAGCAATTTTAGTAATCGAGATAGATGAGGTATTCGAGGCAAGAATGGCATTTTCTGGAGCGGCTGAGTCAATGGTTTCAAAGATTTTTTTCTTAATATTGAAGTCTTCACTTGCAGCTTCTACCACCAGATCTGCATGTGCCACACCTGTAATCAAATGTGTAGAGATGGTGATGTTTTTGAGTGCGTTTTCTTTGTCTAGCTCGTTGATCAGCTCCTTTGCTACTTGTCGATCAAGGTTCTTAGTAATAGTTTGCAAAGCTTTCTCAAGAGCTACTTCAGAAATATCAACAAGAGTGACCTTATGACCATATTGAGCAAATAAATGAGCTATTCCATTGCCCATCGTCCCGGATCCAATTACAGTAATATTTTTCATAGCGTGTTTTTATTTACTTAGAATGATGGTCGAAAAAGGTGCTAATTCGATCAATCCTTTAGGTAGATTAGTTTCTCCTGCGGAATGATGATACAATTTAGAAAATTCAGTCTTATAGGGGACTGATTTGATTTGATCAGATAAGTTATGAATCACCCAAAGCTCTGTTTGATTATGGCTTCTTACAAATGATAATATTTGATCGTCATCTAAAAATGCAGGGGCAAGCTCACCAAAAGTAAGCACCTCGCTTGATCTTCTCAATCGGATTAGTTTTCTATAGAGATGATAAATTGATGAGGGATCCTTCATTTGATCATTGAGTGGCACAAATTTATCTTGAACATTGTATTTGGCCTTCATCCAGCTTGTGTTCAGGCTTGTGTCATTCGCCCAGAGAAACGGCTCTCTAATATTTGGGTCAGGTTTCAAGCCTTTCATGCCTATTTCTTCGCCGTAATACAAATATGGAGTCCCCGGAAGTGTTAGTAATATAGATGCCGCTAGTCTTGCTTTTTGTTCATCATTTTCAAAAAAAGACATGACTCTGTTTTGATCGTGATTGGTAAGAAAAGTGGTATTCAGGAATTTGGGATTGTATTTTTTGAAAGCTTGCTCGCTATTGGAATACACTTCCAAGGGCGATTGATCTTCCAATACTTTCCATGCATGTTCGTGAATTGTGGCACCAACCACACGCTTTTTATTAACAGTTTCTAATAGCGAAAATGCCATATCGAAATTAAATAATGCAGAAAATCCCTGAGCAAACGGTGCTTGTGTTTGCAAATCAGCCCAAACCTCCCCAACGAGATAAACCTCGGGTTTATAGGACTCCATTGTTTCTTTGAATTCTTTCCAGAAAGCGTGATTATCTTCTGCCCGATCATCCGGATAGATGTGTTTTGCTGCATCCAATCGAAAGCCATCGACACCAATTTCTGTCAACCAATATTTCCCTATAGCATAAACATCTTCGCGAACATTTGGATTGTCATAGTTCAGGTCGGGCATGCTTCCGGTGAAGAACGCATAATAAAGTTCATCTTCGCCTTTTACCTCATTCCATTGACGAATATTGTCGCTATCCCCGGTTGTTGCTTTTTCCAATTTATTTTCATTGTCGATTTCCTCCCTTGTCGCCCAAGTGAAATAATCCCTGTATTTTTCATCATTGTTTAAGGCCGCCTGAAACCATGGGTGCTCACTGGAGCAGTGATTGATTACCAAATCCATGATAATTTTTAATCCTCGTTGATGTGCTTCATCCAAAAGTTTTTTGAAGTCGTCCATCGTGCCATAATCCGGATGAATGTCATAGTAGTCGGTGACATCATATTTGTGATAGGAGGGAGAGGGATTGATCGGCATCAACCAAATGGCCTCCACTCCCAAATCAGCAATATAATCGAGTTGTGAAGTGAGTCCATTTAAATCTCCTATACCATCGCCGTTAGCATCCGCAAAGGATTGAACAAAAATCTCATAAGTCACAGCATTAGGCCAGTGATTTGGTAGTTTTTCAATGGGTGCAACTTCTTTTTTCACGGTACAACCGACAATGATGGTTAGGACGAAGATGAGTGGGGTGATTCTCATTTGTTACAAGTTTAGGTCAATATTTAAGTCAAAGTAAAAGCCAAGGTCAAGGTAAAAGTTTAAGTCAAAGTCAAGGAAAAAGTCAAAGCCAAGGAAAAAGTCAAAGTCAAGGTCTAAGTCTAAGTTTAAGTCAAAGCCAAGGTCAAAGTCAAGGTAAAAGTTTAAGTCAAAGTCAAAGTCAAAGTTTAAGTCAAGGTAAAAGTCAAAATTATTCCCCCTTCTTCAATTCCAGCAAAAGATAGTCAATTGCAGGGATATCAATTATCAGTTCGCTGACTTCATCATAGGTCGTTGTATTCTCTCTTGAAAACTCAATGTTCTTTTTTCCATAGGCTGTCACCATGGCTGATGTGATTCCAAAAGTTTTCCATGCTGGTTCAGGGATTTTAATTTTGGCCTTTTGGTCCTTCTCATCAAAATTCACCAAGATCAACAACACTTGTTTAGGAGTATATCTGACGAACGCATAAACGTTATTGGAATATCCTGTATAGGTGTCATTTCTGTTGTAATAGTGCAGATCGTAAAAGGCTCCTTCCCTTAGTGCTTCGTAATTGTTACATGCTTTTAATATGTCCTGATAGTTGGATCGCAGGGTTTTTTGTGGTTTTGAAAGTGGCTCTCCATCGAATAGGCCGCCATTGACCCATTTCACATGTTCGGGTACACCCCAATAATCAAAAATAGTGGTGCGACCATCTTCACTTGAAAAACCACTATCACCTTTTCCGGGTTCACCTACATCTTGACCAAAATAAAGCATCACTGGCCCGGTGTGCATAAAAGCAGAAGTCGCCATCATCGGAATGCCTTTGTGCATGTCACCTGCAAAATCTGGAGAAGCAATTCGCTGCTCATCGTGATTCTCAAGGAATCGAAGCATGTGAGAACCTATGCCATCCTGACTTTGCCAAATGGATGTAATGTCATCTGCAGAACCATGACCTTGGATGATGTTTTTCAAGGTGTCATACATTCCTACTTTGTCATACAAATAATCAAAACCTCCTTCAAAAATGTATTCCCGATATAGTCGTGGATTATAAATCTCCGCTGTAAATGTGATCTCAGGATATTTTGTTTTCACTTTGGCGATTGCATATTTCCAGAATGCCACGGGCACCATTTCTACCATATCACAGCGGAATCCATCTACTTCTTTTTCAGCCCAATAGAGAAGGATATCCGTCATTTTCACCCAGGTATCAGGAATAGAGTCGAAATGAGTCGTTTTGTTGTTGAGATAATCTATGCCATAATTTAGCTTGACGGTTTCAAACCAATCATTGATAGAAGGCCGGGCTGAAAAAACATCATTGCCAGTAGCTTTTGCCGGATGCTCACGATAAAAGCCATCCTTATTTGGAAAATCAAATGGCGACATTGATTCATAACCTGCTGGAACTGCAAAAGCCTCATCAGGGATATAATAGAAATTGTTGTTTGGCGAAAAAGCATTGGAGGTGTCATCAGCTGCTCCGAGATCAACAACTCCATCAGGTTTGACGTCAGAATAGTATTGTCTTGCTACGTGATTGGGTACAAAATCAATAATGACCTTCAAATCAGCCTCATGTGTCCTGGTTGCCAATGCTTCAAATTCTTCCATTCGACTAGGTGGAAAATCTGCCAAATCAGGATTGACATCATAATAGTCTTTGATTGCATAAGGAGACCCAGCTCTTCCTTTGACTACATCAGCATCATCTAACTCAATGCCATACTCAGTGTAATCTGTTAGCAGGGCATGCTCAATCACACCCATATACCAAATATGAGTGATGCCCAGCTTTTTAATTTCGTCAAGAGCGAGTTCGTTGATGTCGTTGAATTTCCCCACTCCATTTTTTTCAATGCTTCCCCATTTTTTATTGGTAGTATTTGTATTGCCAAATAGACGAATGAAAAGTTGGTAAACAATCGGGCGAATGCTCATCGTAATCGAGGATAATTTTGACGGTAATTTATATGAAATTTGAAGTCTTCCTGTAAAAGCAAAAAGCCCTAATAATTGTTTTATCAGGGCTTTTTTTTAATGTCAAATGCTTTTAGGCATTGGTGTTGATATTGTTCAAATCTTCGAAAGCAATTTTCAACCTTTTTACAAAGCTTTTTTCTGCTTCTCTCATCCAAACTCTTGGATCGTAATATTTCTTATTCGGGCTATCATCTCCTTCCGGATTTCCTATTTGTCCTTGTAGATAACCTTCTTTTGATGCGTAATAGGCTCTGATTCCGTCCCAGAAGGCCCACTGAGTATCCGTATCTATGTTCATTTTGATAGCACCGTATTCAATTGCTTCTCTGATTTCTTCTCGTGAAGATCCAGATCCGCCATGGAATACAAAATTTACAGGGTTTTTACCTGTTCCAAATTTCTCCTGAATATAGTCCTGAGAATTTTTAAGAATTTTGGGAGTCAATTTCACATTACCTGGTTTGTAAACGCCATGTACGTTTCCAAAAGCCGCTGCTACTGTGAAGTTTGGACTTATTTTTTTCAACTCTTCATAAGCATAAGAAACTTCTTCTGGTTGAGTATAAAGTTTTGAGCTATCTATATCACTGTTGTCAACTCCGTCCTCTTCACCACCTGTTACACCAAGTTCGATTTCAAGCGTCATACCCATCTTGGCCATTCTTTCGAAATACTTTGATGAGGTAGCAATGTTCTCTTCAATTGGCTCCTCTGACAGATCGATCATGTGAGAGCTGAAGAGGGGAGAACCAGTCTTTTCAAAATGCTTCTCATTTTCAATTACCATTCCATCTATCCAAGGAAGTAATTTTTTGGCCGCATGGTCAGTGTGTAGAATCACAGAGACCCCATATTTCTCAGCCATTAAGTGTACATGATGCGCGCCAGATACCGCTCCGGCAATTGCAGCGGCTTGTCCATCATTGCTGATTGCTTTTCCAGCAATAAAAGCAGCTCCTCCATTGGAGAATTGAATGATCACTGGAGCGTTCACTTCCTTAGCGCATTCTAATACGCCATTGATTGTGTTTGTATTAATGGTGTTGACTGCAGGTAATGCGAAGTTTTTTTCGTTGGCATAGTTAAGAAGATCAGTGGCTTCTTGACCTGTAAGTACTCCTGGTCTGAATTTCATACCTTGGTGTTTAGGTTGTTATTGATTTTTTTGCAAATATAACGATTCGCAAATTACGATTCACACCCTTTCAGATTCTATTAAAATTACCTCCTCTTAGCTAATATTATCCTAGTTTAACACCTTGAAAAGCGCACTCTTTTGAGAAAATACAAATATCCGGTCAATAGATCAATTTAAATCGTTTGCATAAAATTTGGTGTAAATGTAGATGTGTTTTGATTTCATTCTTTGAACTGAGATTTGATTTTAACAGAGACTTTCAGTAAAAATATTTTTTAATTTTATGTCCCAAATATCCATAGGCCTAACCTAATTATATTATGAAAAAACCACCATTATCGACCGCTCAAATTTGGAATATGAGCATGGGCTTCCTGGGGATTCAGTTTGGATTTGCTCTTCAAAATGCAAACGCCAGTCGCATTCTACAAAATTTCGGAGCTGATATAGAGCATCTTTCCTGGTTTTGGCTGGCGGCACCGGTTACAGGATTAATCGTGCAACCACTCATCGGCCACTACAGCGATCGGACTTGGAATAAAATAGGTAGGAGAAAACCCTATTTCCTTGTGGGTGCCATCCTGGCATCAATAGCTTTATGTCTGATGCCAAATGCTGGAGCATTGGCTTCTATAATTCCACCCATGTTTGTAGGAGCAGGCATATTGATGATTATGGATGCATCAATAAATGTATCTATGGAGCCATTTAGAGCGTTGGTGGGAGACATGCTTCCCTCTGAGCAGCGTACAGCTGGGTTTTCTGTGCAAGCTACCCTCATTGGGATTGGCGCTGTAGTTGGATCTTTTCTGCCATACATTCTGGCCGAATGGGTGGGTATCTCCAAAATGGCGGCAGGTGGTGGTGTTCCTGACAATGTGATTTTTAGCTTTTATTTTGGAGCAGCAGTATTTATTTCTACTATCATTTGGACAGTTACTCGGACAAAAGAATATCCGCCAGAGCAATTAGCAAAATATAATGGTCAGGAGGTTGTGACCGAAAGCGGAGGTATTATGGATATTTTTAAGGATTTTGCAGCTATGCCTAAAGCCATGAAGCAGCTGGGAATGGTACAATTTTTCAGCTGGTTTGCGCTTTTTTCCATGTGGGTATTTACCACGCCTGCTATCGCTCAGCACGTTTACGGCGCGGCTATCAATGATACTTCTTCCGAAGCGTATAATGATGCTGGGAACTGGGTTGGTGTGATGTTCACCGTTTACAATGCTGTATCAGTTGTCTTCGCAATGCTGCTACCAAAGATCGCAGCTAAACTTGGTAGAAAGCGTACCCATGCGATCGCTTTATTTATCGGAGCGGCAGGATTTCTTTCCATATATTTCATCACCGATCCAAGCTGGTTGTTAGCTTCCATGGTCTGTGTGGGGTTTGCCTGGGCAAGTATTCTTTCCATGCCATATGCAATTTTAGCTGGGTCAATTCCTGCACATAAAATGGGAATCTACATGGGGATTTTCAATTTTTTCATCGTGATT
>JBLICU010000058.1:0-21749 GCA_047632435.1 Cyclobacteriaceae bacterium
CCACAGAGCTGGCAGAGCTTAGACTTGAGAGGTACTCATAGTTTCCAATCTGAAAATTCCCTGTAAGACCATAACTACCCCTCAATTTCAATTCATTAATTTGTGATAGCCCCTGCAGAAATTCTTCCTGAGAAATTCTCCAGCCCATGGAAAGTGATGGGAAAAATCCCCACTTATTGTTTGGTGCAAATCTGGAAGAACCATCTGCCCGTATTGCAGCAGATACCAAATATTTTGATTGATAGCCGTATTGCGCCCGGCTCAAAAAAGAGACCAAGCCCCATTCAGAAATTGTTGAGGTTCCGTCTATAACTTCACCAGCATTGACTGTTTTGACTAGGTCATTCGGGAAGTTGGTTGCAGTAACACTTCTGAAGCTCCTTGTTTCCTTTTGGATGGTATAACCACTCAATAAATTAATGGCATGATCTCCAAAATTTCGGGTAAAGTTTAGAGTACCTTCAAGCAATAGATTTTTATAATCGTTAGATGAGGCTCTAGCTATTGGATTTGACGGATTCAAATAGTTGTTGAATCCTCTGTCTGGTAAAGTAGATGGCCGGTAATAATCTTCTGTATTAAAATTAACATTTGATGCAACAGAAAGCTTCGCCTTCAAACCTTCTATTATTTCATACCCTACCCAAGCGTTTGACAAAATATTGCTTCTTGTCACTTGATCATCAACTAAATGTGCAATGGCCACAGGATTCAGAATCTCGTTGTGCTGATAATCGGTACCAATACGCCATTTCCCATTCATTTCAAAGTTATATGTGCCATCTGGGTTGTAAACGGACCAAACAGGTGCTGCCTGTAGGGCGGTTCCAACAACTCCTGCATCAAAGTAGGGACCATAAGCATCCACTTTATTGCTTACTGAATAAGAAGGTGTGAACGATACTCCAGCACTTAGGCGATCTGCAACGGTCTCTAGGTTTACTTTCATTCCATACTTTTCAAAATCAGATTGTATGATGATCCCATCTTGCTTGGTATAGTATCCTGAAATGAAATAGTTGACTCCACCTTTACCTCCTGAAAGAGAAACATTGTGATTAGTTATTCGAGCCCTCCGAAAAATTTCGTCCTGCCAATCGGTATTGGTAAGTCCTGATTCATTGTTGAGGTAGGGCAACAAATCCTCAGGAGTTTTGTGATAACCAGCTGGTCTCACATTATCTGGATCCGCAATCGTGGCTCCCGTGATTTCATCTATATATGCATTGTCATGTCCATCCTTAGCAAGCTGTGCATATTGATAAGCATCAAGAAGCTTCACCTTTTTTGAAACTTGCTGAACACCGATCCAAGAGTTATAGGACACTTTCATTTTGCCCTCCTTTCCCCGTTTAGTGGTTATTACAACAACTCCATTAGAACCTCTGGAGCCATAAATAGCAGCGGCTGAGGCATCCTTCAAAACAGTCAATGATTCAATATCATTCGGATCTATGGATTGCATTACCTGAAAAGACTGATCAAGTGGTACACCGTCCACAACATATAAGGGGCCATTTCCAGCAGTAATGGATTTGGTTCCTCTAATACGTATTGATGTGGGAACCCCAGGCTCTCCTGTTGATTGAGTAACCTGAACTCCTGCCAAACGCCCGACCATTCCCTGATCAATATTGGAGATAGCCTGATTTTGCAGATCCGAAGCAGAAATAATTCCCACTGATGTAGTAATGTCCTTTTTTGTTTGAGTGCCATAGCCCACAACAACAACCTCCTCCAAAGCTTCGGAATCTAAATTAAGCTTTATATTCAAATAAGTTTCACCATTTAAAGCAATCTCGTACTTTATGTATCCGATAAACGAAATAGTCAATATGGCTGTCTCTGGAACCTCCAGCTGAAAATTGCCATCCACATCTGATACTGTTCCGTTAGTTGATCCTTTTTCGAGAATCGTTGCTCCTGGTAACGGGTTGCCGTTCTCGTCAGTAACACGCCCTTGGATAACTGCAGTCTGATCTTCTCCTTGTAATCGGTACTTTGAAAACTGATTATTATCCATGCCACGCTGAACTTTTGCTGAAATAGTATTGTTAATTTGGCGAAATTCAATCCCTGTGACCATTGATATATGCATGAGAGCAGCTCCAACGGAAATTTGATCCTTGGCCAAATTAATATGTGCTTCAAGTTCACGCACATCTCTTCCATAAGCAAATGTAAAATTGGTCTTTTCTTCAATTGAATTGAGTGCCTCAAGTATTGGCGAATCTGACAAATCAATTGATATCATGATATCATGGATACTCTGACCTGCAGCCTCACCAGCAAAAATAACAGGTCTCCCAAGCCAAATAAGAACCAGCACATATATGGTATGTTTGGAAATGACCATAAATAGTTTTAGTAAATCATATTTCATATTTTTGTAATTGGAGTAAAACGTCGTTTTTATTTCATTCAAGAATAGCCCGATCCGAGTCGCAAAATTTGGTATTGGGCTATTTTCTGTTTCAACCACTTTGACTGAAAAAAGAGTATCTATTTATTTTTATTTAGGTTTTCATTTGCAAAAATTTTGGGTTCAACATCCTGGTCCTGAAATAATTATATTGTCTTTTGTTAATATTTTGAAATCTATATCAAGTATGAATTGAAAACTTTTCAATACATTAATCAGACTTTCATCCTTGTATATGCCGTTTGCAATTTTGCAAGATCCCAAAGCTTCGTTTTCAAGATTGATTTCTACTCCATACCACCGCTCCAATATTAAGACAGCTTCTTCCAATGGGATTTCTTCTAATCTAATTATACCGTCCTTCCATCCAATGAATTTTTCAATGTCAGTTGTGCTTTTAGTCATTAAGTTATCTGCTCGATTAAAGGTGACTTGTTGATTTGGGCTGAGATAGACTATATCAAATTCTTCGGACATATTATTTTCGAAATCCGATTTAACCTGTACCCTACCTGTGGCTACAGTGACCTGAATTTCAAAATCTTCAGGATAGGCCTGAATGTTAAATGAAGTACCTAACACAGTTGTTGTCAAATTTCCGGAAGTAACAATAAATGGCTTTTGGGGATTCTTCTCCACCTGAAAGAATGCCTCACCAACCAATTCCACTTCTCTGAGACCTCCCTGAAATTCCTTTGGAAAAACCAATCTACTTCCTGCGTTCAGGCTTACAATAGTGCCATCTGGTAATTTGGTTGTGATTTTCTGCCCTGGCAGGGTCACTTTTTCAATCATCTCAATTTCAGCGACATGGTTACTTTCTATGGTGGTTAAACTGTATTTATACACACCAAACACCGTTGACAAAACAACAGCGATAACTGCCGCAACTCGATATATTCTTTTCCAAGAGAAGTGTTGCTGCTTTCTGAGTGGAGATTGTACCTCAGTCTCCATCATTTGATGAAGTCTTGAACGAACTTCTAGTTCCTCTTTATGAATGTTGTCTTTATGATTGTGCCAATAGTCCTCAATTTTTTTTAGTGTTTGGGCGTTTCTCTCCTCGCTTTGCAACCACTTGGATAAATCATGTTGTTCATCCAGTGTCAGGCCCCCTTCAAGATATTTGGTAATTAAATGCTCCACAGATTTTTTTCTTGTTTATCAGTAAGAGTCATCTAGCTGGAAATAGTCTACAAAATTTAATATAAATGCAAATTTTGTAGATATTTTAGTATATCAATGAATAATCACTATTAATAGAGGGTTATTCATGTATTTTTTTCAATCAGAAAATTATCAAATGGAGAGTATTGCCACCAAAATCAGACTACTTAGTCCATAATTCCTAACGGATTGAGAATTTTCGTTATTGTATTGTTCCTCTATTGCATGTTTTAAAACAGCCACAGCACGAGAAACCTGAGTTTTTATTGTTGATTCAGAAACCCCTAATTCAACGGCAATTTCTGCGTACTTCATTTGCTTATTCTTCGCCATATCAAAAATTAAACGGCACTGATCAGGTAATTTTTGAATAGCATTCTCAATTATCAATAGGAGTTCCTTCTCAAGGAGAATTTCTTCAGGATTCACCCTTTCAATCTGCTGCACATAGTTTTCCGTATCAATGCTATCAAAACCTCTTGGGTCATTGGACAATGTTCGTATCACTTGATTTTTGACAGATCTGAAAAGGTAAGATTTGAGCTCCTTAATCTTGGTCAAATCTGATTTTGATTTCCATAAATTAAAGAACACGTCTGATACGATATCCTTTGCAAGGTCATCTGATTTCGACAATGATCTTGCGTACAGATATAGTGGTTTGAAGTACTCAGTATAAACATCTTCGAAGTAGCCCTCAAAAGGCTGAGAAGTATTCAGCTGCCTTATCTTTGATGTTTCACGCATTGCTTTCTTGCAAAGAATTATGATTCCTTAATCAAAATGAATCAATCCTGCCTGAAATGTATTTAAAATAATACTGATTACAATTCATTTAATTATAAAACTGTTAATCTGCCATAGTCAATTCCGGTTTTTGATGCAAATTATTTAAACCACTAGTTATTTAGAATATAGCTAGTCAGGTTAGATTTACTCAAAGCATAGATTAGCATCCTCTTACTTTAACATTTGCTCACTCAAAACATTAAATAAGACCAAATCATGCGATTAATATCTTCTATAGCATTAATACGACTAATGGATAAAATGGATTGAAATGAGAGTTCTCGTTCGTCCAGTCTTTTAATATCAATCTAATAATCCATAATCAAGAACAAATCCTCGAACCTCAAGGGGTTCGATTTGTGGTCAGTACGGACTGCTTTAATAAACACTAAAAAGGGATAAACACTTGTCAAATAGCTGTTTATCCCTTTTTTATTTGACTTCCCGTTCATATTAATTCCTTATAATTAGCGGGAATTATTTTACCTTTTTTTGGCATGTGTATGGAGTCGTATTTGCCTCGGCATTTAATAGAAAGAAAGTAATTAATAAATCTGGACACTATTCGATTCACATTAGAGTTACCATCGACCGAGAAACGAATTACTTGAACCCTAAGCTCACTAAAATTGAACCTAAATTTTGGTCAGGAAAACAGAATAAGTGGGTAAGAGAATCACATCCTAATTCATTCGAGATTAATAGTCTTCTTCAAAGAAAGTTAGCGGAGTTAGATTACCACCCTGCGCTAGCAAATTCATTTGGACTAAAAACAGCTAGCTCCCAACTACCATTTTTGACTCAATCGCAGCTTCTGCTTGTCGTCAAGCTGTTGGGCCAATTGAGCAACAAGTTCGGGGAAGTCATCAGCTATGTTCCTGCCCTCCTTTTCTGGAGATGTATGATCAAATAATTCCACCTCACCAGATTTATGTTGGATAAATCTGTGACTTGCAGTTCTAAGGGTAGCCGCACTTGGCGAATAAGAAAACGATACTTGCACGGATGCGGTATTGCTTTGGGAATTGGAAATCAGCGACTCACCATGAGAAAACTCAGGCATTGATAGGCCAGTGAGGTCACAGAGCGTCGGAAAAATATCAACAGACTCTACGATCGAAGATGATATTGATTGGCTTACGCCCGGAGCAGCAATGATCAAAGGTGACCTTAGCGCTTCTTCAAATAAATTGTGCTTGCCCCAGATAGCATGTTCTCCAAGATTCCATCCATGATCTCCCCATAGCACCACGATCGTGTTTTTATCTAGTCCAGATTGTTTCAATTCTGCCAAAACTTTCCCAACCTGAGCGTCAGCATAACTCACGCAAGCGGCATAATGCCGTCTAATCTCAAGTGAGAATAAACTGTCTTCATTAGGATTTTTTCCCCAGTGATTGTAACGCATAAATTCACCAGATGGAAACCAAGTGGATTTCCAATTAGGTTTCTCAGGATTGGTAACTGCAGGTAACTCCACTCCTTCATACAAATCATAATAGGATTTTGGCGCACCGAATGGCAAATGAGGTTTAATGATGCCAACTGCCATGAAAAACGGCTTGGATTCATCGTTGGACAATTGTTGAATTTGGCTAACAGCCTCATCCGCAATTAAACCATCTGGGTAGATTTCATCACCACCCTCCTCACTTTGGAACACATCCATTTCGCTAGGGTTCTCTCTGATTTCACCATTGGCCAAGCCATGCATGGCTCCACGTGGATGCTTCCAAGTCCCTGCAGGCATTAGCCGCCGATCCCAGGCATTCGGCATTTCCACAATGGACTGATCATCCCAATCCTCACCACCCCATCCTCCGGGGTGATGCGAAACTTTCCCAATGGAAACGGTAGTATAACCAGCTTGCCGAAACCACTCTGGCATACTCGGCGGCACATTGGCTCCAGCTGCAATGGAATCAGCGCGCTGAAAAATTGCACGATTAGTCGGCTGTCCATACAAGCCTGTAAGTAAGGTATACCTCGATGGTCCGCAGGAGGGTGAGTTAACATAGTGGTTTTGAAACAATACACCCGACTTAGCCAGCTGATCAATATGAGGAGACTTGATATAATCAACCCCATAGCTATTCAGTTCCGGACGCAAATCGTCCACACAGATCAAAAGAACATTATACGGTGATTTGGGAGCCTGCTTGGCGCAACTTGATATGAGCAATATCATGCAAAGCGTTATTGTAGTCTTGAGACCTTTTCGCAGTGCATCGCCTGTCCATTGCGACATCCTTTGCTTTCTAAACCTTATCGCATCAAGTTGATTTTTCATCTTTACTTCTAATCAATTTTCACTTTCGGGTCTTGTTTCAAATAGCCCAATGATTGCAGAAAAAGTCTGCTTCAAGAACGGTTTTTTTGTAATATTTGAAATTCTCATAATTAAAGAAGGCATGCTTCTGTCCTTTGTGAGAATTTAAATCACAACGAGCACCTACTTTTTCCATGACTTTTCGATAATACTTCACTGTCTCCACAGGCACCAATTCGTCTTCAGATCCAATCAAAATGAGTGTCGGTGGCGCACCTTTCTGGATATTATGTAAAGGTGAGAAGTTTTTATAGTCCTCTCCAAAATGTTTATATCCATAACTACCCGGGCCATTATCAATCACGGGATTGAAGAGTATTAGGCAGTTGGGTTTACTGCTTATTTCAATATCATCGGAGACCTCATTGTAACCGGCTGTCAAAGCTGTAGCAGCAGCGAGATGTCCTCCATCCGAACCACCAGCACCAATTATTTGATCAGGATCTATATTGAATCTTGCAGCATTTTCGCGAATAAAGCGCATTCACTCATCTGTTCTTTTCTTCTGCTCAACAAAATAAGGCTGAAAATTATATGTGGAGTGTTCATCCCATTTAGCATTTTTTACAGGCAATTTTTGCTGCAATATGTTTTTTAAATCTTCATATTCAACGTTCTTTGCCTCATTTGTCCATTCATGCGGATCTTTGGAATAATCGTAAAGTTCTTCACCACCATCTTCATATCTAATGTATCGATAGTCTTGCGTAACAATGGCATGGTTGTTCATCCCGAATGTGGAAATGGCCACTGACTCTTCATTCAGGTTTTCCCCTCGCATTATCGTTACAAGACTCTTTCCTTCATTCCGATCATAGGCTGGCAAACCGCACAATTCAAGTAGCGTAGGATAGATCGAAAGCATCTCCACAGGTTTGTTAATAATATCACCTTTCGGTACACCAGGGCCAGCAAAAATTAGCGGAGCGTTAGTGGCCGGATTCCAAAGCGCATGTTTGGCAAATGTCCCTTTCTCTCCCAGTCGATAGCCATGGTCAGACCATAATACGATCACAGTATTATCCGCATACTCACTCTGCTCAAGAGCTTCCAGCACCCTTCCTAATTCGTAATCCACATAACTAACACAGGCCAAATATGCCTGAATTATCTTGGGCCATTCGCCAGTTTCTTTTGCCCATTCAGTAGACGGCATCATCGGTAAGTCATTGATTTTTAATCCGACTGGAGGGATGTCATCCAAATCATCTGACCTATAAGGAGCCAATTCTATTCCAACAAGCGGATGCATGTCAAACCACTTCTGAGGTACATAAAGAGGAACATGTGGTCGAATAAAACCCAAACCCATAAAAAATGGCTTGTTGTATTTTTTATTTAACCGATCAATCACCCAATCCGCAGATTGATGATCTGGCATCAAAGAATCAGCATCAGGAAAAGCACCCCAATCGGTGCTGGTCCGACCATATTTATCAGGGTCAGAAGCACTATAACCATCCCATACTATACGTTTTTCTGGATAGGGACCAAATCCTTTTATTCTCCCTCCCGATTCTTCAAAAACTCCTTCAGGCGCGTGCTCATGAAATAACTTTCCTATCCCCATGGAATAATAGCCATGATCCCTGAAATATTCGGGCAGGAATTTGATAGTTCTTGTAGCAGGATTCTGAGAACGCACTTTATCATCTGCACACATTCCATAAATACCTGTTGTGGAAGGGCGCAAACCTGTCATAATTGATGCACGAGATGGACCGCATAAAGGCGCCTGACAATGTGCATTGGAGAAGAGTGTACCTGTGGCTGCAAGTCTGTCTATGTTTGGTGTTTTGGTATTGGAATAACCCCCTAAACAACCTATCCATGTATTCAGGTCATCAACAGCTATAAATAGAACATTGGGTTGCTTTGTTTTTGAATGAGTGCTTTCAACCTTCTTAACTTGATTACAATCCAAAAGAAAAACAAGAAATAAAAATTGAAAGAATCCAGTAATTCTATTCATTGCAATTTCATTTTATTGTAAATACTAAGACCCTCAACTTCCATTAGACTAATTTTAAATGAAGATGTTAACCATATATCCAGCATTCCAATATGATTTTTTTTTTAAAAATGATCTTATAAATAAAAGGCAACCACTTTGGGTTGCCTTTTGGTCGTGTTTCCACGATTAGATTAGTCAGCTTAACTCTTTACTTGCATTTAAACTAAACTATCTATTAAAAATTCATATAAACTAAACTTAGTGCTTTAAGAAATCTATGGATTAAAACACAGGCTTGAAAATGACGACCTCATTGCGGCCGCCAATCAAAACCTGAAATTTTACTAGCTTTGTTCAAGCCTTTTCTATCGGTTCAAATAAACCAACCTCATCACCTGACTTTTGTCTGAAGACTTGAATTGAACAAAATACACACCAAAATCACTGATGTATTTGCCCATTTCAACTTTGATTTCATATGAACCAGCGCTTCGATAACCTGAATCAACTACTGAGATTTCCTTACCATTTATATCAGTAATTGTGATGGCCATATTATCATTTTTGGTTAAATGATATCTAAATGTTGCAATTTCTGCTGTAGGGTTAGGATACACCAAGAAAGTTTCAACAAGAGCTTGTTTTGTAGTTAGTGGTGCTGGAGGCAAACCAAAATTGCCAAATCTTGCACCAATAGCACCACCATCCGTAGCTGCTGTATAGGAAGCTGATTCAATATCATAACCCATATCTAAAGTGGAAAAATCAAAAAGATTTTCCTGCGGCCAGCCTTCAACACCAGCACGATTGCTTGGCTCTACGATGTAATCCCACATTTCAGTGGAAGCCGGATCAGCATAAGCATCTTTCACATATTGAAGCGCATGCGTAGGCACAGAATTGAATTCAAGAACTTCAGTGAAATATGTTGTGTCGGCTACAGCCTGACCACCAATTTTTGACAATATGGCTTCTGAATACAAATCCACTCTAGATACAGAATCATTTGAAGAATAATAAGCCAATACCTCTGGTGTCCAGAACATATTGTTATTATCGAAAGTGAAATTGGTTTTAATTGTATCCTTATTTGCATCTATTGTGAACACAAAATGCTTGGTGTTGTCAGTCTGAGTTTGCTCATCAGCAGTGAATGGAGTAGTCCCAAACATAATTGGATCAGCAAATATATTATTGGTCACCTTAATGGTGTTTGCACCATACCCAAACGAAAACATACCATGTCTACCAAACTGATTAAATACAGTATTGTGATCATATTCAATATAATTGTGCTTACCAGACGCACCCAAACTTCTAAACACACGATCTTGTAGATTATGAATCACACAATTCTTTACAACCAGTGAATCAATCTGAAACTCTCTTGCATCTGTAGCCCGTCCATTACCCTGCCAAACCGCTCTATTTCCAAGACTTCTGATGATACAATTTTCATAAAACAATTTGTTATTATTGGATCTAACCTGAGGAATACCTCCCCTGTCCTTTTCAAGAACACAATCAATAAACTCTAATCTTATACCGTCGGCAATGGTTCTTAATCTTCCCCAATCATGATTTTGACCTGGCCCTGTTTCACCAAATACTACCCATAGATTTTTGAAAGAGAGATCTCCTTCCAATCGAGCTACATCTCTCCACGCTCCAGCAGAAGTAGGAACTCTCGTAACATAAGGCTTCAAAGCAGTATTCTCAAGATCCTTGGCATGGATCTGAAGTGGCCATCCAGCATTAACTATCCTATTAGATATTATATATACTCCACCATTCTCTAGTTGATAAATGGTGTTTTCATCTACTCTTCCACCATTGATTGTATCACCCATAATGATTGCGTAGAGGTCTGCCGGATCACTAGGAGTATTAGGAACCTCAAAGAGACGTTGCGCCTGCAGAAGATCGGCGCTTAACATTAGCCCCGCCAAAATTACGATTGTAAATAGTTGTTTCATCATTGTTTTATTTATTTAAAAATTACTCGGTTTATGTATCTTTTCTTAATTTAAATTCAATACCTATTTGTCCTGTTGGTCCAAAACTTTGATAATCATAAGGAACCTTGAAGTCATTGTATCTTAAATTCACATCTCGTTGGTTAGATAGGTTATTAAGATTTATGAATGCACTCCAGTTTTTATTGAAATGCTGTTTGATAGTAGCGTCTACTCTCCAGAAGGCCTGATTATATGTGTCTGCACCTCTCGTAGAGCTGAAACCTCTTAACCTCGTACCCTGATATGAAGCTGAAACCCTTGCAGAAAAGCCCTTATAGTCGTAACCCAATGACGCCCTGAAAACGTGAGGTGCCTGAGACGGCATACTAACTTTTCTATTAAATGTTTCGTAAACCGTGACTGGAACGGGTGGAAAACCAGAAAATGTAGTACTAGAATTGAGGAAAAACACTTGAGTTTCCGAATAAAGTCGGGCATAATTTACGCTGATAACTACGCCATTAAAAGGTGCCGGAAGGCTTGCTAAATTAGTTTGCAAATCAAATTCATAACCGTATACCTTCGTATTATCTATATTTTCATCTCTACTCAACAAATAACCAGGGTAGTCAGGCCATCCATATTCAGCTGCAAATTCTTGATCTATTAACTGATTGCTTTGAGACACTGTTAAATTACCTATCTGTTTGTAAAAAGCTCCCACAGTGAAGAGTCCCCATGCCCGATGAAAAATAGCGGCTGAAAGATCATAATTATCACTAATCATGGGCTTGAGCGTTGGGTTTCCAGCTGATATTCTATTATTATTATCGTCTATATCTGCCCTTGGAATAAGTGATGTGTAGTTTGGCCTTGAGATGGTTCTCGCATAAGAGAACCTCAACTCAAGAATATCTAAAGGCTGGTATTTCGCATGAAGATGGGGGAAAAACTTGCCATATTTCTGAGTGGATGTAGAATCTTTAAAAATTCCAGCTTGTCCATACACACCTCTACCATTTGTGTTGGTAATCAAACCATCATATGAATTATCAGAATACTCATACCTCACACCGGGAATTATTGTAAAAGACTCGCCTACATTCAGTTTCAGCATCGTGTAAAAAGCAGATACAGATTCATGCACAGAATACCTGTTGTCGTGCCAGTCCAGCTTCCTTTCTGTATAATTATCTCTTTGGATACTACTCCATCTCTTCAATGCATCAGGATCCGGCGCTCTAGAAAACACATAAGTATCTCCATTCCTTAGTTCTACATCAGGCTTGTAATCCTCATTTACAAAATTTTCATAGCTAATAAGTCCACCTGCCAAGTTGAGTGTAATCAACTCCTGATCACTTAAATCGTTATAATTATCAATATAAGGTTGTGTATTTCCGCCACCCAGATAGAAAAACCGCTCTGCAAATTCATCAAAAGTTCTATCTCTGTCTAAAGAGAAATATTTGCCACCAAACTGGAGTTCTGCACCAATTTTATCCGTCACTTGGAATGGCAGCTTGAAGTTGATCAATGCTGTTCTTGACTGTTCTTGCGTGGATGTTTCGCTCCAAGAACTTTCGGTCAGAGCAACCAAGTCAGACTCCTGAGCAGCAATCAGGAAATTTTCAGGATGATCGGCATATCTATCTACTCCAGTACTTGCAAAATCATATAAAGGAACAGTCCCAATCCTCGTGTCAAATTCCGCAGCGAAGTTGAAAGGTGTACTCCCCTTAGAAGCATTCTGAGAAAGGCTCCAATCCATGCTAAGAATGCCCAAACCATGCTGACCAGATAAAGACAAACTATATAAGTCCAACACATTGTCAGTGATGTCACTATTGTATTTGATTGAGGGATTTCCAGGGTTAAATTCGGCACTATTGACATTTTTGTCAATCTCTCTTCTACTATACAATCCAAATAATGATATACTGTGAGCATTCTCAAAATCATAATCTAGAGAAACACTGGTATTGTATCTTTTTCTTATTTCCTGAACATCCCTTAAACTAAGTGATGAGCTTTGAAAATTTTTCACTGTTTGTACAGAGTCATCTTCTCCTAGTGGGATATATCTGAATTCATCAATCGCAAATCCATAAGATAACTGTTCTCCTCCCCTGTTAAAACGCTCTGCTGTAGTTTGCAAAGAATATCCGAGTTTCTTGTTTTTGGTGCGGTTGCTAAATTGAAAGACACCTTTGTAATCTTTATAATAATCGTTGATCTGATTGTAACCACCCAAACCTCTAGCCATTAATCTCAGATTGTCTGGAGCCTTTCTTAGTGTCAAATTGACCGAACCTGCGGTTGATTCCGCATCCATATTCGGGAGTGGGTTCTTATAAACTTCAATTCCACTGAGCATTTCAGGAGAGATCAGAGAAAGATCTACTGAACGATCTGAAGATGAATTTGAAGGAAGTCTTACACCATTTAACGTAATGGCAGCATACTTTGGCTCCAGTCCTCTTATGATCACCTTTTGCCCCTCGCCTCCACTTCTATCCAAGGCTACACCAGGCAGTCTGCCTATGGCTTCTGCAGCATTTACATCGGGCAACTCCTGTATTTTATCTGCAGAAATAATATTGACCATGGCATCAGACGCAAGCTGTTGATTAATAGCTGTTTGCTGACCATGAACCTGAGCTGTCACAATGACATCTTCTCCTATAAAAATATCAGATTCGAGAAGAATCAATCCAAGATCATTGTTTCCCTCAGTTACTTGGGTTGTTAGAATTTGTTTTTTATAACCAATAAAAGAAACTTCAAATTGTTTTTCTCCTATTGGAATATTAATGATTTGAAAGTTACCATCAATATCGGTCACTCCGCCCTGATATACTGACCCAACTAATCTAATAGTAGCCCCGGGTAAAGTTTCTTTTGTATCACTCAATATTTTACCACTTACAAACCCAGATTGCCCAAAGGATGAAAAGGAAATGATAGTTAACAGAAAACTCCATAAATATCTATGGGAATGAAAACTGCTAGTAATTTTAAAGTTCATTAAATGGGTTGTTAAAAAATGAAAATCTATAATTTCGGTTTACCTGGGCTTTCGGCGAAATTTTCATCAAAGAAACCAATTCAAATTATTATGAAAGTCTAAAGAGTGTGTACAAAAGTCTAAATACCATGAATTCATTCATTGATTATTTCAAAAAGAACCCTTCTGTATTTTAATAATTTTAATATTATTTCAATCAATGTCCTTTCTATTGTGATTTTTTGAATACTCCTTTGGAGACACCTTGAATAGACTTTTAAACACCTTTGTGAAATATCTGTAATCATGAAACCCGGATTTGTGTGCGACTTGAGACACATTAAGATCAGTATCTTCAAGAAGCTGAGCAGCTCTTTTCAGGCGAAATTCTTTTACAAACCCTTTTGGGGTCTTCCCAGTTAGGAATTTAATTTTTGTAAATAATAATGCCCTACTTACATATAAATCATCGGCAAGTTGCTCAACTGTAATATTGCTATTCTCAATATTCGCTTCAGTCAGCTCTATTAATCTTTTTAAGAATTTTTCATCTGTTGAAGTAATTGCCAATCGTTTTGGCTCAAAATCATGAGTTCTGGCTAGTTTTTCCAAATAAGCGTTTCTGGATGTTAGGATATTTTTTGTTTTTAGCAGAAGTTCATCTGAGCTAAAAGGTTTTGTGATATAATCGTCCGCTCCGGTTTCCAAACCTCCAATCCTAAACTGGGTTGCAGACCTTGCGGTTAATAATATGATTGGGATGTGACTGGTTTCTAATGTCGTTTTTAACTTACCACACATGGTAATACCATCCATTTCAGGCATCATTACATCGCTAATGATTATATCAGGTATTTTTTCACAAGCCAATTCAAACCCCTCCAACCCATTAGAAGCTAGCGACACATTAAATTCATCAACAAATAAGGTTTTTATATAATCACGAATCTCCAGATCATCTTCAATAATAAGCAAGGATAATTTCTTACCACTGACTTCATTTGGATCACTGCTTACCAAATGCTCTGTACTCGAATGTGACTTTATGAATCCATCATCTTTTGCTTTGAAATCATCTTTCTTAAAATGTGAGGAACCTTTCTTAAGAACTACGACAAATGTAGAACCAATGCTTTCTTGATCATCCACAAATATTTCGGCCTGATGCAGCTCCACAAGCTGTTTTGAAAGTGCCAAACCAATGCCAATACCTTGATTGTTGGAATAGTTTATTGAATTACGCTCATAAAACCTGTCAAAAATTTGATCTCTATATGCATCTTCGATTCCTGGACCACTGTCAATTACCTTTATTGTCACTGCTTTTTCATCATCCCCAATCCATATTTTGATAGAACCAAAATCAGGAGTAAACTTTAAAGCATTCGAAAGTAAATTAAAAAACACTTTTTCCATTTTATCAGCGTCGTACCAACACTTAATGGACGTTTTTTCTGATTCGAATAGAAATTCGATATTTCGCTTTTGTGTTTCCTCCCTGAAGGCAAAATAGATTTCCTTTAAAAAGTCAATTATTTCCCCATCACTAACTTTCAACTTCATGTGATCAGTTTCAAGCTTTCTGAAATCCAATAGCTGATTGACTAAATGTGATAATCGAACCACATTTTTATGCACTCCCTCTAATTTATTCCTTATCGTGCCGCCTAAATCTTCTGACTTAATGATATCATGAAGTGGCCCCAACATCAACGTAAGCGGGGTTCTCAATTCGTGAGTAATGTTGGTAAAGAAACGGATCTTAATTTCATGGGTTCTCTCCTGCTCCATCTTTGCTATATGCTCTATGTGATAGGTATTTCTAAGCTTAAATAATCTATAGAGCAGAAATAGAACCCCAACAAAAAACATCACATAAATCACATACGCCCACCAACTTCTGAACCATGGTGGTGAAACGCTTATAGACAGACTTGATATTGTTGGATTCCATATTCCATCACTATTTGATCCTCTAAATTCAAAAACATAATCCCCCTCCTTCTGTATGGTATAAATAGCTTCTGGCTTCCCTACGGTAAAAATCCAATCAGAATCCACACCATTCATCCTATAAGCGTATTTATTATTTACAGGGCCAGTATAATCCAGGCTTGAAAACTCAATTTCAAGATTTGAATTTTTGTATTCTAGATCTATGTGGTTGGTTTCATTTATAGAAGGATGAGTACTGATCAGACTTTCATTCTCACTGTCACCAAGAATTCGGATGTCACTTAGCACCAGTGGTGGAATATAGTCACTCACCAAAATTTTTGATGGTTCAAAAAATACAAGTCCAGAATTACTACCCAACATATACAAACCATCCCGATAGATATGACTTGCATTCGGACTAAACTCTATTCTACTTAATTCGACATCAAAACCATAACTTAAAAACTCCTCAGATTGCGTATTAAACTTGACAATTCCATTATTGGTACTCAGCCATAAATCATCTCCATCTGGAACGATTGCATAAACTGTGTTGCCAATAAATCCTTCTTTAATTGAGTAGTTGGTAATGGCATTATTCAACAAGTCGATTTTGAATAGCCCTTTATACAAAGTACCTACCCATAACTCATTGATTTTCAGTGATTCAATACAATATACATCTACATTTTTCAACAGATTCTTAAAATGCATTTCTCCAGCCGTGGGAATCATCCTACTCACACCATTGATAGTACCGATCCATAAATCCCCATTGAGATCTTCGTGTAAAACCCTCGTATTATTTGAACCGATGGAGTGATCATCATCTGGGTTAAAAGTGAAAGATTCAAACGCATTGGTATTTAAATCCATCCGGTTTAAACCACCACCAAATGTAGCCAGCCATAAGTACTGGTCGTATTCTAAAATGTCGTAAACATTGTTACTGGTAATTGATGAAGATTTATCTATACCGTTTATGAAATGATCCTCAACCTCATAATTACTATTCAATCTTATCATTCCCTCTCTGTAGGTTCCAATCCAGACGGACTCTTTGTGAGGATAAATCACTTTTACATTTGGGCTCTTTAATTTTTCTCCAAGGTCAATAAACTCGAATTCAAAGTTCATATTATTCCATATCCCAATACCTTTTCCTTCTGTTCCTACCAAAATATTCCCCCTTTTGTCGGTAGAAATTGCACTCACAATATTCCTATCGTCATTGGATATTCCAGAATAGAGATAAGAAATATTGAACCTATTAAATGATTCATCTGTATAATTCACACCTTGGTAATAAGTACCTATCCATAGGCCACCTTTATTGTCGAGATGAATGGACCGAATTGAATTATTACTCAGTCCACCTGGATTTGATCCCTCATTGATAATACGTTTAAAATTGTCAGATTCAGGCTGATAAATATTGATACCTATGGAAGTTCCAATCCATATGCTTTTATTTATGTCTTCACATACAGCCCTGATTCGGTTGCTGCTCAATGATCCGGCATTGTTGGGGTCATTTTTGTAATTGATGATCGTCTTATTTTTCTTATCCCATATGTAAAGCCCATTAAATTCCGATCCAAACCAACATTGCCCATCGGAATCTTCCAAAATGGTTTTTATCCTGACACCATTCAGAATATTTAACTCTGGATAAGTATCACTGACATTTAAGAAACTTAAATTGGTTTTATTTTGAGAGATCAGCAATTCGTCATCAGCAGATATCCATATCAGACCACTTTTATCTTCGAAGATTGTAGAAATTGATGGACTCTTTCCGATCTGAATTTCCACCTTAGAGACCGTGGTATCTCCTAGATGAACAAAAAGACCGGTATTTGTAGCAATTAATAAATGACCTCTTGAACTTCTAGTGACACCCAAGATATTTGTATTGGTGTTTTTAAAATAATTGACGAACCTGTCCTGGTATATAAAAAAATTGCTCAATCCATTTTCAGTTCCAATCCAAATGCTTTTGGTTGAATCATCGTAGAATAAACTCCGCACATTGTTGGATATCAAACTTGATGCTTCACTATCGTCGTGAAAATATTTTTTAAGACGATAGCCATCATATCTGTTAAGCCCATTTCTAGTACCAAACCAGAGAAAGCCCTGATTGTCCTGGGTAATTGCAAAAACAGAATTATTAGAAAGTCCTTCTTCTTTGGTTATTTTTCTAAACCTAACTTCATCCTGACCCTGTAATTGTATGACACAAAGTATCAATACAATCCATAAGTAATCCTTTAAAAACTCAGCTTTCATTGGTGCAATTGTTAATGGAGTCGAAGGATAAAATTATCTATTGATATTTCCACACTTACCCCTTATTAATATACTAACTGACACATTTTTAAGATTTTTACAACCTGTAAAAAGTATAATCTTGCTTTATCAACTCAATTAAGATAAAGTTTAATAATCCTCGGTAAGCCAGATAAAGAAGTTTTGGTAATAGCTATTTTGTAGCCGTTCAAATGCTCAATTGATCATAAGGTGGAAAATAATTCCTTGTTGAGTTCAAGTTGTATTATTTAAATCTAACAACAAGTTAAAATGAGCAATCATTCTTTTCTAAGCTCCTTTGTCGGTACCCTCTTATTCTTAGTTACTTTTCAGCTATCTGCCCAAAAGTCTGGCGAAAGATTAAAAAATCTAAATCAGGACTGGCTATATCTAGAAGATAACTGCACATCTCCCCTTATTGCATTAGAAAAAAGTGGATGGGTCAGTTTGTCCTTGCCGCACTCCTGGAACAGTCTTGATGCGACTGATGTACAACCGGGATACAGAAGAGGCGCAGCATGGTATAGAAAGACAATCAATGAAGATATAGAAGCAAATAAGCGCTATTTTTTATATTTCGAAGGTTCAAATATTACCACCCATGTTTATATAAATAATCAGCTCGCAGGAACTCATATTGGAGGTTATGTGGGATTTGAGATTGAAATCACTGATTATTTAAACCCTAAAACCAACGAAATACTCATTCAGGTAAATAATGATCAAAACCGTGAAATTATACCATCTTCAAAAAACGATTTTTTCATTTTTGGAGGAATCACAAGAGACCTTTGGCTGAAATCAGTTTCATCCAACTTATACATTAAGAAAGTGATGGTAAAAACACCTAAGGTCTCTCAAAAATCTGCTGATGCAAGTTTTGAAATCATACTTGATGGCAATTTCAATAAAAAGAATGAACTGGAAATAGAAGTATTCGACAACAAGGGCACAAGAGTTTACAATGAAAAAAGAACAATTGGTTCTATCCGAGAAACTATTCAATTCTCAGCATTTAAGAACCCAAAGCTTTGGCATGTCGATAGTCCCAATCTCTATACGGCTACTGTGAAACTCATAGACAACAAACAGGTAGTAGACCAAATATCAGAGCAATTTGGTTACCGATGGTTTGAAATTAAGGAGCATGGTGCCTTTTACCTTAATGGAAAGCAGCTACTACTCAGAGGAACTCACAGACATGAAGAGCATGCTGGATATGGCGCAGCAGTTCCGAATGAAATACACCGACAGGATATCAAGATGATAAAAGAAATGGGCGCCAATATGATACGACTAGGCCACTATCCTCAAGACCCTGAAATATATAAAGCCTGTGATGAGTTGGGAATTATAGTCTGGGATGAACTACCCTGGAGCAGAGGTGGCATAGGAAATGATCGTTGGCAAGAAAACACCAAGAATCTATTGGAAGAAATGATCATTCAAAACCATAATCATCCTAGCATCGCCTTTTGGTCACTTGGTAATGAAATCTACTGGCTTCCTGATTATGAAGGAGGTGATGATACAACCAAAATAAACACCTTTTTGAGGGAACTCAATGATCTTGCACACCAACTGGATCCTGCACGATACACAGCTCTGAGAAAATACTATGCAGGTGCTCATATCCCAGATGTATTCTCACCATCTATTTGGGCTGGATGGTATTCAGGTGAGTATAAAAACTATGAGATGGAAGTTCAAAATGCCATCAAAAAGTATAATCGATTTGTGCATGCTGAATATGGTGGATCAAGTCACCTTGGAAGGCACACAGAAACCGGCACCAATCTGGAAGGACAAATACAGGAGAAAAATGGGGATGAACCAATGATACAAGTTGGCAAGGTAAACTATGCGCAAAATGGTGATTGGAGTGAGAATTATATCGTTGATTTGATGGACTGGCATCTCATGGTGTCTGAAACCACTCTAAATTTCACTGGGAATTTACAATGGGCTTTTAAGGACTTTGGAACACCTCTAAGACCTGAAAATGACATTCCCTATATCAACCAAAAAGGGCTTGTCGATAGAGATGGAAATCCAAAAGATGCCTTTTATGTGTATAAAAGCTATTGGTCAAAAGATCCTTTCACTTATATAGAGTCGGCCACATGGACTGAGCGATACGGAGATGCTGATGAAACAAAAGAGATTTCAGTATTTAGTAATTGTCCGAGGGTTGAATTGTTTCAGGACGGAAAAAATCTTGGCAAAAAGAAAAAAGACATTCAATCTTTCCCTGCCAGTGGGCTCACATGGGATGTTAACTTTAATGAAGGAGATAACCAATTGATCGCTATTGGATACTGGGACGACATGATCGTGTACGACACATTGGACATCACCTATTATTACACAGCTCCAAAACCTGCCAATGAACTCAAACTAACATATCAGGAGAAACCAAATGGATCAATATTAGTCCTTGCGACGGCTTTAGATGAGAATGGCAGAAGATGCACCAACTATGAAGAGAAGGTTTACTTTCAGGCAATCAAAGGTGCGGAACTAAAACATAGCCATGGCTCACCTACCGGCTCAAATGTAATCGCTATGGCCAATGGAAAAGCCATGATTGAAATCTTCCCAGACTCAACCGCTGATACAGCAGTAATAGCTGTTCTAAATCAGGATTTTAAAGGAACAGTGCTTGAAATTCCCTTAAAGAATAAGAAAGTAAATAATCAACCCTAGCATCTCACCCATCATGAATATACTTCAGTATTTACAGGGGAGCTTAATCTTGTTATTTGTATTGGGATGTAATGCTCAACTTAATTTACGAAAACAGGATCAAAGAAATCAAATTGATAATTACGGAAATCGGGTCATAATCCTTAAAATGGACGATCTGGAATACGCAAGCCCTAGTTTTGTCAATACTTGGGTTAGATATGTTGATTCTATTAAGTCCTATGAAATAAACTCTGGATTGGGAGTAATAATTGACGAGCTGAATAACTCGCCCCAATCATTCAAAGATTTATTGATCAGCTGGCATAAAAGTGGTGATTTTGAGATTTGGCACCATGGTTGGGATCATCAACGTCAGAACTATCCACCAGATTCCACTAATGCTGGAGAATTCAAGGAAACTCCCTATCTCTACCAAAAAGATCACCTGGAAAAAGGCTTAAAATCAGTAAAAGAAGAATTGGAAATAAACATGCACTCCTTTGGTGCGCCCTATAACCAAACGGATGCTGTTTTTGCAAAAGTGATCAGTGAAAATAAGGAGATAAAGGTTTGGCTATACTGCGATGACTCCAATTATCCGGAAATGTGTCTGTTAAGGGGGAAATACAACATGTTGGAATCTTCCACTGGTGTTGTGAGTTTCGCGAGCTTTATGCAAGCTTATAAAAGCAATGAATATCCATACTTGGTACTTCAAGGTCATCCTGGAAAATGGGATGATAAAAGCTTTGAAGAGTTTGATCAGGTAATAAACTTTTTGAAAACAAAGAACCACCCATTCATGCTACCCTACAGCTATTATCAAAAGATTAATGACTAGACCTGAAAGGCACAACTTTTAGATTTTCTTCATTTTTAATGCATTTACATTTGGTACCAGTTCTAAAAAACAATGAAGGCACCAACTCTTTTAAAAGAATCAATTCCCAAAAAATGACATCTGTAATCAAAACAACCATATTATCTGGATTCCTTCTTTTTGTCCTTAACCGCGCTCTGGCACAAGAATCTAATTTAGTCTACTTGGAAAATGGTCAACTAACCTACATCCCTTTTGCTATGACTGGCCAGACCAATGAGGTTAATATCATTCCTGATTTTTCTTATGCCGGCTATATGGGCGGTGGTGTTGCCTTACCAGAGGTTCCGGTGATGATAACTAT
>JBLICU010000059.1:0-21686 GCA_047632435.1 Cyclobacteriaceae bacterium
TCAAGGCTAATTTGACCTTCTTTGTGCGTGTAGAGAAGTAGCCGTAATGCCTGATTTTGATGAATTGTTTGGGTAAAACATGCCGGCTAAATCGCTTTATAAACTCATCCACAGGCAAGCTGTAGTTTGACAACCGGAGTGGCTTCAAAAACACAATGCCGTCTCTGATGAAGATTTTGCTAAGGAACCTCATAGGAATAGGCTTAATGTTTTGTTAAGCAGAACCAATCACCTCAGTTATCATCAGGGGCAACTGACATTTTTGAAATAGCAGCGTCTGTCCGATTGAATGTATTAACCAATAAAAAGAGTAAAGTGAATACTAACTTAATTCCAACAGAGAGCTTTTAGTATCAGAAAAAATAAATGTAGAATTAAAAATTGCTAGATATATATTCATTAAAACCAAGCCTAAAGGATAAAGAACTCGCTACAATAATGTATTAAAGCACTGGCGGTTTGGGTGCGTACTCAGCCGTTTTTGTGCTTAATTCGGCATATTGGTATCCGAATGGAATTACATTTTAATAAGCTACTGCTTTTATACTAACCGTAAAAAGCAAAAAAAGACCACTTCTAAAGATTAAAACGTTCTTAGAAATGCAATTCGCTGAATGAATAATACTCAAATGAAAAGCTTGATCGAGCATTCTCCTGTTAATATCATGATCATTTTGGGCTAAAAAAAGCTTAACACACCGAGAAGAAAGATAATGGAATATCGCACTAAGACCGGCTTGCTGATATTGGTTTTTTGGTACAATAAACCATAGATCATTAGTAAAATGGCAATTGACAATGCCACCAATCCTATAGGAATCATGGTTTCAGATCCTGGTAGTTGTAAGGAAGCAAACATTACTCCGACCAGCGTCACCGAGCCAGCAATGTGACCAAGTTTGATCAATATTGTTTCCAGCAGCCCATTGCTTTTTATGAGAAATGCATATAGGTAAGTAGTGATTCCCAATGTCGTCAGAGAAATGCCCAAAATTTGAGCATAGCCTGAAGCACCGAAATATTTCATCAAGAGTGCTGCAAAAAGCAGCAAAGCTGCGATGCGTTCTACTTTAGGCACGATTAATTCGCCTAGAAGCTCCTTGAAGCCTTTCTTTTCGTTTTCTTCCATGGATTTTTCAGATCTTATTTTGAATAACTGATGCAAGATGACGAAAAACCAATTGACATGAAAATCGATAAAATGTTCAAGCTGCTAATCAACATGATATCTTTGCATCAATATGAAATTTGATCAGTACAATATCTCCGACCAAATCAAGTCTAACATCATAGACCTGGGTTATAAAAAACCAACGGACATTCAGTTTAAATCTATCCCGCCAATCCTTAAAGGAGAAGATGTACTGGCCATTGCCCAAACTGGAACGGGTAAAACAGCTGCTTTTGTGATTCCTATTTTGCACATGCTCAATGAGCGCAAATCGAGCAAGAGGTCCGATGGGGTGAAATGTTTGGTGATGGCACCTACTCATGAACTCGCCACCCAGATTTTGAAATCCTTTGAATCTTTGGGCAAACACACCAATGTCGTTTCATTTTGCATTCATGGCGGGGTGGACCAAGAGCCTCAAATCAAGAAGTTGGGGCGAGGTGTAGATGTATTGATTGCCACGCCAGGAAGGATGTTTGACCTGGTAAGTCAGGGCGCACTAGACTTGACAGGAGTTGAGATCCTAGTTTTGGATGAAGCGGATCACATGCTGGATTTGGGGTTTATCAAAGACATTCGCGATTTGATGAGGCATTTGCCCAAGAAGCGACAAACCTTGTTTTTCTCTGCAACGATCAATGAGGTCATCAAAAAACTGGCTTATTCGCTGGTGACCAATGCCATTAGAATTCAGATTTCGCCAAAGGACCCAGTGGCCAAAAACATCGAACACGCCGTTGCATTTATTGAAATGGATGACAAGAGATTCTTTCTCGAAGGATTTATCAATAACAATCAGGATAAAAAAATACTTGTTTTTGTCCGCACCAAAGTTCGTGCAGAGCGTGTGAAAAAAGCATTGGAACGCGTTGGTTTGGGCTCTGATACGATGCACAGTGATAAGTTGCAATCGGAGCGTGACGTGACCATGTCCAATTTCCATAGCGGTCAACTTAAGATTTTGATTGCTACAGATGTGAGCGCACGGGGCATTGATATCCCAAATGTGGATTATGTGGTGAACTATGATATTCCAGAATCCTCTGAAAACTATGTCCATAGAGTTGGTCGTACGGGTAGGGGTACAAACAAAGGTCAGGCGGTTTCATTTTGTAGTCCAGAGGAAAAGGAATTGTTGAAAGAAATAGAAACCAATCTGGGTAAGCCCATTCAACAAGTAGAGATCACCAAAGGTGAATACCAAAACACATTGGATTTCTCAAATGACACATCAAATGATTGGAGAGCTTTGATCAAAGAAGCAGAAGAGCAAGATTTGGTTCGAAAAAAGAAGAAACGCAAAAGGTAAGTTTCCTTATTTCAAGATGAATTTCACTGTCTCTGATCCGGCCTGAATCAAATAGAGTTGGTTTGGTTTCACGCCGGATGAAACTGTAGCTTGATTGTTTCTGAATTCAATATTTTCCTTGAAAATCACCTTTCCAGCAATGGTGAAAATGGTTAATTCATGCAAACCATTTTCACTAAAAACCACATTCAGTTCTGAAGGAATTCCTGAAATTTTAAGCGATGTGTTTTCTGCTGTTTCATTGGCAAGAATATTTGAAGGACTAAAGATCAATGTAAACCTTCTGTTGTCAACGCTTGCTTTGGTCTCGAAAGTGAAAGAGGCAGTTTCTCGCAGATTGTGAGTTAAGCCAGTTATTGAGTCAAAAATGGAAACAGCTAAATCATTATTGAAGTTTTTGATCTCTACAACTTCAAATTCGTAATACCCTGATTTAGTCAGATCAAAACCCAGAGGTATTTCTTGGGTCTCATTTATTACATGAGGTAATGCTTGTATCGCCAAATGAGTTTCATTAAGCAACGAAAAGAATGAGATGCTTTTATTGACAGAATATTTGGGAGCGTCCAAGGCATAATCCATTCCGCGGGTTGCGGACTCAGACAAACCCACGATCAACTCATTGTATAAATCGTTTCCGAAAATGGAAAGTTTAATGGATTGAGGTTTTGTCTCTTGCTTGCGATAAAAATGAGTGTCATCATTGATGCCAGATTGGTCGTTTTGCATGGAGGGTTTAAAAACGACATTGCTGGTGCCTGTCGCTTTTACCAAAAAGCCTTGCATGGAACCAATATTGCCATTGAATGCCGATGATCCTTTTTGCCCGGTTCCTGCCAAGTCCACCAGTAAGATGTCACCTATGTCATTCACAACAATATAATCACCACCTCGATTACCACCTTCGTTGCTACCACCATCATCCCAAAGCCAAATATTTCCATCAATTTCATTTGCGTTTTCTAAAATAAAAGTTGCTCTACTAATTGCCGCGGCATAAGGATTGGCGACAATGTTAAAACCATCACCGGATGCATTGACTGGTAAAGTTATGTTTCCAGTATTTGGTGTTCCTTCAAATATGATAGTTGGAGATGATTGATCAAAAGCCACAAAATAGCCTTTCCCAGAACCCATTTCACCAGAAGGAGTGAAGTAATTCGAGCCGTTAAAATCATAAATAAAATCAGCATTGAGATCTGCCAGATTCGCATTTAATACGGGACTTCCGACAATACTGTAACCAAGATTTCCAGTGGTGTTTCTTAGTATATGAGCCGTGCCATTTCCAGAAACTGCACCCATTATAATTAACGATGCACCTGATTCAATTTGTAAAACAGCATTTGCGTCAATATCTATATTGTTCAAGGAAACATTGGTGCTAATTATAGGATGGTTTGAGCCATTTGATACAGTGATATTCGAGTTACTTGATGGCAGGTTGTTATTTTGCCAGTTGGCTGAATTGGTCCAGACTTGATCAGAAGTACCGAGCCATTGATAGGTGATCGGTTCTGGAGAGAAGGTATGTGATCCTAAATTGGAAATGGTATTTTGATCAAATACATCCCATTCACTTGATAGTAAAGAAATGTCGCTAAAGCCATTAGGATTTCCTTTGTTAATATTGGCCTTACGTACCAAAGTCTTTTCCGAGGTGAAGTGGTTTCCGTCATTCCAGTTGGTTCCTGGATCGGCACCTATAACACCAATCAAATCGACTAAAACACCATTCTTATAAAGTCCAACTGCATCATCTCCATTGTAGAAAGTTATTTCGCTAGTGAGGTTAGAAATATCTAATATGGCCTGTGATGAACTTGGATTTGCTATTACATATACACCTCCATTATTTACAATTCCAATCAAATTTAGAGTTCCATTATTCATATCAGGAGTTTCTGATCCATTATTATATCTTATGATCGAATATTGCTCTGCTGCCATATCAATGGCTGATCCGGTTCCATTGAAGATTTCTAGCGCCTTATTATTACTGCTCCCTTCTATATATTCCGAAATAAATAAATCATCTTCTGAAGATGAAAGTGCTGTTTTTTCAGTCCCCTGAACTGCAAATGCTATGTTCACTGCGTTGGCAGATGTGTGTAAAATGCTGGTATTATAGGTTTGATTGTTGTCGGAAATTGGAGAAAATCGCACGTAAATATTGTTTGCGCCTGCTTCTGCATTTGCTTGTGTAATTGTCATTTGATTAGACCAGGTTGAATTGTCCTGAGACAACTCGAATGGAGCTGATAAAGAAATGAGTATATCACCGAGCAAATTGGATCCAGAAAGAGTGTAGCTCTGTGATGCGCTTGAGTTTCCTGCACCTACTTGACCAAAATCTAATCCATTTGATGGTGCAGTAACTGTGATCAAAGGGCTATTAGCAGACCCATATCCCCAAATTTCATCCACCCATTCTGGGTGATCCACAAAAGGATTTCTGTTTCCCTGAAAATTATAAGCATTATTATTTCGGTCAGTTTCTTTGGGACTCACAGGATCATTGACATGCCAGGTCATGAGCATATCAAGCGCCCATGTTTCAAAGACTTGATCAGAGCTGCCATCCAACATGTCACTTGACCAATTGTTAACTACATCTTCATACCTTGTGGCCATGTAAAAGTATGCCCGTGCAAGATCTCCTTTGAACTCCGCTATTGGCTCAAATACAATTCCGGAATACCCCAAACCACTTCTACCACTGCCTACTTTTGATCCATTCTGAGATGTAAAAGTTGCGCTACTAACTTCTCCATAGGGATAATTGCTTCTTTGTCCATTTACAATTTTATCCGTAGGGAAAAGATGATGGATATCCGTATACATTGGATATCCATCATAAAACCAACTTTTCGGAAAAGAATGCTCACGGTTGTAGCAATCACCTTCAACCGAACCATTCGACCCGCATTGATTTGAAATTTTGATGAAGTTATAAGAATCTGTTCCTGAAGGGTTTTCTGAATAAATATCTAAAATCGTCCCATCATTTTCGAAGTATGTGTCTAACTCATAATCGGAAATGAAATCCCACACATCATTATAGGTTCTTTCGTTGTGATTATCTATGATGTAATGAATTTGTGTTTTAAGCGTAAATCCGGTTCCAGATGCGGTATTGTAATATCCACTTGGTATTTGTGCTGAGGCACAAAATGTAAGGACAAATATTAGTGTCGCAAGAATGTATTTTGGCATTTACTTAAAAAGTGGAATACTTGCAAATATTATGCATTCGTTTGAAGTATGCTACTTATTGATACCAGGATTATATGAATGGTTGATTAGAGCATTGGCACCTCAACCAATAAAATCTTGGTATCAGATCCGGCTTTAATGTTAAGGACATCTGTTTCGGAAACACCTAATCCATCGCGCCGACTTAGATCAATGCCATTTACATTCACATTTCCTTCAAGTACAAATACATAAACACCGCTGCTGGACTTGTGAAAAACGTATTTGACAGTCTTACCTGCATCAATATCTGCAAGCGAAAACCACGAATCCTGATTGATCCATACTGCTTTTTTATCATCAGGTGCAACCACCGTTTGAACCTGATTTTTTCTATCAGCCACGAAGAAAGTTTTCTGCTCATACCTGGGTTCAATGTCTTTTTTCTTTGGGAAAACCCAAAGCTGTAGAAAATTGACTTTCGCAGTTTTGGAGTGATTGTATTCTGAGTGAGTGAGACCATAACCAGCACTCATGATTTGAACATCTCCGGTTTTAATCACTTCCGTATTTCCGGTGCTGTCTTTGTGTTCCAAAGCCCCCTCAAAAGGAATCGATACTATCTCCATATTGTCATGGGGATGGGTACCAAATCCCCTTCCTGCTTCCACAATGTCGTCATTGAGAACTCTCAAAGAACCAAAATGCATTCTTTCTGGGTTGTGATAATGTCCAAAACTAAAGGTATGTCGACTATTCAACCAACCAAAAGAGGCGGTTCCTCTGCTATCTGATTTGTGTATTACCGTTTTCATTTTAATTCCTTCTTTTTATTATTTAAATGTGCCGTGGAAAGCAATTTCTTCTAAAGGCTTTCTTGTTCGAATTGCACGTTCTCTTTCTCTTAATCCATCTGGCAGCTGATCAGCATCTCCAAAATATCCTAGCGCAAGCACGGTTACAGGTGCATAATCAGTCGGTAAATCAAACTGCTCACGAATCATGTCACGATGAAAACCGCCTATTTGATGAACCCCAATGCCCAGGCTGGTGGCCTGCAAACTCATGTTGCCAACAGCCAAACCAAGATCATGAATAGCTGAACCATTTGGATTATTATTCCTTGCAAAAGTTGTTTTGACCACTGTTGCGATCAAAACTGATGCTTCCTTCGCCCATGGCTTGTTTCCGTCCATCAAAGACGCCACTATTTTATCGTATGCTCCTTCTCCTTTTCTTGCGTATATAAATCTCCACGGCTGTTCGTTCATGGAAGATGCTGCCCATCTTGCTGCCTCAAAAAGAGAAAATAATTCTTCATCAGGAATCATGTCAGTTTTAAATGCTCTGGGACTCCAGCGGTGAGCAATCAATTCATGAACCTTGTTACGTGTTTCTATTTCCATTTCTAATTGAGTTGTAGTCATCATTTTTTCCATACTCGCATGTATACGTTTATACATTAAATGTAGTTACATATAAATGAAAAAGAAGAAAAAATTAGAGTTTGATTCTGGCCATTACGACTAGGTTGCTTCTGTTACTGCCCGTGCTTTCGGTCAAACCTGAACCCACAGTTTCTACATCTCGATAGTCAAATCTAGAGTATCTCGCCCAAAAGGTGAGTTTTCTTAAAGCCGCGTATTGGATCAAAAAATATGATCTGCTGCCTAATCCATTGTACGCAGGAATAGAAAAAGCATAAAGTACATTTTTTTCATAGGCATATTGGCGATTGGCATAGTCGGTATCAAATAGCGCAGCTCTTGTGCTTATTTTAAGTTTCCAAAAGCTGAAATTCAAATCTTGTATGAGTGCATAACCTGATGATTTTTGATGATTCAAGTCGTAAGTGGAAGCCTGAACCCGTGTTTTTAAAGACATATTTCTTCCAACTTTATAATCAATATTCAATAGGTAGTTTTTCTTGATTCCATTGATAAGTGTATTGAGATTTGCCTCTCCGATTTGCTGAGTCAGTTGCTTTTTTTCCTGTCTGAATTGGGCATATATACTTATAGATCGGGAAGGATTATAGGTATATCTGCCTAGGTATTCAAATCCATCTGAAGGAGATTCAGTGTTGAATTTCATCCATGGGAAACTAAATTTATCATAATACACCGCCAGACTATTTTTCCGGTTTGGCTGTATTTTCAGCCCCCAGTAAATACCTTTTTCGTTGATGATTCTGGAGTTTTCACTAAAGGCATTGCCATAAAACGAATGAAAGTCTTTTTCATAATTTCTTAGAACAATACTCATGTCGATAGTAGGAGATAGGCTGGCCATTACGCCACCGACCATCCCTTTTCCACCTGATTTGGATTGCGCAGCTTCACCGAAGAGTATGAAATTTTGCCAAACATAAGTTCCATATAAACTTCCGATAGCATTGTGATCTCCTACAAATTCAAACTGGTTATAGTTGTTGGGCTTCTTTTGTAGTGGACGGGAATAAAGTGTATTTAAAAAAGTGCCTCCAATTTTAAACCTGGGGTTAAAAGTATAATACAGAGCTCCCCCAAATGATTGTTCATTGATTTCATTTTTGGCTGATATTTCATTTTGAGTGCGGTGAAATCCTGTCGATTGAACTGAGTTTACAAATTCTTCAAAATCGGAATAGGTGGTGTCGTTGACGAGGCTGGCGTCCTGATTCAGGTTTGAGTAAAAGGCTGTTATTTCTAATTTGTTTAGTGCTACAGTGGTGGCAGCTCCTCTAAAGAAACCGGATTCCAGTGCACTTGCATAGGGTCGCACGCCAATGCTATTTCTCTTTACAGAGTTTACCGTTTCGGATCCTTTACCAGATCCAAACCCGGCACCATAGACCAAACCCTGACCAAATTGCATTTGATAGTCGCCGACAGTGATATTTTTGAAAATGCCTTTATTCTGAAGTGAAAGATGAAAAGAATAATAGTCAAAGCCCTTTGACTTTTCGGACCAGGTGAAGGATTCTCCGGCATCTTTTTCAACGGTAAAACCAAAACTAAAGTCATGTGATCGGCTGATGCGGTAGCGTGCGTAAATGGTGTTCTGATCTCCTTGATATTTGGAACCTTCTCCCGTCCGATAGCCCTCTTGTTTTTCAAGCGCACGACCATATCGAAGGAGGAAATAGTTGTTTTCCTCTTCTTTGATGCGCTGAAGCAGTGACCGACTATCTTGACGCTCATCCACAGTCACAAATTGGAGCAATGTTCGGATGGTAGCTAAATCAAAACCGGCTATAGTTTGTAGTTCATTGATGATCAACAGATTGCCATGTCTTTCTTGATGATCAAAAAAGTTATTGAGTTGGTAGGGTGAAAGAATATATAGTGATGAAAGCTCTTCGCGGTTAGTTCTATTCAGATTGATAGGGTTAGTGAAATAAAGCAGAAGAGATTCATAGATGTCTTCATAATTCACATCATCGTCCTGAAGATCGAATAAATTTTCTGCGAACTCTTCTAGATCAATTTCCGGTCTGTTTTGTGCGCTGATGTTGGAAGTTGAAAGGCAAATTAAAACGTAGGTGAGGCCAAATGTCCAGGGCTTTGAAAGGAAGAATTTCCTAAACCAACTTTTGCCCCAGCCATTCATAGATCTTTTAATTTGTAAGCCAGTGACAACTCGTGTATTCCACCGAGATTGGGATTGCTGATATAGGCATAATCAAGCAAAAACCCAGAAAGGGTCAGGCCAAATCCGAACGCACTCTTGAATGGTTTGGTAGAAATCCCCGTTCGGAAGAAAAGTGGTTCGATCAGCTGGTATTGAAGTCCGGCTTTAAATACCTCACTAAAACCCAATTCTTTCTCAGTTTCCAGATTAATCATCAGCTGATCTGATGGGCGATAGGAGAGACCAGCCTTCATCACTGTAGGTACAATCTGACTTTCTTTTAGATTGAATATGTGTGCGCCAAACGAAAGTTCGGGAATGATTTGTGCCACCCCACCAAACTCGATAGCCAGTCTTCTTCTGGTATCCAGAGATTCAGCATGATATTGAATCACATTAACCCCGGCACCAAGGCTTACCATTTGAAATTTATTACCAATAGCAAAACTTACCCGTTGCTGATTATAAATGTTATCACCAATTCGATAATAGGCTATTCCTGCCGTGGCGTGTGTCATGGCATGTACAAATCCACCCCCGATTACCTGAAATCCCGGAATATTATACCTGTTCTGATAGGCTGCAAAAGCGCTTGTTTCATCCACAGCACCAAGCGCTCCCACATTGTTGAAAATAGACCAACCATTGGTTACAGTAAGGGACGAACCACCTAAGCCGGAACTGGCCGCACCCATTTGATATTTTCCATCCTGAGCGAGAATGAACGTCGATATGATAGATAAAAGGGTTAATAGCAGTAAACGCATTAGATGCAAATTACCCTTTCCTTACAATTTTTTCAATACCTGAATATTATCTTAGTTTAAATTGTGTGTATATGAGGATCGGGATATATTTCTTTTTTGTGCTTTTTACTTTGCAGCTCTTCGGTCAAGACACTCTTTATTATGCTTCTGGAGAGATAAAAGCCATTGGACAAATTGACCGAAATACTAAAGAAGGAAAATGGCTTTATTTTTATCCTGATGGTACAAAAAACGCGATTCTGAGTTACGATCAAGGTTTTTTAGATGGATTGCAGCTTTATCATGATGAAAATGGAATCCTATCTGGCGAAGAAAATTGGGTTGATGATTTACAGCAGGACACGACTAAAAATTATTTTTCCAATGGCCAGCTAAAGCGTATAGGAATATTTCGGGATGGTTTGTATGCGGGCGTATGGAAATATTATTATGGATCAGGTAGTATTGAACAAATAGGCGCATATGCCGATGGTCTGCCCGATAGTTCGTGGATCACTTACCACCCCAATGGTCAAAAATCACAAGAGGGTTTGTTTAATGATGGTGTAATGGACGGCATGTGGTTTTACTACGATGAAAAAGGGAGATTGACCTATTCAGGTGAATATTATCTTGGTGAGAAACTAGGTATTTGGTATATCTACAATAAAAAAGGCAAGCAAAAAAAGTGGAAGAACTTTGATTGACGATTTAAATCTACTATTTCACCAATTTTGTAAGCCATGTTTGTGACCAAACCCAAATTTTGTCATAGCCTAAGTTCGTGTCCTCACAAACTTTAATATACAAGTTGAGTCTCGTGGGGACATGAGCCTGGGCGTATAAATCGAGTCTTCAAAATACCTAAGTAAACTTAATAACCAATCACCGCACTAGTCTGGCTTGGAGATTCTCTTTCTAAGTTTTACCGGATGACGATTTTTTTGTAGCCGCATATTGAGCACTTCAACTACAAGTGAAAAGAATACAGCGAAATAGATGTAACCTTTCGGGACGTGATGGTGCAGTGCTTCAACCATCAGCATGAATCCTATCAAAATCAAAAACGAGAGTGCAAGGATTTCAAGTGTCGGGTGTTTGCTGATGAATTCACTAATTTTTTTGGAAAAAATCATCATTATACCAATGGATATAACAACAGCAATGATCATGAGCAAGATCTGATTCGTAAGACCAATCGCTGTAAGTATGGAATCAAAGGAGAAGATAATATCCAAAAGGACAATCTGGACTATGATGTTCGTAAACGATTTACTGGCTGGTGTGCTTTCATGATCCTCCATGCCTTCCATTTTGTGGTGAATTTCCAATGTGCTTTTTACCAGTAAAAAAAGCCCTCCGCTGAGCAGAATGAGATCCCTGCCGCTGATTTCAATATCAAAAATAGAAAATAAAGGTTGTGTAAACGTGATGATCCAAGATATGCCCAGAAGTAGTCCGATTCGGAAAACAAGTGCCAATGACAAGCCTAGTGTCCGCGCTTTTCCTTGCTGATGGATCGGGAGTTTGTTGGTGACTATCGAGATAAAAATGATGTTATCTACGCCAAGTACTATTTCAAGAAAAGTAAGTGTCAGGAGTGCTATCCAAGTTTCGGGCAGAAGAAATATTTCCATTTTATAAAAGTTTTAAAGCTGAAGATTGGACAGATAATATAATTAAGGTCATTTTTCTACAAATCTTGTTGAAATCCTAATACGAAATTGAACTTGCCTTCAGCATTGTAAGATTGCTCCAATCTAATGGTGATATCATGAATGGTTACAAAATCTAACCCCAAGCCAGCGCTATATATTGGTTTATTTGAAAGCCGTTGATTCTCCTTGTAATTTGGATAATTTTGGACGTAGGCTGCATCAAAAAAGGTCTTAGCGTATAGTGCCATTGGCCAACGTTGAAATTGCTTAATGGGCATAAATTCCTCAGGAATAGTTGCAGAAGTTCGGAAGATTCGCTTTTTCAGTGAGCTTTTAAATAGCGCCATCTGATAGCCTTCGATCACATTTAGCTCATAACCGCGTACTAGATAATTGTCGTAACCAAGTCCCAGATATCTTGAGTAGGGCACATTCTTAGTTGAAACATTTGCTCCGATATTGGTTCCAAGAAAAAATCCCTTACCCAAATCCAAATATTGATAATAATTGGCCAAAAGGTACCAACGATTAAAATCATTGAAAACTCCTAAACCGCTTTTGCCTAGTGTGGCACTAATCAAATTACCTCGAAGCGGATAGGTGTTATTGTCTCTATAATCGCGACTATAAGTGTATGATAATCGCAAATAGGATTGTGAAGTTGCCCCTCCACTATAATATTCAGGGTTTGCTGTAGCCAAATTATTAGAAATTTTGGATGTCCGAAATCCTGCCGATAGGTAGTGTCTTGTATAAAATGAGCGACGATAGCTCAAGCTCAGACCTGTACCAAAACTTCTTCTTTGGATGTCTTCAGACAAAATAAATCTCAGTGTGTGATCAAGGGTGCGGTAGGGGATATTTTTAAATTCCGAATACCCAATATCAGCGATCAAACCGAATTTTTGATTTTTATCTAAGTAGGGGATGACATAGTTGAGAAGTAGAACCTTTTCAAAACCAAATTGAGCAGTTAGTAGCAATGTTTCATCTCTACCTCTCAAATTGAATTTAGAAAGCCTTAAGCCATAATTTACCCGGCTTAGGTCATGATCTTCATTTCGCCACCAATTCGTGAAATTTCTATCTCCTGCACTTGTTCTGAATATAACTCCCGGATAAAGGTACCATCTTTCAGTCAAGGTGATTAAAATTTCGACATGGTCAGTGTCAATCTCCAAAATTTGCAGATCGACCGTATTGAACAGGTTAGTATTATATATTTTATTTCTATCCTCTGTACGATAACCGATCAGTTTGTGCATTCTTATCGTATCACCTTGATTGAAGCTTAATTCCCTTGTGATGATGGATTTTTTGGTTTTTACATTTCCAAGAATATAGATGTTGTTGATGACCACAAGTTTGTTTTCAATCGTATCTAAATCAACAGGTGCGAGATCGGCTATTGACTGACCAAGGAGCGACGGGCTTATTGCTAAAAAAAAAATGCTAAGTAAGAGTATTAGGAGTCTTTTATTCACAGATGCGCAATCTCGTATATTTCCTGTTGGGGATGATTATAGTTTATTCTAAGGCACAAAAGAACCACAAATATTGTTAGCTCCAAATAACAAATTTACATTTGGCCGTGAGTAAATTAATGCGACAGATTTTTATCCTTCCCGTATTGTTTTATCAATACTGTATTTCTCCGCTTTTTCCAAGTACATGTCGCTATACGCCTACTTGTTCGCATTATGCAAAGGAGGCCATCACAAAACATGGTATTTTAAAAGGTTTGAAGTTGGCCTTGAAAAGAATAGCCAGTTGCCATCCCTGGGGAGGAAGTGGCTATGATCCTGTTCCTTGATTGAGTTCGCTGAGTTCTTCCTGAAACCCACTGGAAAGTATCGGAAAACGGCACCAAGTACGTGGATCCACATTGAAATCATCCAAATGAAAACTCGGTGCTATCCGCTCTCTTTTCCACTGATTGATGGCCCACATGCGGAAAAATTTGGTGATCCAGAATTTCAATAATATTTGATCTGGATAATTATCTTTTAATACCTTATAAACTTCAATTGGTGATTTTCTATCACGAATTGCTTTCTTTTCAATTTCCACCAGCACTGCATAAGGCATCAGATCGTCCTCATCCGTTTGGTGCATCTCCTGAGGTCTTAATTCTGCCGTGGGTGAAAGTGAGTTTACATTTTCTAGGCCTTCATAACCCAGCGTATTTTCCGCATATTTTAGCCAAGCTAAAATAAAACCTTTATCAACAGCTGCAATTGGAGAAATACTACCACTGGTATCACCATCCATTGTAGCATATCCTACATCTCCCTCACTTCGATTGGAAGTAGAAAGTAGCAGACATTTTTTAATATTGGCCAACATCCAGATAATAGGTGATCGGGCACGTGCCTGAATGTTCTGCAAGGCAATGTCGTCTTCCTCCCATGTCAATGCTCTTCCCAGTGCCTTTTCTATCGATTGTTGATAAGAGGCAATTTCTTCATCTATTTTCCAATCAAAAAATTGTGCGCCAAGACTATTTGCAAGATTTTTAGCTGAATTAAAAGTCTCCTCTGAAGAATTAACTGTGCCCTGATAAGCTGTGAAGAGTATTTGGGAAACTATTTCTTTATTAGTTCCCGGTTTGAGCGGAACACCAATTTTGTTTTTGAAGGTTTCAAAACCCAAATTATTGATTCCATTTCGCACCATTTCGGCTACCAAAACAGCGATGCTGCTGGAGTCTGCTCCTCCGCTAAGTGAAAGCACAAATCCTTTATTTTTGCTTTTTCTTAAATAATCGAAAAGTGCAAGCGAGGCTGCATTCGCAAATTCCTCGAACTGATTGGGGTGATCCAAATGTATGGCTTCAATACCATTTGTATCATCCTCAAAATTGACGTCAATATTTAAAAGGTTATAATTTTTGAAAGAAAGTCGTCTGTTTCGAGCGATTAGTTTGCCTTTTTTAGCAATCAAAATATCTCCATCATAAATCATCCGTCCGGATTCATTCCCCAGGAGGTTGGTATATAGATAGGTACAGTTGAGTTCTTTGGAACTGTCTACTACCAATTTTTCTCTGAATTCTGCTTTCCCAAATGCAAAATGACTTGCACTGGGATTGAGAAACAATTGTACTTCTTTGTTAATCAAATGGCATCCGGGACGATCCTCTCGCCATGCGTCTTCACAGATCTCAAAGCCTATTTTGATACCGTATGCATCAATGGTCAATTGGCCAAAAGGGTAAACATCATCATTGAATTGAAAATTTTTGAGTTCGCCAGCTGGCCAGGGGGAGAACCATCTCAGTTCGTAATGGACTCCATCATTGGCTAGTTTTTGTTTGGCATAAAAGCCAAGTATTTTTTGATTTTGGATAAGGCATGTTACATTGTAGTTGGCACCTTCAAACCAGACCGGAAGACCAACTGCAACGAATATATTTTCAGTCTCAGGGACAATCAATTTAAGTTTTCCCAATGCCTTAGCCGAAAGCCAGGAGCTCAGAAACATATCTTCACATCCATAACCTGTAATGCACAACTCCGGCAGACAAAGGATCTTGATCCCTTGGCTTTTTGCCTCTGCAATTGCTTCAAAAATGTTCGCCAGATTATTGTCCCAATCCATTGGTATCTGGTTGAGACATGCACCACCGATTTTTGTTCCGTATGCCACTTAATCTATATTGAGTCCTTCGAGCGTTTTGTACGCTGCATCTTGTTCCGCTTTCTTTTTACTAAACCCATACCCTTTATCCATGGGTTCATCGTCAATGAAAACTTGTGCTATAAATTGTTTGTTTCGATCTTCTTCATTGTTTTCAATAATCTCAAATTTCAGGATTTTATCCTCTTTTTGAGCCCACTCTATAATTTTACTTTTATGGTTGATGGTTGTATTGGTAAGCTCTTCAAGATCAAAATGTGGTTTTATCAAGCGATGAACCACATATTCTTTGCAAAATCTAAAACCCCTGTCGAGATAAATCGCCCCAATCAAAGCTTCCAGACAGTCTCCATAAACTGATTTGTGCGAAATTGTTGCCCCTCTGTGTTTGTTGTACTTTACCAGATTTTGAAGGCCAATTTTTTTTGACAGTTGATTCAAAGATTCACGATTCACGATTTTAGAACGTGTTTCGGTGAGGAATCCTTCGTCTTTAAAAGGAAATCTTTTATACAGCATTTCGGCGACAAGCATGCCTAAGATGGAGTCACCAAGGTATTCCAAACGTTCATAAGACTCCTTAATTCCCTTTTTGTTAACAGTGGCGGCACTCGTATGCCGCATTGCCAATTTATAAAGCGAAATGTTCAAAGGTCTTTTTCCTGTAATTATTTTGAAGTTGTGATAAAGCTCCTTATCAGGTGAGGCCAGGTATTCGAAATAACTGAATGATTTTCTGAGAAAATTAGGCACTATCCGCCGTATTTACCCAAGATAATCGAGGTGTTGTGACCGCCAAATCCAAATGTATTGCTTATGGCAATGTTTACTTCACGTTTCTGAGCCTTATTGAAGGTCAGATTAAGTTTTGGATCAATATCAGGATCATCAGTAAAGTGATTGATGGTAGGAGGAATGATTCCCTGATTAATTGCTAATATGCATGCAATGCTCTCAATAGCTCCAGCAGCACCAAGTAAATGTCCTGTCATAGATTTGGTAGAGCTGATATTCATTTTATATGAATGCTCACCAAATACTCTGGTAATCGCCCGAACTTCACCTGCATCTCCAAGTGGTGTAGATGTACCATGAGTGTTGATATAATCGACTTGTTCTTTTTGGATGCCGGCATCTTCCATGGCACTATTCATCACTAATGTGATTCCTAATCCTTCTGGATGAGGCTGTGTGATATGATAAGCATCTGCAGACATGCCACCACCAAGAACTTCGGCGTAAATTTTAGCTCCTCTGGCCTTCGCATGGTCAAGATCTTCCAGCATCAAAGCGCCAGCTCCTTCACCCAACACAAAACCATCTCGATCCTTATCATATGGACGTGAAGCAGTTGCAGGGTCATTGTTTCTTTCCGAAAGCGCTTTCATCGCATTGAATCCACCCACCCCGGATTCAATTACTGCAGCCTCAGATCCACCAGTAAGAATGGCAATGGCTTTACCTAAGCGGATGTAATTGAAAGCGTCATTAAGTGCGTGATTAGACGAGGCGCAAGCTGATACTGTTGCGAAATTTGGTCCTCTGAAACCATATTTTATGGATAGCTGGCCCGGCGTTATATCCAGAATCATTTTTGGGACGAAGAAGGGGTTGAATCTTGGGGTACCGCCTCCGTTGGCGAAGTTCATTACTTCTTCCTGAAAAGTAGTAAATCCCCCAATTCCACTGCCCCAAATGACTCCAATTTTGTCTTTATTGACTTTTTCAAGATCCATTCCAGAATCTTTTATCGCTTCATCACCAGCCACCATGCCATATTGGGTGCATGGATCCATTTTTCTGGCTTCTTTACGATCAAAAAAGTCATTCGGATCAAATCCTTTCACTTCACACGCAAATTTCGTCTTGAAATTTGTGGTATCAAATCGTGTTATAGGGGCGGCACCGCTTACACCTTTGGCTAATGCGTCCCAGTATGCCTGTTTAGTATTCCCAAGTGGGGTAATAGCACCTATCCCAGTAACAACAACTCTTTTTAATTCCATGAAAGGATTTTAAAAACAAATATTATTTTACGTTTTCTTCGAGGTATGTGATGGCATGACCAACTGTAGCGATGTTTTCAGCCTGATCGTCCGGAATGGAGATGTTAAATTCTTTTTCGAATTCCATGATTAGCTCTACTGTATCAAGTGAATCTGCGCCAAGGTCATTGGTGAAGCTAGCTTCCAGGGTTACTTCTGACTCTTCAACACCTAATTTGTCAATGATGATTGACTTCACCTTTTGTGCTATTTCTGACATTTTTATAAGTTTTAGTTAAAATCTAGTGCAAAGAAATACATTAAAGCTTTAAAATCAAACTAAATTAATTCACCAACAATGCTTGTCTTTACTGCTTTCTTATTTGTCCTTCATAGGTGCTTTAGCGGCACTAATTATTTTTGTGAATGGTGTTCCATAAAATTAATATTGTCCTTTTTCACTAACTGAATCAATTGAATCGGCACCATTAAAAATACCGATAATAAAATCTATTTCAAGCAATCCGAAGCTGTTTGAGGTTTTGTTACTTTGCCGATATTATTATGGGAAAAAAGAACAAGTGGGAGGGGGACTACCCTGTAGATTTTGATCTAATAGGGATTGTTTCTTCTATGAAAGAGTACAAGCTTGGTTGGTATTTAAATCAAATAGAGATATTTCATTTGGTGAAGCATGATGATGTCAAAATTGAATTTGCTGAAAATAAAATAATCAGAATATCTAACTTAGCCGATGAAACGGAATACAGGTCTGTACATTTATTGAGAAATAAGCTCTTTAATTCAAGCTCGGCCGGTATCCAATATCTAATACCAGAACTTCAGCAATTCGATTATCTCTTAAAATTAAAAAATACACTCGAAGACAATTGGTCTTCATACTTAATAACCAAAATAAAAGAATGCGCTGCTATAAATTATGCGGTGATCATCGACCTGGGAAAGGTTAAATCCAAAGAGAATTTAATATTTTAACTATGAATAAAATGCGACACAAGAAAACGAAGATAGTGGCAACTATAGGCCCAGCAAGCAGAGATAGAGAGATTTTAAAGGAATTGATATTGAGCGGAGCTAATGTTTTCAGATTGAATTTTTCACATGGTTCGCACGCTGATCATCAGGAGACGATAGAAATGGTCAGGGGATTGAATGATGAGCTAGGAACAAACGTTTGTCTGCTTCAGGATTTGCAAGGACCGAAAATTCGCGTGGGTCAGGTAAAAGATGGGGCTGTTCCTATTAAGTCTGGGCAACAATTGATCATTACCATTGATGAGATGGAAGGAACCAGTGAAAAAGTAAGTACTGTTTATCAAGGAATAATCAATGATGTGAAACCAGGCGACATGATTTTGATTGACGATGGTAATATTGAATTGAAAACAATAAAAGTTGTTGGTCATGATGTTTACACCGAGGTTGTTCACGGTGAGCTTCTTAAATCAAGAAAAGGAATTAACCTTCCAAATTCTAATGTTTCAGCACCTTCGATGACTGAAAAAGATATTGAAGATTTGGAATTCGGTTTCAAATTTGATTTGGAATGGGTGGCATTATCATTTGTAAGAAGTGCAGAAGATATTAGGGATATCAAAGCCAGAATAGCCAAAGCGGGCGTTCGGACGAAAGTGGTCGCTAAAATTGAAAAACCTGAAGCCATTGCCAACATAGATGAGATCATTGAGGAGACTGATGCACTTATGGTTGCCCGAGGAGATCTTGGGGTAGAAGTACCTTCAGAAATGGTGCCTATTTATCAAAAACGGCTTGTAAGGAAGTGTAACAGATTGGCCAAGCCTGTGATCATTGCCACTCAGATGCTTGAGAGTATGACAGAAAACCCACGACCAACCAGAGCCGAGACCAATGATGTGGCCAATGCAGTATTGGATGGTGCGGATGCCTTGATGCTTTCTGCAGAGACGGCATCAGGTAAATTTCCGGTAGAATCTGTGAGAAGAATGGCACAGACAATTGTGGCTATTGAAAGTGATTCAAGAACCATATATAATAAGTTCGCTGAAGAAGATGAATTCTCTTCTACCCGTTTGAATGACCTTTTGGTAAGAACAGCATGCAGATTGAGTGATTCAGTATCTGCAAGAGCCATCGTTGGAATGACTAAAACTGGTTATACAGGATTTAGATTGTCCATGCATAGACCAATGGCCAAAATCTTAATTTTCACAAATGACTCCTATATACTACGACAAATGAATCTTGTTTGGGGTATTACAGGATTTTATTACGACAATTTAGAGTCTATTGATAATACTTTCGAAGAAATTGAGAGTCTGCTAAAGAAGGAGGCCTTACTTGAAATCGGAGACGTCTTTATCAATACTTCATCCATGCCTTTGCATTGGAAAGGACATACGAACATGATGCGTATAGATATGGTTAAATAATTTGAATTAATCTTTTAGATTGAATTGATGACTGAGTTCTTTTTGGGCTCAGTCATTAAATGTCATAAGAACCGCGTCAGGCTGGACCATGTTTTCAAAAATGGTTTTCAAGGTTTCAAAATCCCATGGTTTGGTCGCGAAATGATGAATACCGAACGTATCGACAGCATCTTTCAATTCATCGATTTTAATAAAACCACTTAGAATCATTCTCCTGATTTCGGGATTGTAGTCATAAACCCTGGACAGTAATTCTGTTCCATTCATTTCAGGCATTCTATGGTCGGAAACAACAATATTCACAGGAGTGATTTTTAATATTTCTAAAGCATCATGTCCATTGATGGCAGTATAAACTTTGAAAAATCTTCTGAACGATGTTTTGAATCCTCTGAGATTAGGTGCTTCATCATCTACATATAGTATCGAAAATTCTTTTTCTCGTTTTCTGACTCTTTCTATCATAGCTATGAATGTGCAAATTCAGGCCAAGAATAGTCAGAGAATTAGGATATTCAATAATATTTTTGATCAAAGCACCAATTAGTTTGATCAATCTGTTTTAAATGAGTGTAAAACATTTTTAGTTTGGATGATTCCTTGGCTTCACCATAATTACATGTTCTTTTTCAACACGAACTGAGCCTGCTGGCGAGCCCTTTATTTTTCTAACATATTTTTTTTCGGTGTAAATAACCGGGCAGATCGAATCAGTTTTTCTTTTTGAAAACCAGGCTGCCAACTCTGCAGAAAATTCCAATACATTGGAAGGAACAGTACCAATTTTTTTCATGCGTATGACTACATGAGAACCAGATACATCTTTGGCATGAAGCCATAGATCATTTTTTTGTGCGATTCTGGTGGTGAGCTCATCGTTTGCTTTTGCATTCTTTCCTACAAGTACATCATACCCATTCATTTGGTATTGGTGATAGGGAAGTGAGACTTGATTTTCACTTTTTTGATTTTTATCAATAGTAAAGGATTTTAATTCCTTGAAATCCACAATTGATAAAGTGTCTGATCGATGTTTTTTTAGTGCCTTCAATTCATTTTGTTTAGCCTGAATATTATCTTCAAGCTTTTGAATTTGGATCTTATGATTTTTCGATTTCCGATAAAGATGCTCAGCGTGTTTTTGTGGAGATATATTTGGTTTTAGGCTTACTAATAATGTACTACCGGTGTAGAAGTCATGTAACTCAAGTGACGAATTGCCTTTAATAAATAAATGAAGATTAGCCATGATGATGTTGGCGGTTTCCTCATGACTTCTTTGATTTCGAACTTCGTCAAGCTTGCCTATGGTTTTTTCAAGATAATTTTTATGTTGCTTTATTTTCTTGTTCAGATCCTTGAGAATATCTTGTTTTCCTTTGTCGAGATAAGTCGATCGAGTGAAGTCCAGATACAACTTAGATGCTGCTTCTATTGCATTATTTGTTTGCCAGAGGGATTCATTTGGCTTATATAGCAATGTCAATTTTGGTAATTCGTCCTCTGGGTATAAAATTGTCATCGGGTTGTTAAACAATGACTTTACGGTTTGTTCGAGGGAATCCCATTTTTGCGCTATGTCCATTTGATCATAGCCGATACTCACCAAATATTTATTGACTTCCTTACCAAGTGCTGGAATAGTTTTTTGAGGATCTCCACTTTCATCTAGGAAACGATCTTTTGTGAAATGTGGCTTGTTTAAATCTGCAGGAATAATTTCAAAATCGCCAACTAAATTATTTTTGAATATTTCCTTAATTTGATTCTCTTCAGCATAGAGGATGTTGGATCGAGAACCATACATTTTAAAAATCAAGTTACTGCTATCCTCAAATTCAATTCTGAATGATCTCTCAAAGTCAAAACAATGGACTGCAATCACTTTCCTTCCAATGCATTTTTCGAATAAGTTGACACTGTTTTTTTTTGCTCTTTT
>JBLICU010000060.1:0-21680 GCA_047632435.1 Cyclobacteriaceae bacterium
ACCTGCTTAAAATCCCTGATAGCCTGATCATTATCTTCTTTGATCATTGATGCATAGCCACGTTTGAAAATGAAAGAAATCAGTGACTCTTTGTCGAGTTGGTCTTCAGCAACCTTGCTGTAATAGCCGAGTGCTTCGGAATAATCTTTTTTATCGAAAGCATGATTCCCCAAATTGAAATTGGCCACTGATGCCAACGGATGATTTTCATTTGCTGAGGCAAATGACTGCAATGCAGCAACACCATGATTATCTCCACTACGGAGATAATTCATAGCCAAATAAAACTTTGTTTCAGAAAGATAATTGCTTGGTCTTTTAGAATCCTGATATTCTTCCAGCAATAATGCTGATGCATGGTAGTCTTTTTCGTTGTACAAAACCATCCCATCAAAATACAATTTATCAATAGATAGTTGCTGTACAGTTTGTTGAGAAAATGCCGGTAGCAAGTGTAAAATCAAAAGAAAACACCACGTAACCTTATACATACAATTTAGAATAATTTACTTTTTTTGATGAACGATGAATACGCAAGAAAGATATCAATGAAGCAGAATAAAGATCAATTCAGTCAATATATCTCCTTCCTTCATTGAAGCAGATCCAATACCTTTTGATTGTAAATCGGCTTTATTTATTGCTTTGATATTCTTAATGACTGTTGGTCTATCGAAATTTCTAGCTGCCTCCAAGTATTCGCCGACAAAAAATGGATTAACACCTATAAGTTGCGCCGCTGCATTTTTGTCACCAGTTCCTTTTTGATGCAGGATCAAGAGTTTCACAAAATACTGATACAGGTTAGAAATGATTAATACCAGAGGATTGGCTGATGTATTTGCTGCAAAGAAGCGCACAATTTTAAAGGACTTTACCTCGTCCCTTACTGACAAAGCCTTTTGTAATTCAAAAACATTGTAATCCTTATTGATTCCAACATATTTCTGAACGGCCAGATCATCTATAGGCTGACCTTCTTTAACATTCAGTTTTAGTTTATTTAGTTCATTGGCCAGTCGCTGAAGGTTATTCCCAATGTTTTCATCCAGCATCCTTACAGCCTTGTCTGTGAGCTTTGCATTAATAGCTTCAGCATATGACCTCACCCAGCCCTGAACCTGATTGTCATACAATTTTTTAGAATCTAGGAAAACGGCATTTTTAGCAATTGCCTTGGCAATTTTGGTTCTTTTGTCCAGCGATTTGTATTTGTGACCGAAAACCAATACAGTAGATGGTAGCGGATTTTCGAGGTAGGAAATAAGCAAATTCTGAGCATCCTCCTTTTTCCAATCCTTTATGTCCTGCGCTTCTTTGACAATCACTACCTGACGCTCTCCCATCATAGGATATTTACGTGATACGTTCAAAATATCCGTAAAAGCCACTTCTTTCCCATAAAGCACATATTGGTTAAAACTCTTTTGAGCTTCATCCAGCACCTTGGCTTCAATGTGATCGATGATGTTGTCGATGAAAAATGGTTCGTCCCCTTGCAGGAAGTAGATAGGTGAGTAAACACCTTTTTGTAGATTTTTTATTATCTCGTTGTAATCCGCCACGGCACGAAATTACACAGATAAGATATTTTCATTCAATCAAATGCAATAAAGAATTTAGTTGATAATTGATTCTTACATAAACGACTGAATATGTCGACTTTTAGGTCAAGAGATTCATCCAAATAATTTTAAATACCTGTCAAATTGATGAAAAAAGAAAAGCCCTCCTATTTTTGCGACATAAAATAATAAATTGATGAAAGACTTTGTAGCGGAGCTAAAATGGAGAGGCATGATTCACGACATGATGCCGGGAACTGACGAAGAACTTAAAAAGGGCATTACCAGCGCTTACATAGGCTTTGACCCTACCGCTGACTCTCTGCACATTGGGAACATGGTGCAGATCATGACGCTGATGCATTTCCAAAGATGTGGACATAAACCAATTGCTTTGGTGGGCGGTGCTACCGGTATGGTTGGTGATCCTTCTGGGAAGTCTTCCGAGAGAAATTTGCTGGATGAGGAAACATTAAATCACAATTTGGCCTGTGTGAAAGCACAACTGGAGCGCTTCTTAAGCTTCGAAGGGGAAAATGCAGCTGAAGTCGTCAATAATTATGACTGGTTTAAATCATTCAATTTTCTCGAGTTCATTCGAGATGTAGGAAAGCACATTTCCATCAATTACATGCTGGCTAAAGACTCGGTAAAAACCCGGCTTGAGACTGGTTTGTCATTTACTGAATTTACCTATCAATTGGTTCAGGGCTATGATTTTTACTGGCTTTGGAAGAACAAAAATGTAAAACTTCAACTGGGTGGTTCGGATCAGTGGGGAAACATTGTAACTGGGACAGAACTAATCAGAAGAAAGGGTCAGGGGGAAGCTTTTGCCATGACAACTCCTTTGATTACCAAAGCTGATGGAACAAAATTTGGAAAATCAGAAGGTGGAAATATCTGGTTGGATGCAGAGAAAACCTCACCTTACAAATTTTACCAATACTGGATCAACTCGTCGGATGAGGATGTCGTGAAATTTGTCAAAATATTCAGCACAAAAGAAAAAGTAGAAATTGAAGCCGTAATTGCTACACATGCTGAAGCACCACATTTGAGAACATTACAGCAAGCAGTAGCGGAGGAAATTACTGAAAGAGTACATTCAAAAGCAGATCTGGATATGGCAATCAAGGCCTCTTCTATCCTATTTGGCAAATCAACAACGGAAGATCTGGCTTCTCTTGATGAAAAAACACTCTTGCAAGTATTTGAAGGGGTTCCACAGGCTGAGCTTACCATATCACAGCTAGAAAGTGCTGAAAGCGTTACAGATCTATTGAGTGAAGTGACTGGAGGGATCATATTCCCATCCAAAGGAGAAGCACGCCGCATGATTCAAGGGGGTGGAGTGAGTATCAATAAAATAAAGCTCGAATCAGTCACGGCAATTCCTGATTTTGAATTGCTGCAAGGCAAATATTTGCTTGCTCAAAAGGGCAAGAAGAACTACTATTTAATTAGAGTTGATTGAAAGTTGTTTTCAAGATTTAGATAGAAAAAAGACAGATTGTCAGCTAATAAGGATTTCGATTTAAACCAAATTAGCATTTGCATTGTTATAAGCTTTTAAATAATCCCACAAACTCAAATATCTACCTGAACAGGCTTAACTTGCAAGGGCGTCTGTTATGAAGTTGCTGAGATTACAAACAAGAAATTTTTAGAGTTTTAAAAATCAATGAATGGCTAAATATAGTTTTGATACTGGGGACAATTCCTTTTTTAAAATCCTTCGCTCCAAAGTGGATCATTATTTTGCCGAGCAGGAACTCCAACCTTCTGGAAATTCAAAACTCTACTTCAAAGGAATTTTGATGATAGCATCAGCTGTAGGTTTGTATGTTTCTCTGGTTTTTTATACTCCTATCACTCCAATTGCTATTTTACTTTGCGTTATCCTTGGACTTAATCTTGCTTTGATTGGTTTCAATGTCATGCATGAAGGCGGCCATCAGAGTTTTTCCAAATATGGATGGGTTAATAAAATTTGCGCTTATTTTTTGAACATCTTGGGAGGAAATGCTCAGTACTGGAGTGTGAAACACAATATCAACCACCACACATATACCAATGTGGATGGCATGGATGCCGATATAGATGTGAAACCTTTTATGAGGTTACATGAAGGTCAGCCGCTGAGAAAATTTCATCGTTTTCAACACTATTATTGGTTTATCCTATATGGAATTTCATACTTGGCTTGGATTTTTTATGAAGATTTCAAAAAGTATTTCACCAAAAAAATCACGCCAGATGCAAAACCTATTAATGAGTCATTGAGATCACACGTCATATTTTGGTTTACCAAACTTACGTACATGGGTGTTTATATGGTAGCCCCCATTCTCTTTGTAGGTTGGTTGCCTTGGTTAATCGGATTTTTAATTATCACGTTTGTATGTGGATTAGCAATAGCTACGGTATTTCAGTTGGCACATGTAGTTGAAGGGACTCAATTTCATTCCTTGACCAATCAGGATCCAAACAGCAAACATGCATGGGCCATTCATCAGGTGAGGACTACAGCCAATTTCGCAACAGCTAGCAAATCTCTGCATTGGCTTTTGGGAGGATTAAATTTTCAGATAGAACATCATCTTTTTCCGAGAATTAGCCATGTACATTATCCCATGGTGAGTCAGTTAGTCAAAGAAACCTGTGAAGAATACAATATTGTCTACCATGAATATACGTCCATGTTTAAGGCTGTTGTGTCCCATTTGGTACATCTGAGAAAACTAGGTAGGGCCTGAATCGATAGGGTATGATGCTGGATTTATTTATTCATCATCGTAAGATTTGATTTATTGGCATCTAGCAAATGAAAAACCATTTTATCGTCAATATGATTACAAGTTGAGGAAAATCGCTTTGAGCGAATTTTTCTGCTTTTAACGATGTTTAACGGGTGAATAAATCAAAATTTAAAAAGTGTAGTATATTGTCGTTCTATTTAGACCGAATTGTAGTAGAATCCGTTCTCGCAGCATAATATATCAGAATTTCAAATAATTAATATTTTAATAATGGCTAAAAAAGCTAAAAAAGTTGAAAAAGCAGCTCAGAAACCAACAGGTAACGCAACTGAAAATAAATATCAGGAAGGCGCTGTGGTTTGTGAAAGGGTTCACCCTTATCGTAAAATGAAAATACTTAGATACTTTCACCGTAGGTATTATTGCGTGTTGGTATCAGATCCAGATGGCAAAGAATTCACGCTGGATGAAAGAGAAATTATGTCGGTCTAAGGAAACCACCATTTTTGATGGAAATATTAAAAGCGTGATTTATTAATGTCTAAATTACCGGTCATGAATATTGTAAGAAGTTGGAGGGAACAAAAAGTGATGCTTAAATGGAGATTTCCAAATTTAAGTGATGAGGACTTTGAAACTCCCGATGGAAATAGGGAAAATATGCTTACCAAACTTGCTACCAAGCTTAACAAAACCCGCGATGAGCTAGAACTGCTTTTTGCGGAGCTTCAACTCTATTAATCCTAATATTGGATTTTAATTATTGAGTTGATCCGTCCTTTAATATTTCAATAAATAAGCACTTAAAATAAATCTAGGCTGGTTGCAAATCCCGCTTGGATTTTCTGTACAAGTAGCTGTGAAAAATATTTCTTTTACCAAAACGATATTGCTTATCTGAATTAATCATTTTGATATAGACATTTTTGGTCACACCAAAATACTCATAAGTAGTCCCATCCTGAAAAGATATTTCCATAACCAGTCCTTTGTGTTTGAAATCCAATATTCCTGACTCACTGGTAGTTTTGGTGTACTCTTCCAAATTGGATGCTTTGGTTTCAGGGGCTATACTCACAAGGAAATGATACGCGTCAATAATCTGTAGACTTTTTATTTCCGCCTCTGCAAACATGGCATCATCTTTCTGAAATTTGTCCGGGTGCCATTCTTTCACCAGGTTTCTATAAGTTGTTTTTAATTGCTTCAGGTCGGTATCTGCCTCCACATTAAACAACTTTCTATATTCGGTAATCCTTTTCATCAGGTCTCTTTTTGAATTGCTGCGCGAAGATAGGAATTATTGTGGAATCAGTCAACAGTGAGTAATCGGTGGTCGGTATTCAGTTAAAAAATTAACATGGGAAATTGAAATTGAGGACAGATTTTACCAAATACTATAGACTCTGTGTACATCCCTAAATAGAGTTGGCCGGTTTATAATTGTTTTGAATATTTAAATATGGTCATTTTCTCACATTGTTCATTGTCCATTGATTCTAATAGTTTGATAAACTGAACCGGACTAAGGTTTCTTAAGCTGGCATGTGGTCGTTCTTCATTGCAGTATATGACAGCCATTTTTATTTGCCGTTTAAGTTGCTCAAAAGAAGACGGTTTCCAGAATACTAAGAACTCATTTTTAATCGTTCCGTTGATTCGTTCCGCATAAGCATTTTCCTGAGCTATTTTCCCCATGCTCAACTGCGTACCCAGCTCTTTCAATTGTTACACATACTCACCGTAAATGTACTGGCTACCTCTGTCGGAATGATGAATTTAGGATGTTGGTGGTCTTTGAGAGCCATCTTAAGGCCAGTATATTGGCAGATGCCCGCATATGGTCTGAGACCTGATACCCTACAATTTTCCTAGTATAAACATTAATAATGAATACAGCATAGTAGAAGCAATCATTCACCCGAATGTAGTTGATGTCAGATTGCCAGACATTGCATGGGCTACTTATACTTAAACCTTCAATCAAATTATTATAATAATGACTTCCTGATCTCGTAGTGATATGAAAGTTTCTGGATCGTTTTAATCGATAGCCCAGGCTCATAACAAGCTCAATAAACCGATCTTTTCCCATAAAAGAAGGGTTTAAGGTACGGTACATTTTTTCTACCCCACAACCGGGGTGATAGGTTCGAAGTTCATCGACTTCAATGACCAGTTGAGCCACTTTTGAATCAAACACTTTTTGTCGTTTAGCATATTGATGGATGGCCTGCTTGCTGATCCCAAAAGTATCATAGAGCGAACTGATTGAGTACTTCACTTTTTCTTTGTTTTCTCGGAACCAGTTGATTGTGGGGTGAAGGATTTTTTTTTTGATATCGATTTGGCATTCATCCTTGGCCAGCTCGATCATCTTCTCCAAGTAATCGATTGTGATTTGTTTCTTGCCCACAGCTTGCTCCAAGTTCCGAACTTTAGCTTCTAACTCCTTAACCTTTTTTGAACTACTCATCTGATGTTCTATTACTCGATATCCCTTATCATTAAATGTAGAGAATTTATAGATCCACTGGTAGATGCTTTGATTACTAATTCCGTGTAATCGTTCCAATTGGTAAACGCTGTACTTGCCTCTTTCGAAGCATTCCATAATTTCTTTCTTGAAGGCTTCAGTATTCTGCCTTCGCTTTTTGATATTGCTTTCATTTGCTTTCATTGATATTAGTGCTTTGTGATCAACCTATATCAGAGACAGACAACCGACGACATACCAAATACGAAGTACTAAATACCCTCTATTCTGTACCAAATCCCCCTCAATCCGCAGCTATTCCCTTTCGGCATAGAATAAATTGCGTATTTTCGTGAATTAACCATTAACAAACCTACGCCACATGCGTACCAACTTCTTTGATTATGTTCTTGAGAAGCCAGCATATGGCTGGAAAAATGAGCAAAATGAACTTGCCGTGCCCACCAAGACACAATTGTTCAGCGAATTCTTCTCCAGGCTGAATGTTATTCGCGACAAAAAAAATTGGATATCCTTTATTTCCTGGTTTTGGATTTTAAGTGCATTGGCTTTTCCTATTGTCTTTTTTATAAAATTTTTCACATGGCCTTTGGCTATCGTTGGTTTTCTTTATGGGATGGTTATTTTGGGTACACACGGCACTGTCTGGTACCACAGATACTGCACCCATGGGGCTTTTAAGTTTAAAAATAACTTTTGGAAAGGCTTTACCCGAAATCTGGGAATCAAACTTTTCCCTGAAGAAACATATGTGGTTTCGCACCACGTGCACCACTTAAAATCGGAGCTGCCTGGTGATCCATACAATCCTCATGCAGGGGCTTTATATTGTTTTCTTGCCGATGTAAATCACCAGAAAATTGCTACAAATCTTAATGAAAAGGATTACGGTCGGTTGACCAATCTATTAAGACATACTGGGTTTAAAATGAACTCCTTTTCTGCTTATGAAAAATGGGGTTCTGTAGCTTGTCCTGTGCGAACAACTGTGCATTGGTTGCTCAACTGGACACTTTGGTATGGGGTTTTCTTTTTGATAGGTGGCCATGCCCTGGCTTTTGCGTTATTTTCAGGGGCTTTTGTTTGGGGGCTTGGTATTCGCACGTTCAACTATGAAGGCCATGGTAAAGGAAAGGATTTGAAGAAAGAAGGGGTTGACTTTCACCAAACTGATAACTCAATCAATCAGGTATGGCCAGGACTTGTCGCTGGTGAGTGGCATAACAATCATCACCTCTACCCGCACAGCGCACGCTCCGGATTTACCACTTTCCAATTGGATTTCGCATGGTACTACATCTGGCTGCTTCAGAAATTGGGAGCAGTGACAGCCGTTAAGAATTCAAAAAATGATTTCTTCAAAGACCACTTTCTTCCGAATGAAAATAGTTTGAAGAGAAAAGAGTGAAAATTGATAATAGAATCATAATGGGTTCATTTTAAAACTGAACCCATTATGATTAAGCCATTTTGATACGCCCCTTCCCAATTTCAGAATATCTCAATTACCCATTATCCAAATTCCTAGCCGAGTTAGCAATACCAAATAACCCGAAACCACGCGATTATCAACAAAAATGTTTATGTTTAATCCAACTATATCCATCATATTGATCATTTGACTTTAACCATCGCCATGAAAATAAATCTAAAAGACAAAAATCTATTACTCCTACATAAAGGTAGCATTACGCCTCAGCTTATTGAATTGATCCTGGAATCATTGGAACAAAGTGTGACAAATCTTGAAGAAGATCGCAAAGTTCGACGAAAATTGACCAATGTTTTTATTGAAGCTTTCCAAAATATCGGGTTTCATGGCGTAAAAGATCATGAACACTCCAATGCTGATATGATTATTGTGATATCAAGAGAAAAATATTATAAGCTTGGCACAACCAATCTTATTGCCAATTCCGAAATATCCAATATTCGCAATATCATCGATGAAGTAAATGGCCTTGATGCTGAGCAACTTAGAGAGCGATATCGTGAGCTACTTGAAAACAATGAGCTATCTGAAAAAGGCACTGCAGGTCTTGGATTTATTGACATTTCACGAAAAACAGGACAAAAGATGTTTTATAAATTTGAGTCTGTGGACGATCTTTATAGCCATTTTTATTTCGAAACCCGAGTCATGAAAGAGTACCCTGAGACTTCAGAAAAAACCAGTCGAAGAATGAGCCGAACCAACGATTAAATTATTGAGTAAGTGGTACCAAAAATAAAATCAAAACTATTTGTCCTTAAAAAATTATAATAAGGGAATTGAATTTATTGTAATCTCCACACATTGCAATTAATGTTGTGATGAGTGGATCATGCCATCTATAAAAATCGCATTGCTTTAGTGGATTATTATTCGTTAATTTAAAGAATCCGCTAACGCCTAAATAACATGCTGAAAGATTTGCCGTCGCAAAAATTGCGTCATTTATTCAAAATTCTTGATTTTGATCATAATGGTGTACTACAAAAGTCGGACCTATATGGTATCGCTGACAACATTGACATCTTCGCCAATCTCTTAGATGACAATTTAAAGAAAACATACCTGAGGGAAGATGCAGATGAGATTTGGTCATTAATTGAAGATTATTTTCAAAATCCCACTATAGACATGATCACTGTGGACCAGTGGTTGCTCTTCATGGAATACCATTTTTCAGGTGAAGATATGAGAAGAGTCAATTCCAATATCATAACAGTAGTCACACGTATTAGAGAAATCTTTGATATTAATCAAGACCGACAGCTCTCAAGAAAGGAATTCATGGCCATATTCGTTTCCATGAGGGTGGAAGTTAGACATGCCCATCAATGTTTCATGGAGATAGATACAAATGGTGATAATTTTATAAGTGATTCGGAACTAACCAGAGCAACCAAACAGTTTTTCAGAAGCAATAAAACGAAAGACTGTGGAAATCAGCTTTTTGGGGTCATGGGTTCATCCCATTTCACTACCAATGCTTATTACCTAAACAGTTAGTATTAGGAGTTTGTGATGAACAACCGAGAACCTGCGATGTGGAGTTAAGTGGGCGATACTAATCAAAATGATAGTTTCCTTCCTTAAATTCAGTTAGATCACATCTCATTCTACCAACTCTCATGTTGGCTTCTATACGAACGGGTAGTTTCACGCCATCTTTTACTATCACCCAAAACATGACTGCCTTCTCCTCGGTAAAGGTTCGTGTCACGGGGAAAAGTAAAATCACTTTGTATGCCGGATATTCCTTATTTTGAAATTTGATCATGTCAATACCTGCAAATTCAATCCCAAAATGCCAAATTTTATGATCTTCCAATGTACTTATCATGATACTATCTCCTTTTTCGAACGATTCCCATTTTAGATCTCTGAAAAATAGATAAGATCCCATGATGTCATAGGTACGTTCATTCAGTGGCAATGTCCAATCTCTGTTGCGCTCCTTATCGGGATTGTTTGAGCGGCCTGAAATATGCACTATCATAGAATCATAATCGAAATTATTGATCTGATCCCACTTCTCTCCTCCTTTGGTAGTATGTACTTCCGAATAAATGGCTTTGAGATTGTCCGCTCTCAGTTGAGAAGTGTATAAATCATCAATGTTTTTAACAAAACTCAAATACCATGCAGTCTTTGCACGAAGATTTGCATTGAAATATTGAATGCCATTTTTAAAACTAAAGACTGAATCAATGGTAGCAGTTGCCGTACCGAGGGGAAACCAACCTCCGTAGCTGATTTTATATTCGAGCCGCTCCCCCAAGTAGGTGAATTCTTTATCGCTGTTTCTCAGCTGAGCTGTGAGTTTGATGGTAAACGTAAAAAATAAAAGGAAAGAGATAAAAAGCTTAATTCGCATTTTAGGGCGTTAAATAAAAAGAGATGCAAAGAAAAGAAATTATATGAAGTAGGCCATGTGAAATTTAAAGTACCCGCTTTTATTCACCATTTTCTTAAGCCAACTAATTAATCATTTGAAGAGGGAGTTTTTACGGCTTATTAATGAATATGGTTTTATGCTTTAAGTACATTCCTTCATTTTAGAAGATTATTTTTTGGGCTCACGGTTAATGGCTTTTCCACTTTTACACAAAAGTCAAGTGATTCTAATTTTTCACAAGATACTAGGTAATCATAGATTATATTGAATGTTATCACTGCCCAGGTGTTTCAATTTATCGTAGTAGTATTTCAGGAATTACTGAAATCAATCATAAGTTATTTGATTTGCTATTTTTCAATGAATTTTAAATAAATGCCTAAATTGGTATCAATTCTCACCGCAAAATTTTTATTGATATATAAATAAAGCTTCATGAAAACTTACCAAAAAGAGAACGTTAAAATCACGTGGGAACCTGATAAATGTATCCATTCTGCTGTCTGTGTAAAAGGACTTTCAAGTGTATTTAAGCCCAATGAAAAGCCATGGATAAATGTGGATGGTGCTACCAAAGATGAAATCGTATCACAAGTGAATCAATGTCCTAGTGGAGCTCTTGGCCTAAAATATGATGAATAAAGAATCCCCATCGCTTACGCTATGAGGATTCTTTCATCTTTATAAATAATTGGAATTACTTCTTCAAAGAGGCTAAAAAGGTTTTTACTTCTTTATAAACCTGTGGACCAGTAAAACCGAATTTCTCGTCAAGTACTTCAGCTGGTGCTGAGTAACCAAAATGATCCAATCCAAACACTTTTCCTTTGGATCCTACCAACTGAGCCAAGGTAACAGGAAGTCCAGCGGTCAAACCAAATACGGGCTTAGAGTTATCCAGCACCGATAGTTGATATGCTTCAGATTGATCTCTGAATAAACCTTCCGAAATCACAGATACGATATTTGCATTTATACCATCTTTCTCAAGGAGGGCAGCTGCAACTACCAGTGTGGCCACCTCAGATCCATTTGCAACCAGAGTCACCTCTGCACCTTCGGTAGATTTCACTCTATAAGCACCTTTTTCAGAAGCCAAGGCTTCTTGATAACGATCCTCAACCGCTGGGATATCTTTAATCCCTTGTCTTGACAGAATCAATCCTGTTGGTGTATCTCGGTTCTCTAATGCCATTTTCCAGGCCACCGTCGTTTCGGCACCATCAGCCGGTCTCAATGCCAGCATACTTCTTTTGCCCTTATGATTTTTCAATTGCTCCATCAATCTCAATTGAGCTTCTTGCTCAATCGGCTGATGTGTAGGGCCATCCTCTCCCACTCTGAATGCATCATGTGTCCACAAATAGATCACGGGAAGTTCCATCAATGAAGAAAGTCTGTAGGCAGGTTTCTGATAGTCAGAGAAAATGAAAAATGTTCCTATAACAGGAATCACTCCGCCATGTAGCGCCATTCCATTGGCCATAGCCGCCATACTGAATTCACAAACTCCAGCATGAAAGAAATTGGCATCAAAATTACCCGGTGTAAACTGTTTAGAATGTTTCAAGAAACCATCCGTTTTGTCACTATTCGCAAGATCAGCAGAGGCTACAATGAGGTTTTCCACCTTATCAGCCAAATATCCCATCACCGCTGCAGAAGCGTCTCTTGATGCTGAATTTTCCTTTTGTGGTATCAAAGCGAAATTGATATCAGAGATTTTACCAGTAAGGAAATGATCCAATTTTGCTGATAATTCTTTATTACCTGATCTCCAAGAATCTTCCTTGGCTTTAGCCTCTTTGATTTCAGCACGCTTTTTCGCCTTAATTTCTTCATACAAAGCTGAAACTTCTGGAAAAATAACAAAGGGATCTTCGACACTTCCACCTAGTCCTTCAATGGTTTTTTCGTATGAAGCCTTTGTTGCGCCAACAGGTTTACCGTGCAATTCAGAATAGCCTTCATAAGGATTCCCATCTGCATCCTTACATCCTTTACCCATTACCGTTTTTCCAATAATTAGGAACGGCTTTTCACTCTCAGCATTTGCCTCTATAAGTGCTTGTCTAATCTGATCGTGATCATTCCCATCTATAGTCTTCACTTTCCAACCCCATGCCTCATACTTTTTAGCAGTGTCTTCGCTTGTTACCTCTTTGGTATAGGTAGAAAGCTGAACATCATTAGAATCATAAAACATGATCATATTGCTCAAACGCAGATACCCTGCTATTCTACCTATTCCTTGGGAGATTTCCTCCTGAATACCACCATCTGATATGAAAGCATATATTTTATGATCAATCCAATTGCCAAATTTTGCACCTAAAAATTTTGCAGCCAATGCAGCCCCCGCACCCATCGCATGTCCTTGTCCAAGCGGCCCTGATGTATTTTCCACACCTCTTGCCACATCTACTTCAGGATGCCCTGGAGTTACAGAACCCCATTGACGAAAGTCCCTAACATCTTGTTTTGTATATTTTCCAAGTAAATACAGCTGCGAATACAACATTGGAGACATATGTCCCGGATCAAGGAAAAAACGATCTCTAAATGACCATTTGGAATCATCTGGATCAAATTTTAAAAACTCACTGAATAAAATATGAATGTAATCTGCACCACCCATGGCACCTCCAGGATGTCCTGATTTGGCCTTTTCTACCATGGCTACTGATAACACCCGTATGTTATCGACTGCTTTTTGATCTTTTAGTTGATTACTCATCTATAATCTTCGATTAATTAAAAGTATATTTTGTTGGAAATGTTTCGGTGGTTTTTGTATTTCTTCCAAAACCAAATTGCCGAAAATAATATTTAGAAGCACTTATCAAATCCTCAATTTAAAATATTGCAGATTATCAAAGTTTTCAGTGCGCAAGATAATCATCTTAGATAAAATGAGCGTGTGTTTTAACAAAGAGAAATAACGAGTCTAATAGATAATATGAACATGAATTACAGGAGGCACTATCATAAGTGAAATGCCAAATTCCATTTGTCCAATTCAGACCTCATGGTCATAAACTAAAAAAAGACCATTTATTCAAAAATAGGGTATATTTTAGATATAGATCAATCAAAATTCAAATTCCTTGCGACTATCGTAATATTTTGATCACAAACCTGTATAAATTTGTATATTGAAAATATTGTGACTTGCTATTGAAATAATTGAAATTATATTTTAGTTAACATTGAATCCGCAATATTTTATTTTAATTCGTAGCTGAATTCCATAATTTTGTGGTTGTTTTAGCTGTAATGGGAAGAATAGAAAGTATGTCGAAGAAAACATTATATAACGAAGCGTTTGAACACGATTCTTGTGGAGTTGGATGTATTGCCAATCTTGATAATAAGACTAACCACCAAGTGGTAAAAGATGCATTGACCATGCTTACCAACATGGAGCACAGAGGAGCCACCGGGAGCGATGAGAATACAGGAGATGGTGCAGGCATTCTCACCCAAATTCCCCATTCATTTTTTAAGAACGAACTCCAGAAATTTGCAATAAATCTTCCCAAAAAAGGTACCTATGGCGTGGGTATGTTATACCTGCCTAAAAATTATCAAATAAGGGAAAAATGCAGGGCGGTTATAAATGACTGCATTCAAAGTTTAGGACTTAGCTTAATCGGATATAGATTAGTACCTATTGACGACCAGGTACCTGGCCATGAATCCAAAGCAGCAGAACCATATATCGAGCAGGTATTTGTGGGCGCAAATGATAGGGTTTCGGAAGAAGATTTGGAACGCAAACTCTTCGTGCTTAGCAATTATGCCTCTCATGAGATCAATGGCAAGGTAAAAGGAGAAAATGGTGACTTTTATGTTTGTAGTTTTTCTTGCCGAAAAATAATCTATAAAGGCCAGTTGAAAACAGATCAAGTAGAACGCTACTTTCACGATTTGCAGAATGATAAATATGAATCCGTTTTTGCGATTGTTCACTCACGGTTTTCTACTAACACGTTTCCCAACTGGAAGCTTGCTCAACCATTCAGATACCTTGCCCACAATGGAGAAATAAACACCATTCGAGGAAATGTGAACAAAATGAAGTCAAAAGAGGCAAATATGTCCTCCAAATACTTCACAGAAGAAGAATTGAATTGGTTGCTACCTGTCACTGATGAAAAAAATTCTGATTCGGCCAACTTAGATGCTCTTATGGAGCTACTTCATTTGGGAGGCAGATCATTGCCTCATGTGATGATGATGCTTGTGCCTGAAGCATGGCAAAACAATGAATTTATGGATAAGGACAAAAAAGCCTTCTATAAATATCAAGCTGCCCTAATGGAACCGTGGGACGGGCCTGCGGCCTTGTTTTTCACGAACGGAAAAGAACTTGGTGCAGCCTTGGATAGAAACGGACTGAGACCTGTCCGTTACACAATCACAAAAGACCAACGCCTCATCATGGCGTCAGAAACTGGGGTGATTCCAATTGAACCTTCCAATGTTTTGGAAAAAGGCAGACTACAGCCTGGCAAAATGCTTTGGGTTGATTTACCAAATCATAGAGTTGTAAAAGATGAGGAAATAAAAAGAGAGGTTATAGAAAGCAAACCTTATTTCAATTGGATCAAGGAGCATAGGATCAAATTAAGTTTGCTCCCTTCCCCCGATTTCGAAATAGAAACTGTGGAACCCGATTTACTTCGCAAGCAGATAAAAGCATACGGATATACGCAGGAAGACCTAAAATTGATCATTGGTCCGATGGCAGCTGAAGCAAAGGAACCTGTTGGATCAATGGGTTCAGATTCACCTTTGGCTATTCTTTCACAACAGAGCCAAAATGTTGCGAATTACTTTAAACAGTATTTTGCTCAGGTCTCGAATCCTCCTATTGACCCAATCAGAGAAAGATTGGTTATGTCGCTGTTCACGCGAGTTGGAGAAGCCTTAAATATTCTTGATGAATCTCCGGAACACACGAGGCAAATTCATATTTCCCAACCTGTACTTTCCCATGGAGCTTTTTATAAACTTCTCGATCAGAAGGAGATTGGTTTTGATTATGAAAGAATAAGCGCAGTATATGATCCATCGCAGATTACATTAAAGCAAGCAATCAATGAAGTTTGCCATTTGGCACTGATGGCTGTTGAAGCAGGTAAAAAAATCATTGTTATAAGCAATCGTGACATATCGGAAACCAAAGTCCCGATTCCATCATTGTTATTTACTGGTGCAGTTCAACATCACCTGGTGAAAAATAACAGCCGTACTAAATCTGGTCTAGTCATTGAGGCAGGGGATGCGTGGGAAACACATCATTTTGCTACCATTATCGGCTATGGGGCCAGCGCCGTATATCCGTTCAAAGTTTATGATGTCATTAAGGACTTAAGAGACAAAGGAGTCTTGAGTCAGGAATATGATCTTGATAAATATTATGAAAATTACTCCAAAGGCATTGGCGGTGGATTGCTTAAAATCCTCTCCAAAATGGGGATCAGTACACTTCAATCCTATCAAGGAGCACAAATTTTTGAATGTGTAGGTCTTGGCTCTGAGGTAGTTTCAAAATGTTTCAAAGGGACAGTGAGCCGACTTGATGGCTTAACTTTTGAAGATTTGGAGAAAGAAGCATTGATCAAACATCATGCTGGGTTTAGTTCAGATAAAAAATTACTGGAAGTAGGTGGGTTTTTCCAATGGAAACAAAATGGTGAAGTACACCTTTTGAATCCTGAAACCATTCATTTACTTCAAAAATCAACTTCTTTGAATGATTATAGCTTATTCAAAAAGTATTCAGAATCGATTTATAACCATCAAGCAAAAAATTCGACACTTAGAAGTCTTTTCGATTTCAAAACACGGCCATCTATTCCATTAGAAGATGTAGAACCAGTAGAAAATATTCTTAAGCGATTTGCAACTGGTGCCATGTCTTTTGGATCAATCTCACATGAGGCTCATTCCACATTGGCCATTGCAATGAACCGAATTGGTGGAAAAAGTAACTGTGGTGAAGGCGGTGAAGATGAAGCCAGATTCGAAAGAAAACCAAACGGTGACTGGGAAAGATCAGCCATCAAGCAGGTTGCGTCAGGTAGATTTGGTGTCACAAGTAATTATTTAAAAGAGGCTGCAGAGATTCAAATTAAAATAGCACAAGGTGCAAAACCAGGAGAAGGTGGTCAATTACCAGGTCATAAGGTAGATGACTGGATAGCTAGGGTAAGGCACTCCACTCCTGGTGTAGGTCTGATTTCTCCCCCACCTCATCATGACATTTATTCTATAGAAGATCTTAAGCAATTGATCTTTGACTTGAAAAATGCGAACAGAGAAGCAAGAATCAATGTGAAGTTGGTATCCGAGGCAGGTGTCGGAACGATCGCATCTGGTGTAGCCAAAGCCAAAGCAGACGTGATACTTGTATCAGGTGCTGATGGAGGAACTGGTGCATCACCTTTGAGCTCCATTCGTCATGCTGGTCTACCATGGGAAATGGGATTATCAGAAGCACATCAGACTTTACTGAAAAATAATCTTAGAAGCAGGGTTGTGCTTCAGACAGATGGAAAAATGATGACTGGACGTGATGTGGCCGTCGCTGCGCTGCTGGGAGCAGAAGAATTCGGGTTTTCAACGACCGCCCTCATTGTCGAGGGTTGTATCATGATGAGAAAATGTCATCTAAACACTTGTCCGGTTGGAATTGCTACGCAGAATCCAGAGCTTAGAAAACTGTTCACGGGAAATCCAGACCATGTTGTCAACTTTTTCAGATTCATAGCTGAAGAACTAAGAGAATTGATGGCGCAACTCGGCTTCCCAACAGTAAATGACATGGTTGGCCAGTCAGAAGTACTAAAAGTGAAATCTGATTTAGAACATTGGAAATTGAAGAAGATTGACTTCTCTCCTATTTTGAATAAAGAAATGGTTCCTGAGTCTTTTGGCAGATATCAGCAAATTGAACAGAATCACGAATTAGAAAATATCCTTGACCGAAAACTCATAGAAGATTATTTAGTCAAAGGACAAAATCACAGACTATACAAAATCATCAATACAGATAGATCTGTAGGAACAATGCTTTCATACGAGGTTTCAAAAAAATATGGAAGTAAAGGTATTCAGATCAACAAAGCAAAAGTCGTATTCCAAGGTTCTGCTGGCCAAAGTTTTGGTGCATTTCTGGCGCCAGGAATAGAATTTGAATTACAAGGTGAAGCCAATGACTATTGTGGAAAAGGGCTTTCCGGAGGAAATTTGATCATCAAAATCCCAGAAGGAAGCACATTTATCGCCAGCGAAAACAGCATCATCGGTAATGTGGCATTTTATGGAGCAACAGCAGGAAAAGCTTACATTAACGGAATGGCCGGTGAAAGATTCTGTGTTCGAAACTCAGGCGTAGAAACTGTAGTGGAAGGTATTGGTGATCATGGGTGTGAATATATGACCGGTGGTAAAGTAATCGTGCTCGGAGAAACAGGGAGCAATTTTGCCGCTGGAATGAGTGGAGGTCTTGCATATATTCTTGATGCTTCAAAGAATTTTTCGAATCATTTAAACAAAGAAATGGTGGAGTTGGATGAATTGGATTCTGATGATTTTATTTACTTGAAAACAGAAATTGAAAGACATTTAGAGCTTACTGATAGCGTGAAAGCTAAAAATATACTGGATCATTGGTCGGACTACAAAACACAATTTGTTAAAGTGATGCCGAACGATTTAAAGAGAGTTTTAGAAGAAAAAAGGTTAAAAGAAAAAGTAGCGTAATGGGTGTAGTTGACGGTTTTTTAAAATACGATAGGGAATTACCAAAATCACGCAATCCTAAAAATAGGATTGATGATTATAAGGAAATATATCAGCCTTTTGCTGAAGAAAAGACGAACAAGCAAGCAGCAAGATGCATGGATTGTGGAATTCCTTTTTGCCACAATGGTTGTCCATTGGGCAATCAAATTCCTGATTTCAATGATGCCGTTTTTAATGAAGACTGGGAATCTGCCAGCGACATATTGTCCTCTACTAACAATTTCCCAGAGTTTACTGGCAGGATCTGCCCAGCACCATGTGAAGCTTCTTGCGTACTTGGTATTAATAAAAATCCTGTAGCCATTGAACTTATTGAAAAATCAATAGCGGAAATGGCTTTTGAGAAAGGTTATATCAAAGCAAATCCACCAAAAACAAGAACTGGTAAGTCAATTGCAGTTGTTGGCTCAGGGCCTGCCGGATTAGCAGCAGCAGCACAACTGAACCAAGCCGGCCACAATGTGACTGTGTTTGAGCGCGCTGAAAGGATTGGTGGGCTTCTTAGATATGGAATTCCTGATTTTAAATTGGAAAAATGGACTATCGACAGGCGATTGGCTGTCATGGAAGAAGAGGGCATCAATTTCAAAACCAACGCGAATGTTGGTGTGAATATTACTGTCGATAGCCTTAAAGCTGATTACGATGCGATATTATTAAGCGGTGGTTCCACAGTTCCGCGCGAACTCCCTCTGCCAGGTAAAGATCTGAAAGGAATTTTTTTCGCTATGGATTTTCTTAGCCAACAAAACAACCGTGTTACCGGATCAAGCAATGAGCTGATTAACCACATGGGCAAGGACACCATTGACCCAATTATGGCTACAGATAAAAATATTGTTGTTATTGGTGGTGGAGATACAGGCTCAGATTGTGTTGGTACTTCAAACCGTCATGGAGCCAAATCAGTAACTCAAATTGAGTTACTTTCAAAGCCGCCTACGGGAAGAACAAACATCAATCCATGGCCTGAATGGCCAATGACTTTAAGAACATCATCATCTCATGAAGAAGGGTGTGAAAGAGACTGGTCTGTACTCACCAAAGAATTCGTTGGAAATGAAAAAGGTGAATTGGTGGGTATCAAAATCGTTAAAATAAACTGGGTTGACCGTGGTTTCGAGGAAATAGAAGGCACAGAAGAAATATTACCTTGTGAGTTGGCATTGTTGGCTGCTGGTTTTGTTCATCCCGAAAAAGAAGGTGTGATTGAGCAGCTGAGCATTGATTTGGATGAAAGAGGCAATGTGAAAACAAACGAATATCAAACAAGCGACAAGGACGTTTTTGCCGCAGGCGATATGCGCAGAGGTCAATCGTTGGTAGTTTGGGCCATATCAGAAGGCAGAGAAGCAGCACGTGCTCTTGATATCCATTTAATGGGTGCGTCATTGCTTCCATCAAAAAAAGAATCATACTTCAAGTTGAGTTGAGTTGATAGGCACAAAAGAAATCAGGGGATTGTTATTTTCTCAATTCCCTGATCTCAAAGTCATTCCCTTTCCCATATTTCACCAGTTCTGATAGATTGTAATACTCAAGTGTATTTAAGTCTTTCAAATAAAAATCATCTCTATACAAAATTCTCACAATTTGAAATTCATAGAAATCCCCAAAATTAACCAACCAATATCTATGTCCAACCCTCAAACTGCTAAATGCTAACCCCGCCATCTTGTTTTTTAATTGTATTTTTAATAATTAAATCGAAAATATTTATTCTAAATTTCTGTGCAAGCCAAAAATGCATTAAAATTGAAATATATAAATTAAATCTAACCATCTACGAAATGAAAGTCTTTAACCAAACGGTACTTAACTTATTGTTTGTCGGAGTATTTTCTGCAGCCTTGATCAGCTGCGGGGGCTCAACCAAGAAGGAATCTAAAGCTGAAGAAGTGGCCTTCTCCGAGACAGATCAAAAAATATCAGGAGATATAGGAAAAGTCATTAGCGACTTACCATCTCCTTCAGAAGTACCTTATACCATGCAAGCTATAGGCGCTGATTTTAATCCAACCTTAATCAATGACTTTTCCAAAATTGAAGCATACAAATCTGATGAAGATGAAGCAGCTTTAAATTTAGGAGTCTTTGCTACCGATATAGGATATCTATCCTCTTATCAAAAAGCACAGGATGCCATGAAATACATGGAAAAATGTCATGATCTGGCAGAAACGCTGGGCATTGCTTCCGTATTTGACGTTGCAACAATGGAAAAATTCCAAAACAGCATGAACAATCCTGAGGAGCTTAACACCACAATGAACGATGCAATTATGGAAGCCGAAAAGCGTCTCGAAAATGCTGATCGATCATCTGTTGCCGCTTTGGTTCTGACGGGTAGTTTTATTGAAGGACTTTACCTTGCGACCAAAGTAATTGAAACATATCCAAAAGATATACTTGATGAAAATACCAGGAACATGATTTTAGAACCTATGGTAAGAATTGTTCTAAACCAGAAAAAGCCGCTTATAGATATTATAAGTATGTTGAATGACCTTCCTCAGGATGATATCATTGCCAAAATGATTAATGAACTAAGTATTTTGAGATTACTTTATGATGGTGATCTGGCTGACATAGAGCAGAAGATTAAAGAAAACACAGGAAATTTCGTAATTACACAAGACATGTTAATTGACATTACTACCGAGGTAAAGAGAGTTAGAAAAGATATTATCTCTATATAATTTCGTTTAAATCAAGTCTTGAAAAGCATTAGAGGTTATCTTTAATGCTTTTCCTATTTTTAGCTACCGGTGAATAAACGCATAAACAATGAGTGAAGAGGTTCTAAATGCTATCATTCAACTTTTGGCCATCGTTGCAAAAGAAGATGATGTGACTCTTGATGAAAGAGCATCCATTAAAAACTTTTTAAATGATAGTCTCAATACAGAAGCTGCCAAAAAATATCTGGAGTTGTTTGACGAACTGTCTCAAAATGCAACAACTGATACGGAAGCAGAAAAAAGAAAAATAGTAGAAGAATGTGCGCAAATCAATAAAGAGCAAACAGCTCAGCAAAAAGCTGCAATAATTCTTAATCTTATCATCCTAATTGCAGCAGATGGCGAAGTATCGGATAGAGAAAAGCAACTTCTTTATTTCATCAGCGAACAACTTAACATTCCTAAAAAAATAACAG
>JBLICU010000061.1:0-21502 GCA_047632435.1 Cyclobacteriaceae bacterium
TTAAGAATTGGAAGAATTAATAAAAAAAATAAAAGATAGTATTAGCCTTAGTTCAAAAGCTGAAGAATATCTTTTTTCTATTTCGAAAGAAAAAACACTTCCGAAAGGAGAAGTCTTAATCCGCCACGGACAAGTTGTAAAGAAAACATTCTTTGTTACAGAAGGTTGTTTAAGATCATACTGTATAGATAAAAACGGGAGAGAACACACCTTACTATTTGCAATTAAAAACTGGTGGATCAGCGATTACATCGCTATTCATACTGATGAGCTCGCAACGCTTACCGTAGAATGTCTTACCAAATCGAAAGTTATTGAATTTAATGCCAAAGAACTTGATGGAATTCATGCTCGCTTCCCAGAATTCGAATCTTATCAAAGACATAATTTAGAACGTCACGTTGTTAGTTTGCATAAGCGCATTTTGAATCAACTACAATTAAGTGCTCCCGAGCGATATGATTTATTTTAAAGCAATATCCCGACATAGAGCAGCATACTCGAAATTTTCATATCGCATCTTTTCTAGGTATCACGCAACAAAGCTTGAGTCGAATAAGAGTTGAAAAAGCAAAAAAATAGCTTTCTTACCATAGGGTAATTTTTCCGCTGAATGCTCATACTACATTTGTATCAAATTAATAATCAAAGAAATCGATACAGATATGAAAGCATTACAAATATTAAAATACGGTGAAATTAAAGACAGTTTAGCCTTTAATGAAGTTAGCAAACCAACAGTTCAAGCAAATGATGTACTTATTGAAGTTAAGGCTGCTGCCATTAACCCAATAGACAAGAGTATTATCCTTGGAAACCTACAAGGGATGCTTCCAATTCTATTGCCAAGCACTTCTGCCTATGACGTGAGTGGCGTTGTAATCGAAAAAGGAAGTGAAGTAAGGAATTTTGAAATTGGAGACTTAGTGTATTCAAGAGTTCCTCAAGAGCAAATGGGGACGTTGGCTGAATTCGTCGCTGTTACTAATGCTGCAGTTTCAAAAAAACCTGGCAACATTTCTTTCGAAGAAGCGGCAAGTTTACCATTAGCAGGACTTACTGCCTTGCAATCCTTGGAATCCGCTGGTATAACAGAGAACGATAAAGTGCTTATTCATGCTGGATCCGGCGGTGTTGGAAGTTTCGCTATTCAGTATGCCAAAGCAAAAGGAGCTTATGTTTATACCACCACCAGTACAAGCAATGTAGAATGGGTTAAAGCCCTGGGTGCCGATAGAGTAATTGATTACAAAACGGAAGATTACAAAAGCATAGCTAAAGACGTAGATATCGTGTTTGATACACTTGGTCAAAACTATTCTCTCGAGTCTTTTGAAGTTGTCAAACAAGGTGGAATAGTAGTTAGCGTTGTGGGTCCTTTGGATGAAGCGAGTGCTAAAATGTTCGGTATGGCCGATTATAAATTACCAGAGGAATTGGCTAAAGCAAGCAGAGAAAAAGACGCTGAATACAAATTTATTTTCATGCACCCTAATGGCGCACATTTAGATGAAATTAAATCAATGATTGAAGATGAAAAGATCAAACCAATCATTGACAAAGTGTATCCATTCTCCGAGAGTATTGAAGCATTCTTACACCTTGCATCAGGAAGAGCAAAAGGGAAAATTGTAGTAAAAATCAGTTAGATCTTATTCTAATAAAAACATAAAAATTAAAATTATGATAAAAAAAATATTAATTGGATTGGCGAGTGTGATTGCGCTTGTTTTTGTAGCGTTATACTTTACAACCAGACCACATTTAGAAAATGATGGGTCGTATAGTCCTTCAACTTTAGCACTAAATTTAGGGACTGTCTCTAAAACAGATTTTGAAGACATTTCATACGCAAAATACCAAGGAGAAAAATCTAAAATTCTTGTGATTTTCACTGAAGAAAAAAACTTGGAGATGAAAAATGGCAAATTGTTTTCTACAGGAAATCATCCCGTAGAAGCTCTATTACCTATGTTACACCTTAAAAATGCAGGGTTTGATTTTGAAATCGCTACCCCTACCGGCAAACCTGTTGTATTTGAAATGTGGGCTTTTCCTGAAGAAGACGAGAATGTGAAAGCTATTTATAATGAATACAAATCGAGTTTTGAACAACCTAAAAAGTTATCAGATTTTATCACTAATTCATTTGCGAATGATAGTTCTTATGCGGCAGTATTTGTACCCGGTGGACATGGAGCGATGATTGGTATCCCAGAAGATAGAAACGTGGGTAAGGTATTGAATTGGGCGCACCAAAATGATTTATTCACAATTACTCTTTGTCATGGACCAGGGGCATTATTATCAACTGCACTGGATAATCAAAAATTTCTTTATGATGGATACAAGATGGCCGTATTTCCTGATGCCATAGATGAAATGACTCCAATGATTGGTTATTTACCTGGATATATGACATCAGGTGTAAGCGAAAGATTGAAAAACTTTGGTGCTACTATCGTGAATACTGAGTCTGACAATACCGTATGTGTAGACAGAAAATTAATTACAGGAGCAAGTCCATTGGCTTCTAATGAATTAGGAAAGCTTGCTGCAAACACTTTATTGAAAGAGCTGAATTAAAAACTACTCACAATACTATTCGCAATAACCAAAATATCTGCTAGAAAAGTCTCAACGAAGCAAAATCGATGAGGCTTTTTAAATGATTTCAGACCGGTCACCATCGGCGGGTATTTTGGTTTTTCGGTGATGGCCGAACCGCTGGAATTACGCACCTTAGGTGGAAGAGTATTGCTAGGTTGTGTCCGTTTGTTCCGTTATGGAAAGAAGGATGGCTGTATTTCGCATATAGAAGGCTTTTTTATAATGTTTAAGCCATATCTACCCCTTTCCCATCATGATTTTGCATGGTGTAGCAGTCAAATTTTCGTTATATCTTGAAGTTGATCGCTATATTTTCAACTTCTGTTAAGTTGGACCGGCTCTGGCTCAACTTCATGTGACAATAAGCCAACAGACGATAATGCAGTCTATATCTGTCAATGATAAAACAGTCACTTGAGAGAACCGATTGACACTCACACCTAGGCTTTCTGCCAGTGTCAAAAACCGTACTTTTACGCCTTCTGTTAGGAACTTTGAGGCACAGTTTCGTTTGCCTTGATTTGACATTATCAATTGATTACTTTAAACTCAAGAGAATTGTTAAATATTTGATATTGAGATAGCTTTCTTACTATGTACTTGTTTGTGGTGGATAAGTGACTACTTTCGTTGGTTCACTATCTTATTGATTTTCATTTTTTTCAAAAAAATAAATAGACAATGATATAATGCGGATAGGTGATATACTTGTAACGGATACGGCTTTGCACACAAAAAAGAAATCATGAAATCAAAAGAAATCATAAGAAAGGGCGAAGGTGAAAATTACAACTACTCGCAAGACCACTGCTTTATCAAACTTTCATCGAGAGACACAAATGGTGAATTATGCTTAATAGAGGACACATTAAAACCAGGTTTTCATTTAAAACGGCATCATCATAAATTGATGACAGAGGTATTCTATATGTTGATTGGCGAAATGGAGCTTATTTTTGATGATGAGACGATAATTCTACGAGAAGGTGATACTATTACAGTTCCACCAAACGTATGGCATGAAGCCATTTGTAAGGAAGGAGGAAAAATGCTTACAATATTTAAAAATGGACAGTTTGATATTTTTCTAGAAAAGCTTTCGAAAATGACTGAAGAGGATTTCTCCAATAATGAATTAATGAAATCTGTCTCTAATAAATTTGACATCTACGAAGAATAAAAACTCTGTAGAACGTATAAAAGTAATATGTTACCAACATCATTTCAAAGCGTCATCTTTTAAACATAAAAAAATTGAAAAGAACATTAAAATATATTGGAATCTCAGTTGTTGCATTAATTTTTTGGGCGGTTATTATCATATCAGGCACATTGAACGGATGGTGGCACCAACCGATAGCGGAACAAGGAGGATCTAAGGAATATATAAAGGCTGTAAAAGACAAAATCAGCGAACAGTATGTGGGCAACTTTGCTTTGGCAGTTGTTAAAAATGGCAGTGTAGAAGATGAAATATTTCATTCTGAAGGAAAACCAGTAGATAGAAATACTATCTTTCAAGTCGCATCATTGAGTAAGTGGATTTCTGCTTTTGGAGTAATGAAATTGGTTGAGCAAGGCAAACTGGACTTGGATGCTCCTGTTAGTAAATACTTAACTCGATGGCAATTACCTCCGAGCGAATTCAACAATGATGGAGTAACGGTCCGAAGACTGTTAAGTCATACTGCGGGGCTCACTGATGGGCTTGGCTATTCAGGCTTTGAACCGGGTGTTCCAATACAACGTATAGAAGAATCATTGACCAAAGCATCTGATGCTGATGAAGGTATAAGTGGAGCCGTACAAGTTGGTATTGAACCAGGTGCCGAGTTTAAATATTCAGGAGGAGGATATACGCTGCTCCAGCTATTGGTGGAAGAAGTAAGTGGACAATCATTTGCCTATTTTATGAAAGAGAGCATATTTGAACCTTTAAATATGACCCATTCATCTTATACTTGGGAGCACACTTCTGATTTCAAATTAGCAGAATTTTATAATAGTGATGGAACTGAAGCCACACATTATAGTTACACCTCACTTGCTGCAACATCACTATATACTTCTCTATCCGATTTGGAAGTATTCTTTCAAGTATTTGTTAATGGCAGCAATAATGAACCAATTGGGAGAAATGTATTGAGGCCAAAAACCCTTAAAATGATGAGAGAACCAAATGCCAGCACCATGGGGATGGATATATGGGGATTGGGTACTATTCTTTATGCAGCTACTGAAAATGGTGATTTCATTATAGGGCATGACGGGAAAAGTACCCCTCCAATAAATACAGCGATTAGATTAAACCCCCAAACCGGAGACGGAATTATTATTTTGGAAACGGGGAATCCTATATTAGCAACAAAATTGGCAAGTGAATGGGTGTTTTGGAAAACAGGTAAAGTTGATCTCACATTATTATCTATGCTGAAAGACAATATGGTTTCTACAATTGGAAAAGGCTGGCTTGCAATTATAATACTCACAATACTCATGAGTGTTGTGAGGAATCGAAGAAGAAAAATGAAAAAGTAGAAAATTTAGCGTTTAGAAGAACATTCTTGAATAACGTTATTTACAATAAATGGCACTTCGCAAACGGCACCAACATGGTGAAACTGAATTTCTTCTCTCTCTTTTGCTATCTACCGACTTTTGCTATCTACCGAAAGTCTAACAACGATAGGTCAATCAACAGAAATTGGAGGTAAAGTAATTTGACCAGACTTTCCATATAAGAACAATTCTTCTGAACACGAATTTTGGAACGCATCTGGGTCAGTAATATTTGGTAACGACTCGATTAGGAACAGCCAACGATAAGGTCGAATTTATACTCCAAGTACTCCAATGCATCTGAACAATGAGCATTGTATGGATTGGAATGTACCCCGATCAATTTATTTAGTCAGATAACTGCGAATTTCTAGAAGTCATTCTGTTGCCAGATGCGATTTACAACTTTGCAACTGTAAAGAAGGAAGAACGACTAAGAAAAAAGAATAGGAAGGTGCTGCCAGAATTGCATAAAAAAGCTGTCGAACTACAGATTTTTAAGCAGGAAAACCCTGTAGATAACAGACGTTCAAAGTTCATCTAGCTTACTTCAGGCCGACCAAATGGCAAAGCTGCCTCTTCTAAAAGTTCAGTTCCTTGGAACGCTTTCGGGGCTTCTGGATTCTCACTTTCTTGTCACAGAATTTCAAAGAATCAGTTGTGTTGACGATGCAGCCTTACTAGCTTGGTTATCCATCAGCAGAGTGTGGAAAAACACACCTTTTATCGGGGTAATTGCAATGCAAACTAAAAGTATCTAGAAAAAAAGACAAACGAAAAATGAGACTTGAAGAATTTACGGCTGAATTTGAATCAGCAAGACCACAACTCAAATCTTATATCCTCCGAATTACTGCAAGTGTTCAGGATACGGAAGATATTGTTCAAGACACTTTTATCAAAGCATCTACAAAAATCGACATGTTTAGGGGTGAGAGTTCTGTAAAAACTTGGATTTTTACCATCGCATCAAATATTGCCAAGGACAATCTTCGGGCAAAAAAACGATGGACAGAAAATGTTACTGACATTTGTCGCGAAAAAGCACTATCCAATCCCAATTACTTTCCGGAGATAATGCAAATTCAACAAACTTCCGAACATGCAAAGTTTGAGATTAAGGAGCATATCAACTTTTGCCTTACCTGTATTTCGAAATCACTACCACTGGAGCAACAAATATGTATTTTCCTCAAGGAAATATACGGATTTAAAGTATCCGAAATAGTTCAAATTTTGGACAACACAGAGGTGATGGTGAAATACTATCTGCACACGAGCAGAGCCAAATTGGTAGACATTTTTGAAGGTAGATGTGCGTTGATAAACAAGAAAGGCACTTGCCACCAATGTTCTGAACTCAATGGAATATTTAATCCAAAACAAAATTTTGAAATAGAAAAGAACAAAATAGAAATGGCAAGAGTGGCTGAAAAAGGCGATAAAGAACATTTATTGGACTTGCGACTTCAAATAATGAAAGAAATCGACCCATATAATTCTAACGGTTCAGACCTACAACTACATCATTTAGAGCATAATAGGAAGGTAATGGAGAAATCCCAAAAAAAAAGTGAAGAATAGCCTATCGTTTTGTTTGTCGCAAACGTCAAAACATAAAACCAATAAAATGAAACATTCAATCACCTTTTTAATCATCATAATTATGGCAAGTTCAACAATGGCTCAAAGTGGAAAAGCCGAAACCGTTAAAACTACTTTTCACAGGGAAACTTCGATAAGTACCAACATAGAAGCAGACGCTACAATCATTTGGGCTTTGTTGACTAACGCTTCCGATTATCCGAGATGGAATTCAACGGTAACTTCAATTGAAGGCGACATTGCATTGGGGGAAAAAATCAGATTAAAATCAATCCTTGACGAAAAGAGAACATTTAAGCTAAAGGTAAAGGAGTTTGAACCTGAAGAAAAATTGGTTTGGGGCGATGGACAAGGGGAACGTGTTTACACCATAACAAAAAATGGAAACGGAGCTGTAATTTTTTCTATGACAGAGAGAATTGGCGGACTTATGTTTCCTCTCTACGCTAAAATGATTCCGCCCTTTGATGAGACGTTTGAGCTATTTGCCATCGACTTAAAAAAGGAATCTGAATTAATTCAAAATGATAAATAATGGTGATATGAACTACAAAGAAAAAATAGGGACAAAAGAAAATCCAATGGTATTAAAGACACCACCATTGAGCTCAGAGTACACAATGCATGTTGGAGAAAAAGACGGTAAAGATATTTTAGTTTGTACCGTGAAAACAACCATTCTTCATTACGATATCAGGTGTATTGAAGATTTGCACAAAATGCTCAAAGAACGTAGCGACTGGATGGAACTTGGTAGTCAGGATGAAAAAGTAGAGACAAAACCAGATACAGTGGAACATTGGGGTAGGTCTTCAGATAACCCAATTGGCGAGTGGTATGGACTTAAAAAAGGGTTTAAGGGGCGATTCGGAATGTATATTCCACCACTTATGGAGGCACTTGGACTTGCAGAAGTGACCCACGAAAAACGGGGAAACAAAATGAAAGCCAAATAACAAAGCAGTTAATATTGTATAAAAACAATAGCGGGTTTGGTGCTTAATCAAAGCCGCTTTTTTATTTTCAAATGCTGAATTAACCTGAACAGATAGCGTTGTAGAACTGCTGGTATGCCTATGATAGAAGTAATTAGAGGTGCCTCCTATATCAAACGACATATTTCACTACCTTCAAACCATTTATTTTGCTAAATAAATGAATGATCAGATTTTATTAAGTAAAATCATTGTGACCGCAGGCACTTTATTTTTATAGCCACGGGTTTAAACCCGTGGCTATAAAAGGAATAATTGGCAGGTTTTGGCGTTATTTTTGACTTTAAAAGGTAAAAATAATAACAAAACTTTAACAACATTGAGATTGGTACCTGTGGTCATTAGTTTTTTACTGTCAGCTATTGATCCATTCGAATTCTTGTCTTTTACCTGATTGAAAATTCTATTTCCTCAATCGTTTCATTGTTTAGGAAGTCCACAGCCCTTACTATGAGCGTATGCTTGCCCTTTCTAATATTGGTTATCAAACCAGCATAACTTTTTTCTGGCTCATTACCTAGCTTATAATACAACCTGCTGATACCGGAAGTCTTATCAGTTGCGGACAAGAAAATACCAGCGGTTATTGGATACTCAGGAACATCATTTTTAATACGAGTGCTACCTGTGTTAAACTGAATATATATATCGGGCTTGGTTGCATCCAGATAAAACGAGAACTTGGCTATGTTTCTATTGTTCACATTATCATATCCAAAATAGTCAATGGTGGTATAACCCTCTCTGTCAAGAGAGAAGGCCTTCTCGTACACTATCTCTTCCACTTTGCCATTGACTGTATAAGATAGCTGCTTGAGGCCAGCCTCAGGGTCACTGCCTGTCAATTTGATTTTGGAATATGGACCTGCGTAGATGGTATCTTCTCTCACAAAGTAGTAGTTTTCAATGTTATGATTGATGACTGGCCCGGTAAGGTCTACATTGAATTTGTTAACATTGTGTTTGAATTCCTCAAATCCACCTTGTCCAAGGTAGTTGCTTTTCTTAGCATCGGCCGTGGAGTTATTCAGGTTATCGACTGAATAATACTTTACTAAATGAACACCAGATACACTTGGTAGGTAAAAAGGTTGTTCATATCTTTTAAATTCCTCATCGTCAATAGAATACATTACCTCTTTCACCCCAACCTTATTGTCTACCGATGTTAGTTTGAGTTTGGTTCTACCAGAAAAATAGATGTTATCATTGACAATGAATCGATCTCCCAACACATCAGCAACCATAAGTGGTGGAGATTTATCGATATAAAATGCAAAGGATTGTTCATTCTCAATGTTGCCGACATTATCTTCTGCAAAATAGGTAACTACATGTTCGCCTTCTGTCAACAATGAAACAGGGAGCGTTTTCCCATTATAGATGGTATTTGCCTCATCATCGAACCGATATTTCATATTTTTGACACCCGATAGTGAATCATAAACCAAAAAGTACATTTTTGATGCAGTGGAAATTACATCGTCATCAGTAATGCCATTAATTGTAATCTCGCTGTATGGGGGAGCACTGTCTATGATAAAGCTCACTGATTTGGTCTTTTCTACATTACCCACGTTATCCTCAGCGAATATTTGCATTTCATATGATCCTTGCTTAACAAATGGAATAGGCTTTTGATAGATGCCAAAGGCAGCACCATTGATAGTATAACTTAATTTCCTTACACCTGACATACCATCTTTGCTAACTAATGAAATGATCAGCCCATCGTTGTAATACAAGACGTCTGTGGTTTGGTGCTTGCTTACATTTTCATAATAAAAGGTACTGGTAGGTGCTATTCCATCCGCGTATATTTCATACATCACTTCAGTATCAGGGACACCCCTCATGGTGACAGGATCAACAGCATTTCTCGATCTGATGTAGTTGATGCCCTCCACATCCAGATACATAGGATCGGCATACTTTTCAGTAATCTTACTTTTTATCCGTTCCTTTTTCCCATCAGGGCTATCTGAAATGAAAATATAGATAGGTGTTGTTCTTCTCCAATAAAGATTACCGGTAGTATCAGTGTAGTGGGTAGGTCTGTCTTGTGAATAGGCCTGAATTGAAATGATCATAATCAGGATGTAGGTAAGGATGTATCTCATAGGTTGGTGTTTATTGGTTTGATAGGAGGTTGTTATTTTTTAATTATTATTTGAAAGGTGGATCCTTCTCCAGGGTCACTCGACACTTTTATGATCCCGTTTATTTTTGTTAGGAGCTCATTGCATAGAATCAAACCTAATCCTGATCTCTTTTCGCCTGCCGTCCCCATTGCGCTCCGGTTAGCACGAATATCAAAAATATCATTTAATTTTTCTTTGGTCATACCAATACCAGTATCTTTTACTTTGATAAAAGTATGATTGTCATTCGATTCAAAACTCACTTCTACCGTGCCTCCGGCCTCAGTAAACTTGATAGCATTTTGAAGGATATTTCTAAGGGCAGTATCCAAAATTCCTTTGTCCGTATGGAGTATATCCATTTCAGAAAGTGAATTAATAAGGGTTATTTCTTTTTTGGAGGCTGTCAATGAAAGCAATGCAAAATTTTGATCTACTAAGTCCTTGCCATCAATTGATTCAACTAAGGGTGCTGCGTTTTCAATATGTGATTTCGACCATTCCAACTGATTTTCCACAAGTCGGGCATTGCTGGAGAGATAAGGTTCGATAGTACCTAATGCAAGTTTCAAATCTTGATCTATATCGAAATCATCAAGTGAATTTAGGAAACCAAGTAATGAGTATATAGGGCTTCTCAAGTCATGCGAAATGATTTGAAATATTACATCTTTGGTTTCATTTGCCTTATGTAAATCTTCCTTCAATATATCTACTGAACTATTCATTGTAACTATTCACTGGTTATTGACTTGGAGCTTAATATCAAAATCGTGTGCTACTTTACTTGTTAAATTTTATCTGAAAAACAGAGCCTTTTCCTTCTTCGCTTGTTACTTCTATTTTGCCATCAACTTTTTCAATCAGTTCTTTACATAAGATCAATCCTAGACCGGATCCTTTTTCATCCGCGGTTCCAACTGAGCTTCGGTTAGTTTGTATATCAAAGAGCCCCTTGATTTTTTCCTCTGTCATACCTATCCCTGTGTCCTGAACTTTAATAAGGGGGCCATGACCATTATTTTCGAAACTTAACGATATACTACCACCTGCAGGAGTGAATTTTAGGGCATTTTGAATAAGGTTTCGAATCACTATGTTGAGCATTGCCTTATCACTATCAATTTCATCGCTATCGTTGATTGTACTTTTGAGATTAATTTTTTTCTTTGCTGCTGATAATTGAAGTAATGCAAACGTCTCATCCACCAACTCCTTAACCGCTACTCTGCCAATAACAGGTTCAGAATTTTCAATTTGAGATTTGGACCAGATCAGCAAATTCTCCAAAAGGGTGGCACTGTTTGTGAGCTGAGACTCCACGCTATTTAGAGCACCTTTTACATCTTCATCTAATTCAAAGGCATCAATAAGGGAGAAAAAACCCTGAAGTGAATTAATAGGGCTTCTCATATCATGGGCAATTATGGAAAACATTCGGTCCTTCACATCATTTGCTTTTTGCAATTCAGCTTTCTTGTCATTTAGATCACTTGCCCATATTTTGGTTTTTCGAGCATTGATGAATATTAATCCTACTATGATTATCAATGAAATGATGATAATTCCGAAAATAATAAATACTCCATTACGTTCACGAGTGAGCTGTTCATTCAGTTGCATTTGGGAAGCAGCTTCCAATTCATTCAGTTTAGTTTCATTTTCCAGTAATTGTATGACAATCTCATTTTTGGAAAGATTTTCATATAGATCCTGATTTATTGAGTCCTTCAGCTGTATTTCTTGATCCTTCTGATAATTCTCCACTTCTTTTCTTAGTAGTTCATTCTCCTTCTTTACAACAACTGCTTCCACTGCTTGTTTTTGAAGTTTTTCCTGCTCCAGTACTTTGTTTATGTTTTTCACTTCATCTTTTTGAATGTCTTCATGAAAGGATTTATAAAGGCTGAAATATTGAATGGATTTATCGATCTCACCCATCTTTTCATAGGTCTCTGAGAGCATTCCATATGCTCCACGCATTTGCACTTTGTCATAACTCTCCCTTGCAATATCCAGAGCCTCCAGTAGAAGCACTATTGATTCAGGATATCGTTTTAGGTTGTTGAGCACTACGGCCATGTTAAACTCTGCCGCGATGATACCTTCTGAAGACTTGCCTGATCGCCTGGCGGCTAAAGTCTTATTGAATGATTCAAGGGATTTTTCGTACAAACCAAGATCGGAATAGAGCATACCGAGGTTGTTATTGATCATGGCTATACCGTTTTCATTGGCTACTTGTTCGTTAAGAGCCAATGATTTTTCATACATGCCTGCTGCACTAGCATAATGGTTGTTATTCCAATAAACGAAGGCAACATCATTGAGTGCAGCAGAAGCTGCGCGTACATCTTTTTCACCAATCAGGAATTCGTACTTCTTGAGGCTGTTATTGATGATCCCTGAATCACTCTTTGATAAGGGATGCTCTTGTCCCCAAACAAGCGAAAAAGTTAGTAAAATAAAAAGTGAAATATATGTTCTCATCAAATGGCTGTGTCGGTTGATTAATTTGAAATCAATATAGTTCAAAAAAGGATACCTTTCGTGATAGAAATGGACTTCATAAAGCGTAAGATTAAGTGTCGCAAATAATATCTTTTATAAAATTCATGTTTTAAATCTGAATTTTCTTCCATCAATTGACAGGAATGAACAATCAAATCCTATTTCATAAAAGATTTTTTTATGTTATCAGACTATTTTTTTTCATATAGAAGATTCCTGTTACAAATTCGCGGTATATTCTTTTTGAAAATAAAACATGGGTATTGAATTTTGAGGAGATATGATATGTTCATTAGAATGATTACAACCAATAGCAAGATGAGACCAATTGATATAAAGCCTTTTTCAAAAACAGAACTGATTCAGGAAATCAGCAGATTGAAAAAGGAGAAAAATGCGGTAATATTAGCCCATTATTATCAAGAAGGGGATATCCAGGATTTGTCAGATTATGTAGGAGACAGCCTGGGGCTTTCTCAGCAAGCAGCGGCTACATCTGCAGATATCATCTTGTTCGCTGGTGTGCATTTTATGGCAGAAACAGCCAAGATCATCAATCCCAATAAAAAAGTGATTCTACCTGATCTGGCAGCATCCTGCTCCTTGGCAGAATCATGTACGGCAGCAGATTTTAAACCGTTTGTAGAAGCACACCCTGATCACATTGTTATTTCCTACATCAATTGTTCCGCGGATATTAAAGCACTTAGTGACATCATTTGTACTTCTGCCAATGCGGAAAAAGTGGTAAACTCAGTGCCAAAAAATCAGCCAATTATTTTTGCTCCGGATAAAAATTTAGGGGCTTATGTAGCTAAAAAGACAGGGCGAGATATGCTTTTGTGGGATGGTGCCTGCATCGTTCATGAAGCTTTTGCCATTGATAAAATCCTTGATTTACACAAGCAACACCCGGACGCCAAGTTCATTGCACATCCGGAATCAGAAGAAAACATTCTCAAAGTAGCGCATTATGTAGGTTCCACTACCGGCATGATCAATTTTGCGATCAATGATCCATCGGAGAAATACATAGTAGCAACCGAGGCGGGTTTATTACATCAAATGCAGAAGAAGGTTCCCAACAAAGTACTCATACCCGCACCTGCAAAAGAAGACAACACATGTGCATGTAGCGAATGTGGTTTCATGAAAATGAACACCCTCGAAAAGCTTTATTTATGTTTGAAAAATGAATCTCCTGAAATTCATGTGTCTGCGGCTATTCGTGAGCGAGCAATGCTTCCTATCCAACGAATGTTAGATCTTTCTAAATAACCAAATGCAACACTACGACTTCTTAGTGATCGGATCAGGAGTGGCAGGGCTCACTTATGCCATTAAGACAGCTCAGCGTTTTCCTGAATGCAGCGTAGCTATTGTGACCAAGGACAAACCCATTGAGTCAAACACCAAGTATGCACAAGGTGGAATAGCTGTGGTACTTGATACGATCAAGGACTCTTATGAAAACCACATCGCAGATACGATTAGAGCAGGCGATGGCTTGTGCAATCCGGATATTGTGCGCATGGTGGTGACAGAAGGCCCTGATAGATTGATGGAAATGATAGAATGGGGTGCGGATTTTGATGAGAAGAGCAAGGGAAAATTTGATCTTGGGATGGAGGGTGGCCATACTTTTCACCGTATACTGCACCACAAGGACATCACAGGGCTCGAAATAGAGCGGAAGCTACTCAAGCAAATTGACGAGCTACCCAATATCAAATTGTTGGCGCATCATTACGCGATTGACCTAATCACGGAGCATCATTTAGGTAAGAAAGGCAAGACGGAATCTATTCAGTGTTACGGTGCTTATGTCCTTGATCGGAAATCTGAAAAAATAGAGACATGCGTATCCAAAATCACCTTGCTGGCAACTGGAGGTGCAGGCCAGGTGTATCAAAGTACGACAAATCCAATCATTGCCACCGGCGATGGGATCGCCATGGCTTATAGGGCCAAAGCACGTATCGAACACATGGAGTTTATCCAGTTTCATCCTACGGCTTTATTCCAACATCCACAGACCAGTCCTTCATTTCTGATTTCGGAAGCGGTACGGGGTTTCGGTGGATTGCTTCGCAATAGTGAAGGGGAGCTTTTTATGAAAAAATATGACGAAAGGGGAGAACTTGCAAGTAGAGATATTGTTTCCCGTGCTATTGATAGCGAGTTAAAAAAGAGTGGGGATGAGTTCGTTTATCTTGATTGCAGTCATTTGGATTTGAAAGCATTCGAAAAGCATTTCCCTAACATTTTACAAAAATGTCAGGAGATAGGGTTGAATTTGAAAAAGGATTTTATTCCAGTAGTACCAGCTGCACATTACCTATGTGGTGGAGTAGTCACGGATGAACATGGACAAACCACCATTAAAAATCTTTTTGCTTGTGGAGAATGTGCTGAAACCGGATTGCACGGTGGCAACAGGCTCGCTTCCAATTCTTTGCTTGAGGCTTTGGTTTTTGCGCATCGCTGTTTTATAAGATCAAGCGAGCTCATCAATAAAATCGAGATACCAGAAGGCATTCCTGAGTGGGACGAGGAAGGTACAACTAAGCCTGATGAACTGATCCTCATCACTCATAATAGAAAAGAATTGCAACGTTTGATGAGTGACTATGTTGGCATTATACGCTCAAAAGAAAGATTGAAACGTGCATCCAACCGCTTACGAATCATGAATGAGGAAAACGAAGATTTGTACAAACACACTAAAATTTCGCCTCAACTCTCTGAGCTAAGAAATTTGATATCTGTAGCCTATTTGATAGTACAACAATCACAGGTAAGGACAGAGAATATTGGGGCCTTTTTTCGACAATAACCAATCGCCTCTGCGAAGGCATCAATTGATTAAGAGCTATGCACAGAGTTGCCCCACGCTTCTTTCGACTTATATTTACAACTACTGCCCTGTCCATACGTTTGATTGAACTTTTACATCAGGAACACGCGTAACATGGTTCAGGTGGTGCCCTATAGAAGTGTAAAAAATTCAACCCGTTCCATGCATTTTTTCCCAAGCTGCAGTCATCTATCCATTCACAGATTTCACCATTGAAAGTAGTAGTTACAAAATTTTCATATTGGAGACACATAAATGAAACGTTGATCACTGTTACATACTGAGATTATTTGGACTCAGCTATTTGATTTTTATTTGTTGATTTTGGAAAGATAATTCAACAATAAATATTGTTCCATTAGACATTTTAAGAATCAAAACCCTGATCTGATTTCGTTATTCTAAAGAAAATAGATTATTTTCCAGCTTAATTTATTAATCCTAAAGCAACCCCCAATAATGAGAAATGTCACCCTTTTATTTCTGCTGTTCATCACTATTCATTGTTCTGCCCAAAACTGGGTATCACTTTTCAATGGAAAGGATTTGTCTCAATGGGAAACCAGAGGAGGCAAAGCCGCTTATAAAATTATAGATGGTGTAATCGTGGGCACGGCAGTCACCAATACGCCTAATACATTTTTATGCACCAAAAAAACGTATTCGGATTTTATATTCGAAGCGGATGTTCTTTTACCCAATCACCTGAATTCAGGGATTCAATTCAGAAGTAATTTTATAGACGAAAAGGTTCGAGGATATCAGTGCGAAACTGATCCATCCAAAAGAGGATATTCTGGTGGTATTTATGAAGAAGGTCTCCGAGGATGGCTCTATCCGCTCAGTCTTAATGAACCCGCTCGAACCTCTTTTGAAATTGGCACATGGAATACCTACCGAATAGAATGTTTGGGTAATGAAATAAAAACCTACATCAATGGAAAGCTGTGCAGCTATCTGATCGATGATGTCACAAATACTGGTTTTTTTGGGCTGCAGGTTCATAGCATTAGTGATTTAGAACAAGGCTTTATGGTGAAGTGGAAGAACATAAGAATACTCACTGAAGATGTAAAGAACGAAATGCTCACGCCTGATCCAAGTGTCATTCAAATGAGCTATTTGAAGAATAGCTTAACAAGTTGGGAGCAAAGGAATGGTTGGCGCTTATTGTGGGATGGTAATACGAGTAAAGGATGGAGAGGAGCAAAACGGGATGATTTTCCGCAAAGTGGATGGAACATTTCCTCAGGTGTGCTCACAATTGAAGCAGCAGATGGTGGAGAATCTACAGGGCCTGGTGATATAGTGACTACTGATAAATTTGGTGATTTTGAGTTGGAGCTTGAGTTTAAGATTACCGAGGGCGCAAATAGCGGTATCAAATATTTTGTAGATCCTACTTTGAATAAAAACTCAGGTTCAGCCATCGGTTGTGAATTTCAGCTGCTTGATGATAAAAACCATCCAGATGCTAAAATGGGAGTGAATGGCAATCGTACTGTCGGTTCGCTTTATGACTTGATCTCCCCTGAAAATTTATCTGTGGAGGGAAGAGGCAAGCAGTTTAAAGGCATAGACAACTGGAACAAAGCCAGAATTGTATCCAAAAATGGAAAGGTGGAACATTGGCTCAACAACGAGAAGGTGGTAGAATATGAGCGTTATTCACAGATGTTCAGAGCTTTGGTTGCCTATAGCAAATACAGTGAATGGGAGAATTTTGGGCAGTGGCCGGAAGGCTGCATCCTGCTTCAGGATCATGGGAATGAGGTGAGCTACCGCAGCATCAAAATTAGAGAATTCAATTAAACGATGGGTTCCGAATTCAACAGGAGGCAATTTTTAAAATCAGGATTGGCTTTAACAGGTGGTGTAGTTTTGGGTGCCGGATTATCAGCTGGTTCCCTGATTCGGTTTGGAAAAGAGGAAGTCGGTGTGGGTGTGATCGGTACGGGGGATCGCGGTACTGGTCTGATGCGACTCATACAAAAAATTGGAGGTCTAAATGTCGTAGCATGTGCAGATGTTATTCCATTTCGATTGCAAGAAGCTTTATCCTTTTCGTCTGGAGCGAAAGGCTATGAGACTTATATGGATTTGATCAATGATAAAAATGTTGATGCCGTGATTGTAACAACGCCCTTCAGCACCCATGATGCAATTGCCATTGCAGCGCTAAAGGCTGGAAAACATGTCTATTGTGAAAAAACCATGGCGAAAGGTCTAGCCGAGATTCAAAACGTCATTGACGCAGCTTCCAAAGCCAATGTCGTTTTTCAGACGGGACACCAATATCACAGCAGCCCACTATATAATAAAGTGAGATCTATTATCAATTCAGGATATATTGGTGAGGTCACGGCCTACGAATGTCAGTGGAATCGAAACGGAGACTGGAGACGACAAGTGCCAGACCCAAAATGGGAACGTTTGATCAATTGGCGCATGTATCGGGAATATTCAGGTGGTTTGGTGGCGGAACTCATGTCTCATCAAATTGATTTTATCAATTGGGTAACTGCCGAGGTTCCTTCGAAAATCACGGGTTTTGGTGGTATCGATCATTGGAAAGATGGCCGTGAAACATTCGATAATGTGCACATGCTTTATGAATACCCTTCCGGATTAGATGCATCCTTTACGTCTACTACCACAAATGGATTTGCGGATTATGAAATTAAAATTTTAGGCTCAAAAGCCACCATCGTTTTGGATTATGCCAAAGGGTTGATATATGCAGAAAAGAAAGGCATGAAAGAAAAAGGGTTGGTAGATGGTGTATCTGGTGCAACTCTTCAGGCTTGGAACAAGGGAGAAGGAGCTCCCATCGACGCATCAGGCGCTGACCCAACCATTGATGCATTGAAACAATTTTACAATTCAATTGTAGATGGTGCTCCTGTGATTTCAGACATTGTCACAGGTGCTCAAACAGCTAAATGTGTTCAGATTTCGCTTGATGCTTTGTATCAAAATGAAATAAAATATTGGAAAGATTACCCCGAATTGAAATTCAGCTAAAGCTGGATGAATTAACCTAAAAATAAAACTGACCTTATGAATTTAACCAATAGAAGATCTTTTATCAAAAATTCGGCTTTAGCTGGAGTGGGAGCCACCTATCTTTTGTCATCAGGCAAGGTTTGGGCATTTTCTCCGAATGAAACAGTCAATGTTGCGATCATAGGATTAGGAGGAAGATCCTATGCCGTGGCTCAGTCGATTTCACTTTGTAACAATGTCAAAGTGACCCATGCGAGTGATGTGGATCAACTTCGGATGGATAAGTTCCTGGAATATGGAGAAAAAACCCTGGGGTATAAAGTGAAAGGTGTCAAGGATTTTAGGAAGATTTTGGAAGATAAAAGTATTGATGCGATTGTAGTTACAACTCCAGAACATTGGCATGCGCCCATGGCCATCATGGCTATGGCAGCTGGTAAACACGTATATGTAGAAAAACCGTGCAGCCATAATCTTAATGAAAACGAGCTATTGAATCAGGCCTACGTCAAATACAAAAAGGTTTGTCAGATGGGCAATCAGCAGCGGTCGGCTGTTACATCACAAAAAGCAATCGAAGATATTAAAGCCGGTATCATTGGTGATGTGTATTATGGAAAGGCATGGTATTCCAACACCAGAGGGTCGATCGGTTTTGGAAAAGAAATAGCCGTGCCCGAAACCCTTGATTGGGATTTGTGGCAAGGTCCGGCACCACGCGAAAAGTATCGTGACAATGTGCATCCATATAACTGGCATTGGTTTCGCACCTGGGGAACAGGTGAAATTCACAACAATGGTACGCATGAAATCGACATCTGTCGCTGGGCTCTGGGTGTTGACTTTCCAAACAGAGTAGTTTCCACAGGCGGAAGACTCCACTTCAAAGATGATTGGCAATTTTTCGATACGCAAATTGCCAGCTATGAATTTGAAGGAGGCAAAACGATCGTTTGGGAAGGCAAAAGCTGCAATGGTATGAATTTGTACGGTAAGGGTAGAGGGGTAACCATTCATGGTAAGGAAGGTTCGATGTTAATTGATCGTGGAGGATATCAGTTGCTTGATCTTCAGGGGAAGGAGATCAGCTATGTGGCTGAAGAAAATACAGGCACTTCAGGATCCACGAAGGATACAAGTGGTTTCGATGGTCTGACGGTGAAGCATTTTCAGAATTTTTTGAACGCAATCAGAGAGGGGGAAACCCTTAATTCTCCGATAAATGATGGAAGCATCTCCACACATCTGTGTCATCTTGGAAACATAGCTCAGGACATGCAGGAAAGCATAGAAGTGGATAGCAAATCCGGGAAAATTTTGAACAATGAAAGGGCGAATAAAATGTGGGGTCGGGAATATGAAAAAGGCTGGGAACCAAAAGTTTAAGATTGGAAATCTGCCTTTTTTTTAAGTTTATACCAGATAATAAAATTGGTTTTGAAACATGAATTATGACCATTTGATGTATTTCCACCTTGCCACGGTGATACCTTGTTTTGTCATTGGTACTGTTCTTTTGATGATCAAAAAAGGAACGGGTATTCACAAAAATTTTGGCAGGATTTATATGGTTTTAATGTTGGTGACGGCATTGATCACCTTGTTTATGCCTGCCCACGTTGGTTCCAAAATCTTAAATCACTTTGGATGGATTCATGCCTTTAGTGTGTTGACTATTTACACAGTTCCTACGGCATATTTCGCAGTAAAAAGAGGTGATATCAAAGCGCACAAAAGGAAAATGGTTTTGCTCTATTTTGGAGCGATCATCCTTGCTGGAGGTTTCACATTCGCACCGGGTCGTTATTTAAATGAGTTGTTTTTCCATTGATTATTGCCCTTAATATTTTGCATTATCAATACCGAACGAAGATCTGAGCTTTTAGAGAAGTAATAAGGGTCAAGTCTATTGCAATTTTTGTAGCTGAGAGCTGAAATCCCATTGATCTGCAGCATGGAAGCTGGATGGCGATTCTTGATATTTTTAAAAGCCACCTTGATATAATAGTTGATTTCACTTGATCAAAGTCACACCATTCAAATCATGCGTGAGTATGTAGCTGAAGTAATCGTGAAAAGGTCGCATCCTCGCAAAACCATCTGCCACTTTAGCTGCAAAATCAGCTTTTAACACTTCCTCATCTTTGAAATGCTTGACCAATAAAAACTGCTTGTATCTGAGCAGATCAATGGCTAGATCATCTTTTGAAAATCCTTTTGGTGATGACTTGACCTGCTCGCCCTGCATGTCTCCGAAATAGGACTTGAAGTTAGGTTCATTTAGGACGCCTCTTAATGAATCATCTTCTGCTGCGATTTGATCACGAATAAGCTTCAAATCCTTCGGATCTGGCCCCCAAAAACCACCTGCAACTGCGGTATTCCCTGGCTCTATTCGAAAATAATATCCTCCTCGAAGTGCAGCAGTGGCTCTTTTGAAGGAGCAACTCCATCCAGATTTATAAGGTGTTTTGTTGTTTGAAAACCGAGTATCCCTGTAGATCCTCATCAAGCCTTTTTTACCGTTCTGGGTCTCGATTTGGTCTGTTTCCTTCAACTTACTCAAAACATCATCAGCAAATGCGATGACTTCTTCGTGTGATTGTAAATACGTTTCCTTGTTTTTATTGAACCATTCTCGGTTGTTGTTTTGCTGCAGTTGAGTTAGGAAGGTGAAGGAGTGTTGCATGGTATTATTATACAGGATTGGCAATGTTAAGGTTTTCCCGCGCATGCAGTTGCATCAATAAGAAACATATGTGGGGAGATGTGATCCAATGTCGTATTATTAAAGTGACATTGAAAAATGGTGACATAGAGGTGCTGTGCACCTCCTTATTGGATGATAAAAAATATGATATTGAAGAGTTTAGGCAACTTTATCATTATAGATGGAATGAAGAGGAAGCCTATAAGTTGCTTAAAAGCAGAATAGAGTTGGAGAAATTTTCAGGAAAAACTGCTCAGGCTGTAAAACAAGATTTTTATGCTAAGGTGTTTCTTATGACCCTCTGTGCTGCCTATGCTCACCCTATTGAAGAAAAAGTAACCGCCGAATATAAAGCAGATCAAAACAGAAAACATGCTCAAAAAATAAACAGAACACATGCACTAGCAACAATGATGGATTTGGCCATTCCTATGTTTATTAAGAAAAAATTCAATGAAGCACTCCATTCATTCGACAACCTAGTCTATAATACTCATGAAATTATTAG
>JBLICU010000062.1:0-20914 GCA_047632435.1 Cyclobacteriaceae bacterium
TTGATACTCTGGTTACAGGTATAGTGGATTTGAAAAAAGCACCAAAATCAGAAATTGAGGAATCAAATTATCAAATCATTTATACCCATGGAAATCAAAGTGAAAACAACGATATTTTGGGAATGGGAATTTTAATTTCGAACAAAAATTTCGTGGGATATAAACAAGCACCTGAATCTGGTGATGGAATTACCAATACTTATATGGCTTTTATGAAGCCAATAAACGGCGCATATACTTTTCATTTTTACGCGGGTTGGGAACTGGAAAGTTCTGATTTTAGTGCTCGTGAAAACTTTGATCAAGCTTTACGAAATGAGGCCATGTCATTGAATCAAATTATTGAAATTAAAATTTAAAATAGATGAGTGAAATAAGATTTGGAACCAATCCAAATGATTTTAAAAAGTATACTACGGAGGAAATCAGAAATCAATTTCTGATACATGAAGTGATGAAATCAGATCAAATCACCGCAGTATATTCCTTACACGACAGGATGATAACTCTCGGTGCGGTTCCTGCAACTAAAACGCTGCAACTGCCAGCATATGAGGATTTAACGAAAGCCTCTTATTTTCTGGAAAGACGTGAACTTGGAATTATAAACGTGGGTGCTGAAGGCATTGTAACGGTTGATGGAGAAATCTTTGTTTTGGGCAATAAAGAATGTCTTTATATCGGAAAAGGCAAAAAGGTTGTCTCTTTTGCAAGCAAATCATCGTCCACACCTGCGGAATTTTACATCAATTCATGTCCGGCACATCGCGAATATCCAACCATAAAAGCGGTTTTGTCATATGCCAATAAAGTCGAGCTAGGCTCAAAGGAAAACTGCAACGAACGAACCATTTTCCAATATATTCATGAGGGAGGCATACAAAGTTGTCAGCTTGTGATGGGTTTTACGGCACTGGCTTCAGGAAGTATCTGGAACACCTTTCCACCGCATACGCATTACCGAAGAATGGAAGTATACTTCTACTTCGATTTGCCGGAAGATCAGATCGTAATGCATTTCATGGGAGATCCGAGAGAAACTAGACACATTGTAATGGCCAATAAACAAGCAGTGATTTCGCCAGAATGGTCGATTCACTCAGGTGCTGGAACCTCAAATTACACTTTCATTTGGGGCATGGCAGGTGAAAACAAAGCATTTACAGATATGGATGGTGAAAAATTAAGTGATATAAAATAATGAGCGTATTAAAAACATTTAGTTTAGAAGGAAAAACTGCGCTCGTCACCGGCTGTAAGCGAGGGATAGGAAAAAGCATAGCGGAAGGTTTGGCAGAAGCAGGTGCCAATATCATTGGTGTTTCAGCGTCATTGGAGCTTTCAGGTAGTACAATCGAAAAATCAATTCAGGAAAAAGGCAAAACATTTAAAGCTTATCAGTGCGATTTTGCTGATAGAAGTTCGGTTTATTCTTTTTTGGAAAAGCTTAAAAGTGAGAATCCACCAATTGATATTCTAGTGAATAATGCAGGAACGATCATGAGGAAACCAGCTGCGGAGCATCCTGACGAATATTGGGATACTGTGATCGAGGTGAACTTGAATTCACAGTTTGTGATTTCACGTGAGATTGGTAAAACAATGGTTGCACGCGGATCAGGCAAGATCATTTTCATAGCTTCTTTATTGACCTTTCAGGGAGGGGTTACAGTACCAGGGTATGCAGCCAGCAAAGGTGCCATAGGACAGCTGACAATGGCACTTTCCAACGAATGGGCTTCAAAGGGAGTAAATGTGAACGCCATCGCCCCTGGGTATATCGCCACGGACAATACAAAAGCATTACGAGAAGATCCAGATCGTAGTGATTCCATTCTTGCAAGAATACCACAAGGTCGCTGGGGAAAACCTGAAGACTTTAAAGGACCTGCAGTATTTCTGGCAAGTGAAGCGGCTAGTTATATGAATGGAACAATAATAACTGTAGATGGTGGATGGATGGGCCGATGATAAATACCCATTAAATGACCAGTTGAGTTAATTTTTACCTGAAATAATAGAACAGGTCTTACAATATCGACTAATCGCAGATGAAAGAATTTTTAAACGATGATTTTTTACTTGAAACCAAAACGGCACATATCTTATATCATGATTATGCTGTGAAAATGCCAATCATCGATTACCACTGTCATCTGTCACCGAAGGATATTGCCGAAAATCGTATTTTCAACAATATTACAGAGGCATGGCTAGAAGGAGATCACTATAAATGGCGCGCCATGCGTGCCAATGGTGTGGATGAATCATTTGTTACAGGCAGTAAATCTCCGGAGGAAAAATTCACCAAATGGGCCGAAACGGTACCTTTTGCGCTTCGAAATCCGCTTTATCACTGGACGCATCTAGAGCTGAGAAGATATTTCGGGATCAATGATATACTTAATGGCAAATCTGCCAAAAAGATCTTTGACGCGACATCTGTCAAACTTAACAGTGAAGCTTATTCTTGTCGTGGATTGCTGAAAATGATGAAAGTAAAAGTCGTTTGCACCACCGATGACCCTGCTGACGATTTGAGATTTCATATTCAGCTAAAAGAGGAGGGATTTGAGATTAAATTTTTGCCAACATTTCGACCCGATAAGCTTTATGCTGTAGATAATCCAGATAAATACATGGAATATCTTGTTAAGCTGGGTAAAGCTTCTGGAATCACTATTACAAATTTCGACGACTTCATGCAAGCTATTCAACAACGAATAGATTTCTTTCATGAGGTTGGCGGCAGACTTTCAGATCATGGGTTGGATCAACTTTATGATGGTGATTATTCCCTTGAAAAAACAACAGAGATTTTCAATCTTGTGACCAGAGGAAGTTTACTTACGGATATTCAGGTGAAACAATTTCAAATGGGACTACTAGTGGAATTGTGTAAAATGTACCATGCCAAGGGCTGGGCACAACAATTCCATTTGGGTGCGATTCGTAACAATAACACCAGGATGTTGCGTACCGCAGGACCAGATACTGGTTTTGATTCGATTGGTGATTTTAGTCAAATTAAAGCCTTGAGTTGGTTTTTTGATAGTTTGGATAATTCTGATCAACTGGCAAAGACAATCATATACAACTTAAGTCCCGCCGACAATGATGCCATTGCAACCATGGTAGGTAACTTCAATGATGGCTCAATTGCTGGGAAAATGCAATTCGGCTCTGGCTGGTGGTTTCTGGATCAAAAAATAGGCATGGAAGCACAAATGAACTCACTATCAAATATGGGATTGCTCAGTCGATTCGTAGGAATGTTGACGGATAGTAGAAGTTTTCTTTCTTTCCCAAGACATGAATATTTCAGACGAATCTTGTGTAATCTCTTGGGCAATGATGTCGAAAAAGGGGAGCTCCCGGCAGATATGGAGCTTCTTGGCAGAATGGTCGAAGATATCTGCTACAACAATGCAAATGAATACTTTGATTTTTAATTATCAATAAATGATGGACAAAAAAGTAGTAACCTTCGGTGAAATCATGTTGAGGCTTGCTCCACAGGAATTTTTACGTTTTTCACAAGCAAATTCATTCGACGTAGTGTACGGCGGTGGCGAATCAAATGTGGCCGTTTCTTTGGCGAATTATGGTGTGCCTGTAGACTTTGTAACCCGACTTCCAAAAAATGACATTGGGCAATGTGCCATGATGGAAATGCGCAAGCGTGGTGTGAATGTGAATAACATTATCTGGGGCGGTGATCGTCTTGGGATTTATTTCTTAGAAACCGGTGCTGTGTCACGCGGCAGCAAAGTGGTCTATGACCGTGCTCACTCTGCCATGGCAGAGATCAAAGCGGGCATGATTGATTGGGACAAAGTATTCGACGGGGTTAGCTGGTTTCACTGGACCGGTATTACACCAGCCATTTCTCAAGGTGCAGCTGATGCTTGTCTGGAAGCTGTAAAAATTGCTAGTGCCAAAGGTGTGACCATTTCAACTGACCTTAATTATAGAGCCAAGTTATGGAAATATGGTGGAGATCGAGAAGCCATAATGACAGAGCTTACCAAATATTGTGACGTGATTTTGGGCAATGAAGAAGATGCAGAAATGCACTTTGGTATCAAGCCTGATGGTCTGGATGTAACCAAGCATGGACATGACGTAAAAGCTGAGGCGTTCCTTTCGGTTTGTCAGAAAATGATGGCTAAATTCCCTAAGGCTAAAAAAGTAATTACAACTTTGAGAGGCTCAATTTCGGCATCACACAATTCATGGGCTGGTGTGCTTTATGACGGAAAGAAAATGTACGAATCACGTCAGTATCAAATCACGGATATTGTAGATAGAGTAGGTGGTGGAGATTCATTCATGGGTGGACTGATTTATGGTCTTTTAAAATATCCAGAGAACGACCAAAACGCACTTGACTTTGCCGTTGCTGCTTCTTGCTTGAAACACACCATCAAAGGAGATGCAAACCTTGCTACTTTGGAAGAGGTGCAGAAGCTGATGGGTGGCGATGCATCTGGTCGTGTCGCGAGATAATTATCTGAATTCAAAAAAAATATGCGGGGAATAGCTGGATACTATGTACCCAGTACTTAAATTAAAAAAATGGCAAGATTTAGTCGAATAGATGTAGCAATAGCTATGAAAGAAACAGGAATGGTTCCTGTGTTCTACCACAAGGATATTGACCTTTGCAAAGGTGTTGTTGAAGCATGCTACAAAGGTGGTGTTCGCGTTTTTGAATTTACAAACAGAGGTGATTTTGCTCACGAAGTTTTTGCGGAGCTTGTAAAATGGTCGGAAAAGACATGCCCTGAGATGATCCTCGGAGTAGGTTCCATCATCGATGGTGCAACCACAGCATTATATCTTCAATTAGGGTCAAATTTCATTGTTTCTCCAATTATTGATGAAGAAATGGCGAAAATATGTAACAAAAGAAAAGTATCATGGAGTCCTGGTTGTGGGTCAGTTACAGAAATTGTAAAAGCACATGAGCTTGGATCAGAAGTGGTGAAGATTTTCCCTGGAATGCAGGTTGGGGGGCCACAATTCGTTGCAGCAGTGAAGGGGCCATTTCCATACGCGAGCATTATGCCGACTGGTGGGGTTTCTCCCGATGAGGCAAACTTGAAAGGATGGATTGAAGCTGGTGTGCATTGTGTAGGAATGGGTTCTCAACTTTTCCCTAAGGATGTACTTGCTAACAAAGACTTCAATTATATCACCAATAAATGTGCTGAGGCTTTGGCTATTATTAAAAAACTAAGAGCATAATTTTGAAATATCTAAATCTAATATTTGCATTACTAGCTTTAATAATCATCCAAGGCTGTGGAGTGAAGAGTGATGTTACCGTATTGAAATTGGCCCATGGCCTGGATGTGAAACATCCAGTCCATATTGGTATGGTTTATATGGCCGACCGCCTTGTGGAAAAATCTAAAGGTGCCATGCGCATCGAGATTTATCCTTCTGGCCAGTTGGGTGGTGAGCGTGAGTTGTTAGAATTACTGCAAATTGGCAGTTTGGCTATGACTAAAGTTTCCAGCGGCGCATTGGAAAATTTTGTCCCGGCATTTGAAGTCCTTGGTTTGCCTTATTTGTTTCGGGATAAGACCCATCAATTTGGTGTGTTGGGAGGTGAAATTGGAGAATCCCTGTTAGCAAAAGGCGAAAAATACAGATTTCGAGGTTTGTGTTTTTATGATGCCGGTTATCGTAGTTTTTATAGTAAGGATAGACCCATTTATGAGCCGAAAGATCTAAAGGGATTGAAAATAAGGGTGATGAAAAGTGTCACTGCTGTAAATATGGTAACACAACTGGGCGGATCACCGACACCAGTATCGTTTGGAGAGTTATATACAGCTCTTCAGCAAGGTGTAGTCGATGCGGCGGAAAATAATCCTCCAAGTTTTTATTCAAGTCGACATTATGAAGTTTGTAAATACTACACATTGGATGAACATACCAGTTTACCTGATGTCCTTTTAATAAGTCTCGATTGGTGGAATGATCTGTCAGCGCAGGAAAAAGAGTGGTTAAAGAGTGCCGCGGATGAATCTGTGGGTTATCAAATAGAGGTTTGGGCAGAATCAGAAAAGGAAAGTCTTCGGGCGGTGGAGGAGGCTGGGGTGGAAATCATCAGACCTCAAAAGACAGTTTTTTCAGAAATGGTTGAACCTCTTTATGAAGCTTATCGAGATGATTCCGTAAAATACGATTTGATTCAAAGCATAAAAAACTATGGAATTGAGAAGTAACGTAGACAAGGTGCTATCGTGGACCTTGGTTGTATTAATGGCGGTGATGGTGATAAATGTCCTGTGGCAGGTGGCTTCAAGGTATATTTTGGGTGACCCTAGCCTCTTCACAGATGAGCTAGCCAATTTTTTATTAATATGGGTTGGTCTGCTTGGTGCGGCATACGCCGCAGGTAAGAAGGCCCATCTGGCTATAGATATTCTACCGAATAAATTATATGGACGGAGGAAATTTTATCTTGAGGTGCTGATCAGTTTACTTACTTTATTCTTTGCCATAACTGTTATGGTGATTGGTGGTAGCCGTCTAGTTTACCTTACCTTAAGTTTGGAACAGCTCTCTGCTACCCTACGTGTTCCTTTGGGTTATGTATATATGGTCATTCCTGTCAGTGGCCTACTCATCGTTTTTTACACTCTTTCTGATTTCAAAACCCAAGAGAAATGAATTTGACTGAAATATTGATTTTGGTTTTCAGTTTCACATTGCTGCTTGCAATTGGGCTTCCTATCGCATATTGTATTGGCTTATCATCCCTTTTCACTTTGGTAGTTTCTATGCCTGGTTTGATAGCAGTGACTACCATGGCACAAAGAATGGCCACAGGTCTGGATAGTTTTTCCCTTTTGGCGATACCGTTTTTTGTATTGTCAGGGCAGCTTATGAACAGCGGAGGAATAGCCCGAAGACTCGTTGATTTTGCCAAAGCGGTCGTAGGCGGACTGCCAGGTGGTTTGGCTTTTGTCAATATTGTGGCTTGCATGTTATTTGGAGCCATATCCGGTTCAGCTGCTGCAGCCGCATCCGCTATTGGTGGTTTTATGGGTCCTCGAATGGAAAAGGAAGGTTATGACAAAGCATTTAGTGCGGCTGTTAATATTACCAGTGCCACGACAGGATTGGTTATTCCACCAAGTAATATTTTGATAGTTTATTCTCTGGCAAGTGGAGGAGTGTCTATAGCCGCCCTTTTTATCGCAGGTTACGTTCCTGGAATATTAATGGGACTTGCTTTGATGTCGGTTTCGTTGGTAATTTCATTTAAGAGAAAATATAAAAGAGGAAGCTGGGAAAGTTTGGGTGAAACATTCAAAAAATTCATGAGCGCCTTTCCAAGTTTATTATTGTTGTTTATAGTAATAGGAGGGATCGTGGCTGGAATTTTTACAGCAACTGAAGCATCCGCTATAGCAGTACTTTATACACTTGTGTTGGCACTGATATACAAAGAAGTATCTATCAAGGACTTACCAAAAATACTTATAGACACTGTGCTTACTACATCTATAGTAATGTTGCTTATAGGTACCTCCATGGGAATGTCTTGGGTAATGTCTTATGAGAATATACCTCAGGAGGTAAGTCAAAGTTTGATGACATTAACAGACAATCCGATAGTTATCCTTTTGATCATCAACTTGATTTTATTGATAGTTGGTATATTCATGGACATGACTCCTGCGGTGCTGATTTTCACACCAATTTTTCTCCCAGTAGTGATGAAACTGGGCATGGACCCTGTTCATTTTGGAATTGTAATGGTGATGAATTTGTGCATTGGCCTTTGTACACCGCCTGTCGGATCCGTACTATTTATCGGCTGTGGAGTTGCCAATATCAGTATAGAAAAAGTCTTGAAGCCTTTGATCCCTATGTTTGTCGCGATGATTGTCGTGCTCTTACTGGTTACCTATATTCCCGGACTCAGTTTATGGCTCCCAGGTCTTTTTGGATTTTGAAATAGTCATTAGAGGTAAAACTCAAACCGATTGGAATGGATGAATTACAAATTTGTTAGATTGGAATGGTATCTCAGAGAGTGGGTATTTAGGAGGAATACGACCATATAAACATATTGCTAATGTTCGATGCTAACTATTGCTACAGATCTGAGTGAAAAAATCGACAGGAGCGAAGAAAAGATTTAGTCAAACAACCTAGACTTCTTCAATACGCATATGAACAAATTTTTTTAATAAAGAAGTCCTGTAGGTAATTGTAAGATTCATAGATATGTCACCTAGTAGGATACGCCCAAGTGACCTTATTCCAAAAGTACTTTTCCCGAATTAGTCATCTACAGCTAAATCAATTAACTGCGGAAACCGAATAAAACCATGCTCCGAGATCTAGACAATTTTTACCAAGAGAAAAAGGAACCAACAAGAAGTTGTCTCCTAGCCTTGCGAAAGATAATCCTCGATCAGGATCAAAATGTAACTGAAACACGGAAATACGGAATGCCCTGCTTCTGTTATAAGAGCAAGATGTTCTGCTACCTATGGACAGATAAAAAAACTGGAGAACCCTACATTCTGATGGTAGAAGGTCAGTATTTAAATTATCCCGTTCTGGAAATAGGAAATCGATCCCGTATGAAAATTTTCAGAATAAACCCAAATCAAGACCTTCAACTACCAACCATAGAAATGCTGCTCAATGACGCTTTGGATTTGTACAGAACTGGCGTGATTAAAATTAAGAATTAAGAGTTTTGAACTACGATTTCCCACGTTAACTTCATCAGCATCTCCAAAATATAATCTGGCTAAATGCTATGCGCTTCGCGCGCTACTGCCAAGATCAGGAGAGTGTCGCATATTATTTTCAATCTGAGATAGATTTTTTAAATTGATCATCTTATTAACCCATAACCCCAATTTCATAAAATGAAATATATCCTCACACTCGATCAAGGAACCACCAGTTCCAGGACTTTGGTAGTCAATCAGAATGGTGAAATAGTAAGCTCCTCACAAAAAGAATTTACGCAGTATTTCCCAAAACCAGGTTGGGTTGAGCACGATGCTGATGAGATATATCAAACCCAATTGGAGACTGTAGCAGATGCGATAAATAAAAGCAATGTTGCCATTGAGGATATTGTCGGTATCGGCATAACCAATCAAAGGGAAACGGTGGTTATTTGGGATAAAAATACTGGGGTGCCTATTCATCCGGCTATAGTCTGGCAAGATCGCCGCACCACGGAATATTGTGAGGGGTTGAAAGAAAAGGGTTTTTTTGATCAAATAAGAGAAAAAACCGGACTGCCCATAGATGCCTATTTTTCTGGATCGAAGGTGAACTGGTTGCTTAATCATGTAGAAGAAGCCAGGGCAAAAGCTCAGAAGGGTGAGTTGCTTTTTGGCACCATAGATACCTGGCTGATCTGGAAAATGACCAATGGAAAATCGCATGTGACAGACATGACCAATGCCTCCAGAACCATGCTTTTTAACATCAAAACTTTGAACTGGGATACTGATTTATTGTCGCTTTTTGAAGTACCGGAAATCATGCTGCCTGAAGTCAAATCTTCGGCCAACGCATTTGGTTTTTATGAATTGGATGGCCATCAGATCCCCATTGGGGGAGTAGCTGGTGATCAGCAGGCGGCTTTGTTTGGTCAAGGATGTTTGCAAAAAGGACAGGCAAAAAATACCTATGGCACTGGTTGTTTTATGCTGATGAATCAAGGCCCAGAGTTTGTTCTGTCAGAAAATGGATTAATAACGACCTTGGCTTGCAGCCTGGCAGATGAACCGGTTTATGCCTTTGAGGGAAGTGTATTTGTAGCCGGAGCAGCTGTGCAATGGCTCAGAGACGGACTTGAGATCATTGATACTGCCGAACAAACTCAAGACATGGCAGCAACTACCGAAGATGATGAATTGGTCATTGTTCCTGCATTTGTAGGACTTGGCACGCCATATTGGGACATGTATGCACGAGGCGCCATTTTTGGAATTACCCGTGATAGTGGAAGAGCCCAATTTGCAAAAGCAGCACTTCAAGCGATAGCTTTTCAAACTAAAGATGTCATTGAGGCGATGAGTAAAGACGGGGGAGTGGCTCTTGAAAAACTCAAAGTAGACGGTGGCGCTACAGCCAATGAATATCTCATGCAATTCCAGTCAGACATATTGGATGTAGAAATTCTCCGACCAGACAATGCCGAAACTACCGCCATGGGAGCTGCTTATCTGGCTGGTCTGCATGTGGGTCTTTGGAACACAAAGCAGATTTCTGAGTTGAGTAGTAAGGGAACTTCTTACCATTCTAAAATGTCTGAGGGACAAAGGAGTAAATTGTATTCCAATTGGAAAAAAGCGGTAAGTAGAACCCTTGGTTGGTTAAAAGATTAAAATGGCAAAGCAATTTTCGATATTCTCACGTGATCAGGATCTAGACCAAATCAAGAGTCACACATTTGATTTAACCGTCGTAGGAGGAGGAATTACGGGAGCGGGCATTGCGTTAGATGCGGCTTCCAGAGGTTTGAATGTGTTGCTTCTTGAGAAAGCAGATTTTGCATCTGGCACCTCCAATAAATCAACCAAACTTATTCACGGTGGCTTGAGATACCTCAAACAATTTGAGTTTGGGCTGGTCAAGGAGACAGGACAGGAGCGTGCCATAGTACATCGGTTGGCACCACACTTGGCGATCCCTGAGAAAATGCTTTTACCGTTTGTAACAGGCGGAACTTATGGCAGTATTTCCACATCCGTCGGATTGAAGGTTTATGACTTTCTCGCTGATGTCCTGAAAAAAGACCGCAGGATCATGCTCAATAAAGTGAAGACGCTTGCTGCCGAACCTTTGCTCAATAAAGAGATAGTGGAAGGTGGGGGAGTATATTCCGAATATCGCACCGATGATGCCCGATTGACAATTGAAGTTCTTAAAACAGCGCATAATTACGAAGCAACTTTGCTCAATTATGCAGAAGTAAGCTCATTTACCTATAGCAATGGGATTGTTAATGGCGTTGTTTTCGAAGACAAGATTAGCGGAAAAGAAATCACCACTAAAAGCAAAACGGTCATCGTTGCAGCTGGGCCATGGTTGGATACAGTTTTGGGAAAGCATGAACTTGATATCAAGAAAAAATTACGGTTGACCAAAGGAGTACATCTTGTGGTATCACATGATAAATTTCCGATCAAACAACCGGTCTATTTTGATACCCCAGATGAACGCATGATTTTCGCAATTCCGAGAGGGCGTACCACCTACATCGGGACAACTGATACTGAGTACACTGGCCATCTTGATCGGGTGGTTGCTACTCAAGATGACTTAACATATTTACTGGGAGCACTCAAAAGGGTTTTTCCGAAAGTGGAATTATCTGTAAAAGACGTAGAATCAAACTGGGCAGGGCTGAGACCATTGATTGATGAGGAGGGTAAAAAACCATCAGAATTGTCGCGAAAGGATGAAGTCTATGAAATGGAAGATGGGCTTATCGCCATCGCAGGCGGAAAGCTTACAGGCTACCGGAAAATGGCACAGCGAGTGGTAGATTTGGCGTTAACCCGGTTGGACTTGCCACATAAAATCCCTTGCAGAACTTCACTGATACCGCTTACATCTGATCCTTTCACCAATTATACGATGGTTGAAAAAGCCATTTCGCACTACAGTGATTTAGCCCAAAAACAGGGACTTGACCCTGATTGGGGCTGGCATTTGATCACTACTTATGGCAGCAATGCAGCAATTATTTGGAGAAATTTTACTGAATCTGAAAACGATGAGGATGCGTCTCTTTTGACTTCAGAACTTTGGTATTGTGTGAATTATGAGATGGTTGCATCAGCGGCAGACTTCTTAGTTAGAAGATCCAGCCGACTATATTTTGATATAAATGGACTAATCAAATATAGGGAACACGTAGTTGATTATTTGTCCTTGCATTTCAGATGGAGTAAAAAACGGATCAAGGAAGAAAACACTGCCATTGATTTATACCTAAAGGACGCTACAACTTACTATCAATCCGAAAATCAGGATTCTTAATAGATTCTTTCGCAATCAGGAGGCATTAATTTTATATTTTTGAGGTAATTTATTATTGGTCATAAACCGACTCCTATCTAAATGAATATTCGCCCGGCAGATCGTCTCAGTGAGCTTCAAGAGTACTACTTCTCTAAAAAATTGAAGGAAGTTGCAAAACTGAATCAGGAAGGGAAGGATATCATTAACATGGGGATTGGCAGTCCAGATTTGATGCCTGATGCAGTGGTTATTTCCGAGCTAATAGAAACGACGATCCAGTCCCAAAATCATGGGTATCAGGCTTATCAGGGAATTCCAGAATTAAGAAAAGCGTTGGCTCAATTTTCAAAAGCCAAATACAATATTGATTTAGATCAAAACGAAGTACTGCCGCTTATTGGTTCTAAAGAAGGAATTACCCATATTTCGTTTGCATATTTAAATCCGGGAGATCAGGTTTTGATACCGGAGCTGGGATATCCCACTTATACCTCCGTGACCAAAATGGTTGGAGGAGTTCCGATTTACTATCCATTGCTGGAAAATCAAAATTGGGAACCAGATTGGGGTTTTTTGAACAGCCTGGATTACTCCAAAGTCAAAATAATTTGGCTCAACTATCCACACATGCCAACGGGGCAAAAAGGGTCAGCAGATATTCTCCAGGAATTTGTAGAATTGGCGAAGCGCAAGGGAATCTTGCTTTGTCACGACAATCCATACAGCTTTATTCAAAATGATCAACCATTGAGCATTTTTAATGTTCCTGGAGCCAAAGAAGTGGCGTTGGAATTGAATTCTTTTTCGAAGACTTTCAACATGGCAGGTTGGCGCGTAGGTTGGCTTTCAGGTAATTCATCACTTCTCGAGCCCGTGATTCGGATCAAGAGCAACATGGACTCAGGCATGTTCAAACCGATCCAAATGGCAGCTACCAAAGCTTTGTCTTTGGGACAGGAATGGTATGATAAGTTGGATGTTATTTACGCCGAAAGAAGACTATTAGTCAATCAGTTTTTATTGAAGCTTAATTGTAAAATCGCTGAAGGTCAGGCGGGCCTGTTTGTCTGGGCCAAAGTCCCCAAATTTGATGCTGATCATATGTGTGATTATCTGCTTTATAAGAAAGGGATTTTCGTAACTCCAGGGCATATTTTTGGAGAAACTGGTTCATTGTATATTCGCGTTTCGCTTTGTATGGACAAGCAATTAATCCAAAAAGCAATTGAAAGGTTGGTATGAAAAAAGTTCTTTTAGTAGGTGTGGGTTTGATTGGCGGTTCCTTTTCATTGGCACTCAAAAGTCGAAAGGAATTTGTTTTCGGTGGATATAGTCGTAAGTCAACCACGCTGGATAGAGCAGCCGAGCTTGATATCATTAAGATAAAATTTGAAGATCTTTCAGAGGGAATCCGATGGGCAGATTGGATCATATTATCTATACCTGTAGATGTGATCAAAAACATGTTACCGGGCATTTTGGATCAGCTCCGTGAAGACCAGTTGGTCGTTGACTTTGGATCCACCAAAGGGGCCATTTGTGAAGAAGTGAAAGCTCACCCAAGAAGGGATAATTTTCTTGCAGCGCATCCCATTGCCGGAACGGAATACTCTGGTCCTGAAGCAGCATTTCCAGGACTATTTCAGGATAAGTGTCTCATCATTTGTGAGGAAGAAAAAACAAATGAAAGTTTAAGACAGTCGTTCGAAGAATTGGCCTTGACAATTGGGTTTTTTATAGTAAAAATGGGTGCTACAGAGCATGATCGGCATCTGGCATATATCAGTCATTTGAGTCATGTGACTTCTTATGCGTTGAGCAATACGGTGCTGTCCAAAGAAAAAGACGGAGAAGTTATTCTTGAGTTAGCTGGATCCGGCTTTGCATCTACAGTCCGTTTGGCTAAAAGCTCTCCGGAGATGTGGACTCCTATATTTTTAGAAAACAAAAAAATGCTTTTGGAAAGCATAGAGAGCTATCTCAAGCAAATCATGTCACTCAAATCACACCTTGAAGCAGGCGATTCCACCGCTATTCATCACTTCCTGGAAGAAGGCAGAAAGATCAGGAAAATACTAAAATAGCTTCAAAAATAGCACTACCATAATTCTGGTATTTTTTACAATTTCTTCTCTTTTAAGCCTGTACTTCCTTATTTGTGTTTTAAATTTCTAACTGAACGATTCAAAACACAGCCCCGGTTTTGACTTCTAGTTTTTTAATCATGTTAATAGTGGATTTTTGATAAGCACAAGTCGCATTATAATTTTATTGTTATTGGTTTTTGGAGTGTCATTAAAAACCGCTGCACAAAATACAGATAGTCTCAAGGGCTATCTTGAAAATGTGGATGCATTGGATTTAAAAAGGATTCAGACGAAATTCATCCAATCCACTCAAAACCCTGATCAAAAGGAATTGGCTCAAACTTATCTGATTTGGGCTGGATATCTCAACGAATCTGGCAAATACGATTCGGCTAAGGTCTTATACAAATACGCTGTAGAATTATTTGAAATAGTCAACGCAAAATCACAGTTGGCTAATGCTAAAATGGAATTGGCTGATTTTCTTATTAATGAAGATAATTATGCGGAATCGCTGAAACTCAACCATGAGGCATATGATCTATATGTAACACTGGGTGATTCTTTGAATATATACTATTCCCTTGCCGCGATAGGAATCAACCATGACTATATGGGTGATCACGATTTGGCTATCACATTTTATAGAGAATGTATTGATATAGCCAATGCCATCGGTCGAGATATAGGCGTAGCTTCCATGTATCACAATCTGGGGGGCATTTATTCGGATGAAAAGAATTTTCAGCTCGCACTTGATTATTATGACAAGTCAAGAAAAATCGCAGAAAATATGAAAAATTGGAGCTTGGTGGCTTCAAACTATCAAGGGCTTTATCTGACATATCAAAGAATGGAATTGAAATCAGAGTCATTTGTTAACTTGAAAAATGCATACAAATACGCCTTATTAAGTGAGGTAAAAAAGCAAATTGGCTTTGCTTATCAGGGTCATGGTTCTTACTTTTTGGACATAGGTAACTATGATTCGAGCATATATTATTCGAAAAAGGCCTTAGCTCTGGCTCAAAGTCTGAACAATGGTCAAATCACGTCCAATGCCTACAGCAATTTGCAACAGGCTTATTATAAGATCGGGGATTATAAGCAAGCCTATGATTTCTATGCAAAAGAAGTCGCTATGGATGACTCTGTATATACAATCGAAAACAGCCAATTGATTGAATCAATTAAAACCCAATTTGAAACTGAGAAGAAGGAGCGCGAATTGGTCGAAAAAAACTTACAGCTACAAACAGCAGATTACAACTTAAAAAGACAGAGCTTCTACCAAACGTTGTTAATCATTGCTTTAGTTTTTCTTTTTATAGTTGTCTTTCTGGTATATCGCGGATATGTCCTAAGGAAGAAGGCCAATGATCAGCTGACACAGAAGAACACGGAGATAGCATCTCAAAACGAAAAAATAAAGGGAATCAATGAAATGAAAAGTCGCTGGTTCATCAATGTAGCACATGAGCTGCGAACGCCTCTGACTCTGATAAAAGGCCCTATCCACAAAATTTTGAATACCGAGGAACTTACTCCTGACATGGAAGAAGATTTGGAGTTGGTTTATAAAAACACCCAAAATTTGGTGAAACTTGTCAATGAAATTCTTGATTTATCCAAGTTGGAAGATGGTGAAATGGCCCTCAACAAACAGATTGTTAATATCAATGAGCTAGGCAAACAGGTTATTTCAATTTTTACAACCAAAGCAAAGGATCAGGGAGTTAAGATCATTTGGGAGGATGCAGCAACGCCGTTTATGAATGTGGATGGTAATAAAATTTCGAAAATCATAATCAATCTAATATCTAATGCCTTGAGATTTACAGATCCTGGAGGCAGCATTAACATACGCACAATTATCAATGATCAAATAAAATTGACCGTGAAAGATACAGGTCAGGGAATAGAGCAAGAAGATTTGCCTCATATTTTCGATCGTTTTTACCAAGCTCCAAGTTCAAAAAATGCTGGTGGAACTGGAGTTGGCTTGGCTTTGTCACGGGAGATTGCCATACTACATGGAGGGAGTCTCGAAGTTCAAAGCGAATTTCTCAAAGGCACCACTTTTACCTTGTATTTACCCATTCATATCATAGCTCAGGCGCCAGAAACCATCGAAACTACTCAGGTAGAAACGGCACTTCAAGACAATTTCGTACCAATAGATATTTTGTCACGTTTGAGCGATAAACCCATTCTTCTCATCGTTGAGGACAATTCGGATATGAGAAAATATGTTTCCGGATTGCTGAAACCATATTTTGAAGTGAGACAAGCCATAAACGGACTGGAGGGCCTCAAGATTCTGGAGAAAGATAAAGTCAAGATAATTATTTCAGATATGATGATGCCGGAGATGGATGGCCTGGCCTTTTCAAAAAAGGTAAAGGCAACTCCTGAATGGAATAAAATCCCTTTCATCCACTTGACAGCACTGTCTGATGATGCCACAAAAAAGGAAGCGTTGAGGATTGGTATAGATGACTATCTGCAAAAGCCATTTGATCCAGAGGAGTTGATCATTCGGTTGCAGAATTTGTATCAAAATGCGGCTTTTCGTATGGAAGAAGAGCCAGATAAGGAAGAGTCCATTTCATTTGATGATAAGCTTCTGAAAAAACTGCGTGATGAGGTGATGGATCGTATCTCTGATTCTAATTTCAATGTCCTGAGCCTGGCAGATTGTGCGGCCATGAGTGAAAGACAGATTTATAGATACCTGAAAAATGCAACAGGATTAACACCACTTCAGTTTATTCAGGAGATCAAACTTAACAAAGCCATGGAGCTTGCACAGAAGCGGGTGTATCTAAGTAGTAACGAACTTGCAGCTGCTGTTGGGTTTCAGTACTCACCTTATTTTTCCACTCTTTTTGAAAAGAGATTTGGTAAAAAGCCTTCGGCATATTTGAAAGCGGGTTGAATATGCACCTTTTACATTCATGTGAATCACTGGAATTGATAAACTTGTGCCCATTCTAGCTTCAAAGTCTTTATTCACATGCATTTAGAGCTTCTTCATCGAAGATTTTTATGACAGTTTTTCAATAAAACTAACTTTGGAATTCAATTAACCAATTATTTCACATGGGAAAATCATTTGTGTTATTGTTCATCTTACTATTTGCAAATTTCGCCCTATCAGCACAGTTTTTTTCAGGGTATTTTGTGAGCGATGTGCCAATTGATGATTTTGAGCATCTCAAGATTCATCATCACCATTCAAGCCATCACAAATACGAAGGAAACCTTATGGTCAAAGGTTTTTCTGAACATGGAGAAATATGGGAAATGAATGCGGAAATGATCACAGGTGATAAAGCAGATTTTTTCATTAAAGAATTTGGGGGTGACTATAGCATTGTGACTGTTTATGAAATTAAAATATATTTTGATGGAATTGAGGAAGATTTTATCCTAATGGGTTACGAAGAATCTGACGGTCATCCAGCTTTTGTAGTGGTGGAGGAAGTATATAGTGATGAAGATGAATCGAATTTGATTAAGCTTAAATCGTTCAAGCTTAAAAAAGCCCATCATATGGAAAAGTGATGGGCTTTTCTAAATACAGCTTATTCTATTCGTCCACTCTGTTGAGTACAGAATCAGGATAATACCTGTTTGACAAAGCCACCATTTCATCACCTTTCACAAACATGCCAATGGTAATATCGTCCGTGTGTGTGATGCCACAAGCACCCAGTAATTCCAAAACCGCATGTATAGTGTTTTTATGGAAATTATAAACCCTCTCAGATTTGTCTGTAACAACTAAACCTTTAGCAAGCATTTTATCGGTGGTGGCTACACCGGTAGGACAGTCATTTGAATTGCATCTTAGCGCCTGAATACAACCCAAACTGAACATAAATGCTCTGGCCGAATTACAAATATCAGCTCCAAGTGCGCGCATTCTTAAAATCGAAAAGGCAGTCAACACTTTGCCACTTGCGATTATTTTGATTTCATCTCGCAGGTTGTATTTTATCAAAGTGCTCTGTACAAAGATCAGTGCTGGCTCTAATGGTATCCCTACAGAATCTGAGAATTCAAGCGGAGCAGCGCCCGTACCGCCTTCGGCACCATCCACTGTGATGAAATCGGGCCAAATTTTCAATTCAACCATCTTTTTCACCAGATCAATGAATTCTTCTGTCCGACCAATACACAGCTTAAACCCGACAGGTTTACCATCAGATAAATCACGTAGGTTCTTGATGAAGTTTAATAAGTCGGTTGCATTTTTGATATTTTTATGCCCTGGAGGTGATAGGACAGTTGTAAAAGGTTTTACACCTCTGATACGAGCGATTTCTTCATTGTTTTTTATTGCGGGTAGCACACCCCCATGGCCAGGTTTAGCACCTTGAGATATTTTCAGTTCTATCATTTTGATCTGATCAAGTGCAACTCTAGCCTTGTATTTCTCGGGATCAAAATCACCTTCAGGAGTTCTGCAACCAAAATACCCAGTTCCGATTTGCCATACCAAGTCTCCGCCTCCGGCAATGTGATAATCTGATACACTTCCTTCCCCGGTATTGTGATAAAAATTTCCTTTTTTAGCTCCTTTGTTCAGTGCAAGAACAGCATTCGAACTTAATGCGCCATAACTCATGGCTGAAATATTAAGAATCGAGGCAGAATAAAGGTGCTTACAAAAAGAGCCTCCGATCATCACCCTTGGAAATTCGTCAAATGGGTGTATAGCATATATAGAATGTCGAATCGCCTCATAGGAAGGTGTGTTGAGATTAAGTTGTGTTCCAAATGGATGGGTGTCATTGACACCCTTTGCTCTTCGGTACACCAACGATCTGTGGTTGCGGCTGAAAGGAGTTCCATCCGTTGATCTTTCAATAAAATATTGTTGGATTTCAGGAGAGATCATTTCGAAAAAGTACCTGAAATAGCCAAGCAGGGGAAAGTTTTTGAGAATGGTATGGCTACTTTGAAACTTGCTGTTCATTAAACCAATGATTGTCAATGGAACAAGAATTATATAGCTATACCACCAGGCAGGGTAGAAGTATCCCATTATACCCACTATGATTAGTGTTAAAGGGGCAACAAAATAAAAGGTATGTCTCATAGGTTAAGAAAATTGCGAATATTCTCTTACAAGATAAGATTATTTTCACGAATAGATAAATTCCGAAATATCAAATGAATCGTAAAATCAAGTGAACGAATTTGCATTGTCTCATGGTCACCATCTTATAGCGACTTTCCCCACAGATTTCCGCAAACCAAGATAGTCATGTGCTTGTGCCAATTCAGTATGCGAAAATTCAGTTCCTTTAGTTGGTTTTATTTCGCCTGCTGCAGCCAATGCAATCACAGCATCCAAACATCTCTTTAATGCCAAAGGCTTATTGTCAGCAATACGAAGCATGTTGATGCCAATGAGCGAAGTGGATTTGGAGACAAATCCAATCGGGCTCCAGAATCCAAATCCGAAGAGTAATTTGATCATTTTATAAATATTTCCCCTTGCTTCAGTCAATTTTGAAGCACCATACAGAACGACCCTACCTCCTGCATTTAAAAGTTTAAAGTCTTTCTTGACATAATCGCCACCCACCGGATTGAACGTGGCATCTAGTTTACCTTTGAAACCAAGTTCGTCTACCACCTGTAGGTAGTCATTCTCTCGGTAATTAATTGGAAAATCCACACCGAGGGCTTTTAGGTATTCCATTTTTTCTACGGATCCTGCGGTACCGAAAATGACACAACCTTTTCTTTTTAATAACTGAATCAAAGCAGTGCCAACTCCTCCTGCCGCTGCATGTATTAGTACATGATCTCCTTTGTGAAGTCTTACTGTTTCTTCAGCAGCAAAATAGGCGGTGATGTATTGAGTAGCCAAAGCTGTGGCTTCAGTAATGGTAAGCGTTTCAGGAATCTTTACAACTGCCATTTCATTTGAAATGACGTGATCTGCATAACCTCCGAATCTGGTAAATGCCAACACCCTATCTCCCACTTTAAGAGAAGTGACATCAGCGCCTACAGCCTTTATATGACCCACATTTTCATAACCAATGACCGCTGGCAAAGGTGGACAGTCTTTGTATATACCAAGCCGTGCCATCACATCAGCGAAGTTCAGACCGAAACCTTCTGACGCTATCAAAACTTCTCCAGCCTTGGGCACAGGAGTGGGCATTTCAATAAGTGAGAAGGCTTGTTTTGCCGCTCCATTTTTTACTAGTTGATATGCTCTCATTTTTTTTTGGTATTTGGTACAATTTACATGTTGCTTGGAATAAATAACTCGTTCACCGCTTACGGTTGACCAAGCATTGTCGACTCAAAACTGTTCACCGTTTTCTGCTCATCGTCCCCGGTTCATTGTTTACTAAAATGCTCATTCATCCTCAACCGTAGCTCATCTTTTCCAAGGTAATTGGGTGACAATGAAGGCTGCCCTGGGAAGGTTTCCATTTGGAGCGTTTGTGTCGGGAATGCAAAATTAACTCCTAGTTTATCTGCCAGTTTCAGGATTTCAATCAAAATCTCATGTCTTGCCTTTAGTTCCGCAGACCAATCGGGCACCTCAAAGAATATGTAAAACATGATATTCAATGAAAAAGAAGCCATGTCATTGAAATAAATATTGTAGTAATCCTTTCGTGTGTCGGGATGATTTTCAACAATCTTTCTGAGTCCTTCCACAAATGTTTCTATTAGCACTGGTGGTGTATCGTAAGTCACTGCGATTTGAGTATAGAATCTTCGATACTGTCTCAGCCCATGATTGTCTATGGTGCTATCGG
>JBLICU010000063.1:0-20624 GCA_047632435.1 Cyclobacteriaceae bacterium
ATTGACCGATTTAGCAGAAGAATCCTCTAAATTCCAAAGCTGGGTGAGTTCACTGTTTCTTACCGCTTTCTCAAGTTTAATCGTGAGCTGACCACCAATTTGTCGCCCTCCTGCAAAAACCCTATCTCCAATCTTTTTGGCAACAGGCTCTGCTTCGCCTGTGACAAAACTGTAGTCTATCCTACCCTCCCCATTTTGTATCACAGCATCGGCTGGAATCAATTCAAGGTTATGTAAAACAATTTCGTCACCTGCGTTGAGATCTTTGAGCATTACATTTTCCTCTTGACCATTGACCAATCGCAAAACAGAAACTGGGAAATATGATTTATAATCCCGCTCAAATGAAAGCGCCTGATACGATTTCCCTTGGTACCATTTCCCCAACAAGAGGAAAAAAACAAGTCCATTCAAGGAATCAAAATAGCCTGGACCTGTGCCACTCAAAATTTCGTAAATGCTTCTCAAAAAGAGTGTAAGAATACCCAGGGTGATTGGTACATCAATGTTCAAATATCTATGCTTCAAACCAGCCCATGCATTTTTGTAATAATCCTGAGCTGCGTAAAGAGCTACAGGCATGGCCAACAACAAATTGATCCATCCAAATAGCGATTTAAAAGTAGTTTCAAATTGAAAACTAGCATCCAGGTATTCGGGCAAACTAATAAGCATGCTGTTGCCAAAGCAAAATCCTGCAACGGCAATCTTCACTCCCAACCCAGGCTGTTTTCGAATTTTATCGTTTTGTTCGAGGCTTTCGAGATTGATTGTCGGCTCATAGCCCAATGATGCTAAAAGTACGGCTAGCTCCCTGAGTGATATTTTTTTTGTGAATGTAACAGTGATTTCCTTTCGTATGAAGTTCACTTCCGCACGCAACACGCGGGGTTCCAATTTGGGTAAGTGCTCCAACAAGTAGATGCAGGAACTACAATGAATTCCTGCTAAATAAAACCGCACAATGGACTGCTCATTATCCTGAAAGCGGAGCAGCTTCCCGATAACCTCCTCATGATCCAAAAAGGTATATTTGCGTTCGATTGCCGAGTGGTCTTTTACTTTCTCTGCCTTGAGATCTTTGTTCTGATAGTATTGTCGGAGATCACTTTGATTGATTAGCTCATAGACAGCCTTACAGCCATGACAACAAAAGTCCTTCTCATCAAAAATGATCAGTTCATCGAGACAATCATCACCACAGTGATAGCATTTAATTTTTATATCTTCTGTTACCAGCACGCTTTGTGTTTTGAAAATCCGAGACGGTTTTTATCAATCACAAATATGCCAAATATCAGTACATGTCTCTTGCACGTATATATGACTTGGCCAACTGATTTTTGTCAGGTTAATAACTATGAACATTTTGGATTTGAAAAAATAAATATGTTGAAACACATCTTAAATAGCTGCGAGATAAGAATCAAATCCAACTGCAAAACGAGACTTTTTTATTGGTAATTTTCAAAAAACTTAATTCACAACAAGCCGACGAATCTTGAAGCTGGCGCATGGAGTGCCTCCTCTATATAGGCAAGGTCTTATTATTTTCTATCTACTACAATATCTGCCAATTTTGGTACATCTGCTTTTGTTAAAAATGAAATTCTGGATACATATTATTGGTTCATTCGATTCTGTTTACATTGTAGCTACGACATGAACCTTTACGATAAATATGATCCTAATAATCCGATTTCCACAGATGATCTTTGGAAACAGATTGATAAGGCGATTGGTGTTCAGGATTCCTACATAGAAGGCACCCATCCTCAAGCGAGTTGGATTCACATCAACACTCATCCAGTATACATGTATGGTTATCTTTGGTCAGAAGTATACGCACAGGATATGTTTACCCAATTCGAAAAAAATGGACTTCTTGATCAGAAAACGGGCATAAGATATCGCGATATTATTTTGGCCAACGGATCTCAACAAGATGTTGTGAAAGCGGTAGAAGAATTCCTAGGAAGACCTTCCAACAATGAAGCCTATATCAAGAGTCTAGGTCTCGATTGACCAGGATTTCCGCTAAATTGTTGAAAGTAAAATCGCCCTGAATATCAATCTGATCTCGGACGAGGAAAAAATCAGATAAATGAATGATGTCCAAATCAACACACCAAATATTGAAAAAATGAAAAACCTAACCATCATCTTGTTTTTGCTATATTTCATAAGTGCATGCACTCCCCCACTGCCAGCCCCTACCATGGATGGCATAGCTGAAAAATATGTCAAGCTGATTTTAGAAATCGGACAATATAATGGCGATTTTGTAGATGCCTATTATGGCCCTGATGAATGGAAACCTACCTCAAAAGCCGACTCTATTCCAGCTAAGAAATTTATCTCTAGAGCAATTGATCTGATAAGTCTATGCGATCAGGTAGACACAAAATCTTTCACAGACTTGGACCATGCCCGACTGATCATGATGAAAAAGCAACTTCTGGCAGCCAAAACCAAAGTGGAAATGATCAATGGCACAACCTATAGTTTTGATGAAGAAGCCAAACTTCTATACGACACTGAACCGCCACATTATGAAAGTGCCTATTTCGATAGCCTCCTCTTAAATATGGATAACCAAGTACCGGGGACTGGTGATCTGTCCAGTAGATACAACGCTTATGTAGAACAGTTTATGATTCCAAAAGACAAACTAGATACGGTGTTTAAAACTGCCATCGAGGAAGCCAGATTGCGAACCAAACGATATTATGACCTTCCTGAAAATGAAAACTTTGTACTCGAATATGTCACCGGAAAAAGCTGGGGAGGATACAATTATTATCAGGGCAATAGTCAAAGCCTGATTCAAATCAATACCGATTTTCCAATCTCCATTTCGCGCGCAATAGATCTGGCATGCCATGAAGGATATCCCGGACATCACATCTTCAACGCAATGCTTGAGCAAAATTTAGTCAATGGGAAAGGTTGGAAAGAATTTAGTGTGTACCCACTCTTTTCTCCACTATCACTACTGGCAGAAGGTAGTGCCAACTATGGTATAGATGTAGCTTTTCCTGGTGACGAAAGGGTGAAATATGAAAAAGAAGTGCTATTTCCGCTTGCAGGCTTGGATGCCTCCAAGGCTGACGAATATTATGCCATCCAAAAGCTTTTCAGTAAGCTGACTTATGCCAGAACTGAAGCGGATAGAAAATACCTGGACGGTGAGATAACCAGTGAGGATTATGTCGATTGGGTTGTGAAATACAATCTATACGCACCTGACAAAGCACTGCATTCGATCAAATTTGCAGATCAATACCGCAGCTATGTGATCAATTACAACTGGGGAATGGATCTGGTTGCAGCATATATAGAATCCAGAGGTGGCACTGCCGATCAACCAGAAAAAAGATGGGCTATTTTCAAAGAATTGATCAGCACTCCAAATACAGCGAGTAGTCTAAAATGATGAAAGCAGCAGTCACCACACGCCCAGGTCCACCATCCGTCATTCAAATTCAGGAACGCCCTATTCCTGAAACTAAATCAGGTTGGGTACTCATCAGGACCAAGGCATTTGGTCTGAATAGATCAGAAATATTCACTAGAAAAGGGGACTCACCTAATGTTATATTTCCGCGAATTCAAGGAATTGAATGCGTGGGAATAGTACATACTGATCCATCAAACACCCATCAAAAAGGTCAACAAGTCGCTGTGATCATGGGTGGCATGGGCAGAGACTTTGATGGTGGATATGCAGAATATTGTCTGGCTCCATTGTCAATCATTTTCCCTTTTGAAAGCAACCTCCCTTGGAGCACCTTGGGAGCGATTCCAGAAATGTTTCAGACAGTTTCTGGCTCATTGAATGAGGCACTAGGAGTCAAGAGCGGGGAATCGCTGTTGATTAGAGGTGGCACTTCGTCCATAGGAATGCTCGCCTGTCAACTCGCCAAAACGATGGGTATTACCGTCATTGCTACCACTAGAAATCCAAAAAAATCAGAGTCCCTCATGGCCAATGGTGCTGATCATGTCATCATTGAAGATGGTCATATTTCAAAACCTCTTCGGAACTTATTTCCCGCAGGGATCGACAAAGTTTTGGAACTTATAGGTACTACTACACTTAAAGATTCACTAAAATGTATTCGTCCGAAAGGGATGGTCTGCATGACAGGGATACTAGGAAATGAGTGGTCGATGAGTGATTTTACTCCTATGGGTGATATTCCATCACTGGGACGATTGACGGTCTATATGGGTGAATCCAAAAACCTATCAAAGGATTTACTCCAAACTTTTATTGATGAAGTGGCCAGTGACAGGATCAATCTGAATATTGACCGCATATTTCATCTTGACCAAATCGTGGAAGCCCATGAATATATGGAATCGGATCAGGCCAAAGGGAAATTGGTTGTCGTAACTGAATAATTTGATACCCATTAATTTCAGTTGTAAATGATGATGATCCATGCATAATTCAATAAATTCAAAGCTTTAACCCCGACCCTATGAAAAAACTCCTTCTCATACTCCCTTTATTAATATGCCTCTCTTCCTGTAACGCACAGCCCAAGGAAATCCCAAATAAAGAATGGCAAATAAAAACAGCCGTCCTTCCTCTTGAAGAATCACTGCAGCCAAGGGCAAAAGTTTTAGGTTTTGATATTGAGGGAAAAATTGTCGTGATCAGAGAAGGAAAAAATGATATGATCTGTTTGGCAGATGATCCTGCAAAGGAGGGATTTAGTGTCGCTGCTTATCACAAAGATTTGGAACCATTTATGACCCGAGGTAGAGAGCTAAAAGCACAAGCACTTTCATTTCAGGAAATCTTTGATCTACGTGAAAAAGAGGTAAGCGAAGGAAAACTCATAATGCCCGACAAAAGCACCCTGTATGTGATGAATGGAGAACTAGACGAAAATGGAGAACCAATAAATACCAAACTCCGATTTGTGATTTACATACCTTATGCAACTGCTGAATCTACAGGCTTACCCGTTGCACCACCAGTACCTGGAGCTCCCTGGATCATGAACCCCGGAACGCATCGGGCACATATCATGGTCACGCCCAATTATGAAGCTGAATAACAAGATTTTTTCTTTGCCTAATTGCAAAATTAAACAATCGAAAGGATAGTTTTTTGTGAGTCATTTCAACATTCGAGGCACACTCAGCAAGTAGGAAAACAGCAAGCACATGAGTCCGGAAAGCTTGCACTTTCTTTATCCAAAATTGGTCTCAAGGCTAGGTTTATTTCGACATACGCTCATATAAAAACCGAGAGAAATAAGGTTTAATAAATTACATTTTCCGAATTAAAAAATTCCCATTTGAACCAAAACAGCTTCCAAAATTCCATTGGGGAGTTCGAAACCTGCAAAGAATACACCGACACCAAATACCTTGTTTTGATCACGAACTACAGAAAGGGCCAAAGGTAAAAAACTCACCGACATGAGGGCATAACAGGCTGCAAACAAAATCATGAGTACGGTAAGTATCGTTGCGTCTGTAGCATAATAAATAGCAAAAGAGATCGCCACCACACTCAATATCGAAATCATAATGGATAAGTAAACCGACTTTTGTTCTACCACCCTACTAATCGGATAACTCAAGATGGCAACAATTATCAAAATACCTGAAATCAAAGTGGATCCTGTATATCCAAAAACTGAAAAGCTCTTTTCGTCAAACCAGATTGGAAACATATTAAAAAGAATAGTGGTGGTCAATCCAAAAGCAATTCCAAGTGCCAGTGCATATGTATAATCCGATTTTCCAACTTCAGTCTTTGGCGGAACATCCAGCATATACTTGGTGTTATTTTTCATCAAAAGCCCACTCAAAAAGACAGCCACTCCACCGACCACAAAAGTCAACGGCGCGCCTATGGCGTTGATAATGTTCACAATGACAGGTTCAATCGCATAGAGTAATCCATAAACAATGGTCAACATGGCCATGGCCGTAGGAAGTTTCTTGGCAGGTACAAAAATTTCAATTGTAGATATTGCGGGACTTGTGAAAAGTGCCATTGAAAATAACCATAGAACAATCAAACCAGGCAAGATCCATCTGAATATCGGTCCCGGATCCGTTAATAATGTAAAGGCTGTCGCCATAAAAATCATGGCTGCAAAACTTACTCCGGCGGAAATGATCGGCAATCTTTGACCTGCCTTCACCCGAAATTTATCTCCAAGTCTACCTGCAATCATCGGTGTGATCACAAGAATGATTCCCTGAGTGATAAATAAAAATAAAGTAAGGTCTTTGAAGCTGTATTTCGCCAAAAGAATGGGCTGGTAATTATAATAGGCTATCCAGCCAATAATAACGGAAGCATATAATAAAGTAAGTGAAAGCAATTGCTTCCAAAGGATATCCTTTTTCTCCACATACTTGAGTTTGGAATTCGAAATATGTCCGACAGTGGGCGAAGTAATCATATGTTTAAGGTTTTGATAGTTCTGCTTATTCAATTCAATGTACGCACTCAGAAGCCATTTTGGATTTAGATCAGTTAAAAATAATTCATATCAGTTATTTATCAAATCTGGAATCTCAATAGAGCAATTGAATGATGAGTGTTGATTCTTCAAAATTCTTCTCCCAGATCAAGTCGAATTATTCAAATACTAAAAAGTCAATTCATTCAAAAAATCATAGATTTGCGCTTCATTTTTTTAGCCAAAACAGGAGATCGGATAAATGGATATTTCAACAAAATATGAACCGTCAGCAATAGAAGACAAATGGTATGCGTATTGGATGGAAAACGGTTATTTCAAAGCAACCGTCAATCCGGATAAAGAACCATACAGCATTGTCATTCCTCCGCCGAACGTAACTGGGGTGCTACACATGGGGCATATGCTCAACAATACCATCCAGGATATTTTGATTCGGAAAGCCAGAATGGAAGGCAAGGAAGCCTGCTGGGTGCCCGGCACAGATCATGCATCTATTGCTACTGAGGCTAAGGTGGTGGCCATGCTTCGCGAAAGAGGCATCAAAAAAAGTGACCTATCGCGCGATGAATTTCTGAAATATGCCTGGGAATGGAAAGAAAAATATGGCGGGATCATCCTGGAACAACTCAAAAAATTGGGTGCTTCTTGTGATTGGGACCGTACTGCTTTTACCATGGATGAAGGTTATTACAAAGCAGTGATTCGTGTTTTTATTGATTTGCATAAAAAAGGCTTCATCTACAGAGGTCTGAGAATGATCAACTGGGATACAGAAGCACAAACCGCACTTTCCAATGAAGAAGTGATCTACAAGGAAGATGGAGAAAAGGCTTCTTTATATTCTGTAAAATATCAAATAAAGGACTCTGATCAATTCGTCACCATCGCCACGGTAAGACCAGAAACAATATTGGGTGATACGGCCATAGCTATAAATCCTAAGGACAGCAGATACACCCATTTGATTGGAAAATTTGCATTAGTTCCATTTATCAATAGAGAAATTCCCATCATCGCCGATGATTACGTGGAACTTGACTTTGGAACCGGTTGCTTGAAAGTAACTCCGGCACATGATCCAAATGACTATGAAATTGGCCAAAGACACCATCTGGAAGTCATCGATACCATCAACCTGGATGGCACATTGAATGAAGCATGCGGGATTGAAAAATTTGTTGGTGTAGATCGATTCAAGGTTCGAAAAATGATCGTTAAGGATCTTGACACTGCAGGACAGCTTGTGGGGACTGAGGATTTCGTTACCAGAATCGGTCGATCAGAAAGAACCAATACCGTGGTTGAGCCAAAGCTTTCACTACAGTGGTTCATCAACATGAAAGACATTTCCCGTAAGGCACATCAGGCTGTGATGGAGGATGAAGTGCTATTGTACCCATCCAAATTCAAGAACACCTACAATCATTGGATGGAGAATGTTCGAGACTGGTGTATCTCTCGCCAACTTTGGTGGGGTCAGCGCATTCCTGCTTATTTCTATGGCTCTGGCGAAGATGAATATGCTGTTGGGGAAACGATTGAAGAGGCTTTGGCTATTGCCAAAATGAAATCTGGCAATCAAAATCTGACAACAGCCGATTTAAAACAAGATGAAGATGTTTTAGATACTTGGGCTTCATCTTGGTTGTTTCCTCAGGCCGTTTTTGACGGATTCAATGACGAGTGTTTTGATAGGGAAACCGGAAAAATTATCCCCGGAAAAAACAAAGATCTTGACTACTTCTACCCTACTGATACGCTCGTAACAGCGCCAGAAATTCTGTTTTTCTGGGTTGCCAGAATGATCATTGCAGGCTATGAATATAGCGGTGAAAAACCTTTCAAAAACGTATATCTCACAGGAATAGTAAGAGATAAGCAACGAAGGAAAATGTCCAAATCATTGGGCAATTCTCCTGATCCGCTTGATCTGATCAAACAATACGGAGCAGATGGTGTAAGAACGGGAATGCTGTTTTCCTCTCCTGCCGGAAATGATCTGCTTTTCGATGAGAAACTGATTGAGCAAGGCAGAAATTTTTCCAACAAGATATGGAATGCATTCAGGCTCATTCAAGGCTGGGAAGTTAAGGAAATAGCTCAGCCGCATGAGAATGCATTGGCCATTGCTTGGTTTGAAAGTAGATTGAATCAGTCGCTCATAGAGCTTGAAGATCATTTTAGCAAATTTAGAATGTCAGATGCGCTGATGACCATCTACAAGCTCATATGGAACGACTTCTGTAGCTGGTATCTGGAATGGATCAAACCCGCCTACGAACAGCCAGTAGATGCCAAAACATTGGAAAGTACCATTGGGATTTTTGAGCAACTGATGAAATTGATCCACCCATTTATGCCATTCATATCTGAGGAGTTGTGGCATGGGTTGCGTGATCGCAGCGAACCTTTGATTACAACCGCATGGCCAAAAGCCATTTCCTATGATGAATCAATTTTAGCTTCTGGTGAACTACTTTTTGAAATCACTTCCAACATCAGAAATCTGCGAAATGGCAAAGGAATTTCGCCGAAAGAAGCGTTGGAGTTAGTGATAAAATCTGCTGATAAAGTAGCCATCGAACCAATCGTAAGCTCTATCCAAAAATTAGCAAACATCTCAAGTATCAACTTCTCTTCTATCAAACCTGAAAACTGTGCAGGGTTTGTACTGGGATCAGACGAATATTTCATTCCTGTAAATCAGGAAATAGATGTTGATGCTGAAAGGAAAAAGCTGGAAGAAGATTTGGCTTACACCAAGGGATTCCTTGCATCAGTTGATAAAAAACTAAGCAACGAAAAATTTGTCAGCGGTGCTCCTGCCCAGGTTATCGAGATGGAAAGAAAGAAAAAAGTAGATACAGAAGCTAAAATTAATGCCATAGAAGCAAGTTTGGCTGGGTTATAATAGATAGTCCAGCCACTAATCTTCCCTTATGTGATCTTCCAATTTTTGGAGTTGTTTCAGGCTTCTATTGAAAAACTGGTATCGTATGGTTTGAGATACGCCAGTGATCAAATTTGATTTGCTAATGATTGAGTTTAGCCAATCTGATGTCTCACTTGCAAATTCTTTATGTTCGGTGTGAATGGATCCGCAGGTCAGCTGATCAAGGTATATTCTGCTGATTCCTCCAAGTCGAACAAGAACACTGACTTTTTCGATTTCTATCTCACTGTAATAAAGCGATAGTTTCTCGCCCATAATAGTCGGATTATCAAAATCATCTTGCTTTTGCCCTGTGGCGCACACTTTATGAATGTATTCAATCAGCGCTTTCATATCAGCACAAACGGCAAGCGCATCATCCTTTTTCGCAAACATTCCTGCATCCCAATAGAATTGAATTTGATGGATCGTTCCCATGACTGTGGCATCAACCCAAATTTCAGTTGAAGGAACTTCGAGATAGGATCGAAATAATCGGTTTCCCAATTCAATAATTTCATTTTCAATTTTATCAGGAGAAAAAATTTCATTTTGAAGGCTTTGCACATTCATAATAGATTTGAACCAATAGAATGTCTTGAATGCCGTGAGCATTGGGAATTTGAAATAGTGAAATATCGGCAACCCTTGTCCGGCGTAAATGATATGTTTATCATTTGATCTTGCCAGCCTCACCCGATCCATCTCACTACATAATTCACCTAGATATTGAATGAAATTTTCTTTGGAGCCAAGCAGTGTTTTGTATCTGAATGGCACTATCTGCACATCAGGAGAATTGTTAAAAGCATCGAAAGAAACCTTATAATAGTTACAAATGATGCCGACCTCATTGAATGTAAGAGAAGTTTCACCTCTCAACCTGCGATAAGCACTATCACTGCTTATCTCGAGCAAGTCAGCCAATTCATTCACAAAACTTATATTGGAGCTTGTACTCTTTTGGATATTTTCCAAAAAATGAACTTGTTGAATTTGTTTCATTGGGACAAGGTTGAATTTTGATTTGCAATATCTGCAAATTAAGGTAAAACTATTTGCAAATAATACCAAAGGCATTTATCCATTGGCACAATATCCCATAATTAGAGCAACCATTTTCTTATTGATCAGAATCCTTGCGAATACCCATAGAACCTCCTCCTACGCTTCGAAAATCCGTTTCTTGAACCCCCACAGAATGCTAAACTTTGATCAAATCAAAAAAGAAAAATCATGAAATTTTTAGTCGTCAAAATAGTCTTGAAAGTAATTTTTATCATTGGTGTTTTCTCAATGCTCCAAGCTCAGGAAAAACCCACCATTGCACTCATAAGCATCGACACAAGAAATCTTGAGATCGATAACATCACCATGGCGAACATGCTCAGGTTAGAACTCGAAAAAATTGATCGCTTTGAAGTTCTTGACAAATATGATGTGAGTACTACCCTAGAAAAGAATGAGATTGATCCGAGCATTTGCTTTGGTAAAAATGCATTGACTCATGCGGGTTCGTTACTCAACGCAGATAAGATTCTCACGGGCAATGCGGAATTGTACGGTGATAAAATTGTAATAATTCTTCGCTTGATAGATGTAAAAGCTGACAAAGTAGAAACAACAAGTGTGATGGAATATCTTAATGCTCAAGCTGAAATTCAAACCATGGGAATGATTTCTCTCAATGACCTTCTTAATATAGAAAATGATCCTCATCTCGTCGACCTTTTAATCAACTACAGCTTACCGATTACTACCAGACAAACAACTGTCAATCTCAATGGTCCGCGCATGGGTGCCGTATACACCATGGGTAGAAATGGCGATCGCCTGAGAGCTCCTAAAGATGAGGGCGGTTACAATATGTTTCCGGTTTCTATGATGTTTGGCTATCAATATGAGAAGCAATATATGAGTTCTGGTGATTTTCAAGCTTTAGTGGAGGTCGTGGTGGCCGTAAATGGACTTGAAAGCGGTACGATAATTCCTTCGGTTACTTTTTTAAATGGATTTAGGTTTAATAAAAGTGGATTCGAATTTGGACTTGGGCCTGTCTTGAGGATGGTTAAAACTGAAGAAGGTTATTATAGTAATGGCAAATGGATGAGAACAAGAAATATTTCTGATATACCTCTAAATGTGAAAACTGAAGAACTCATTGATAACCGTGGAGTTCCCAAAGCTTCTTTAGGGATGATCTTAGCTGTTGGTAAAACATTTAAATCTGGATATCTAAATATGCCTGTCAATCTTTATCTATCGCCAATTAAGAGTGGATCAATCCTCGGTATAACCATTGGATTTAATACCTCCAAAAAGCCAAGTTTCAATTAATTATTAGTCAAAAAAAAATTCGAAATAATTTATCATCTAACCTTCAAAGTCATGCAATTACTAAAAACTAGTTCTCTATTATTAATGCTCTTAACATGCCTGATATTTCATCAAAATGGGTATGGTCAAAATAAATTAAGAACCATTGGATTGGGTATAGAATTATCCCAAATTGAACTCTTTGAGCTGTTTAGTCTTAATGCGGCTCCAGGAAAAAACATAAGCATCACAATCAATGCCTCTGATAATTTTAGAATCGAACCATTTTTTGGATTTGCAAAATACTCTTCTGAAGATTCTCTATCCGACTCCAGAAGCAAATCAACTCGATTTGGATTGAGCGTATATGGAATGAAAAGAGTAGAAAAACTGAATTATCTCTATGGACTCAGACTTGATAAGATCAATAGCAGAACCTCCTATAGATCTGAATTTTACAATGAAAAAACGAACACAAAAGGGTTTTCCTGGGGCCCGGAAATTGGTGCGGAATATATGCTTTCTGAACAGTTTAGCTTTTCAACAATGGTTGGTTTTGTTAATATGAATTTAACCAATAAAGAAGATGATTTAGACGCTGACTTTTCTGGCTGGCATAGTGAAACATCGATATATTTAAGATATTACTTCTGACAATCATAGAGTTGAATTGGTAAATACCGGATTAGCCTCCGGTATTTTTGGTTACATCCTTGCAGCGATCAACAGATTCAAATCTTTATATCCAAGATTAAATTTCTTGGCCAGGTGGACATTGGTGACACTCCCACGGTAAGTGTAGACTCCTTTCATAAACCACCTTTGACTAAAAATCATCTCATCTACTCCTCCAGCATCTGCTATATTTAGTAAAATAGGCGTAAGGATATTTGAAATCGCCATAGAGGCTGTACGGGAAACGCGTGAAGCAAGATTTGGAACGCAATAATGAATGACATCATACTTCTTAAAAGTAGGTCGCTTGTGATTGGTCATTTCTGAAGTGGCAATGCATCCTCCTTGATCAATGCTCACATCAATGATTACTGATCCAGATTTCATATCCGCTACCATTTCATCTGAAACTACACACATGTTTCTTCCTTTGTCAGGTCGGATGGCACCTATCACCACATCGGCATTTTTCAAAGCCCTGCCCAGCGTAGCGTTATCTATGGTCGATGTATGGACTTGCTGACCAAGCGCATGTTTGATCCTGCGAAGTTTATAAATATGATTGTCAAAAATCTGGATATCCACACCCAGCCCGAGGCAAGCTCTCGCAGCATATTCAGCTACAGTCCCAGCGCCCAGAATCAAAACTTGTGTGGGAGGCACGCCAGTAATTCCACCAAGAATTACCCCTTGACCGCCATTGGTATTGCTAAGCAATTCGGAAGCTATGAGCATCACGGCAGATCCTGCAATTTCACTCATGGCCCTTACCAGTGGCAAGCCTCCTACTTTATCTTCAATGAACTCATATGCGAGTCCGGTGATTCTCTTTTTATTCAGAGCATGAATATAATCGACAGACTGATGTCCAGTTTGAAACGCTGAAATCACCGCGCTACCATCCTGCATCCATTCTATTTCCGACAGGGTCGGTGGTTCCACTTTCAATATCAATTTCGATTGATACACCTCCTTGGCAGAGCGTACTATTTTAGCTCCGGCTTCACTGTACTCATTGTCGGTAAAATTGGCAGAAGTTCCTGCACCCGCTTCCACCCAAACCTCGTGTCCATTATTTACCAAAACATCCACCGATTCAGGTTTTAATGCTACACGCCTTTCCTGGAGTGATATTTCCTTGGGCACGCCAATGAATAATGAGTTTTTTGATCTTTTGATTTTGGCAGGAGCTTCCTGCGTGTAAAGGCTTTGCTCTCTTGCTAATTCTGCAAAACCTGATTTCATTTTATCCGCCATACCTTGTTCAGCCCCGGATTGTGATCGTTAATTCCCGGTCGGTTATGCCTACTAATTTAATACTAATTTCAAGGTGTTGCTCAGGAATTAATTCTTTTATCATCTCTGGCCACTCAATCAGACATGGATCGCCAGAATAAAAATATTCTTCAGTTCCAATATCCTGGGCTTCTCTGATATTTTTTATTCGATAAAAATCAAAGTGATATATAGACCTTCTTTTGCCATCCTGATATTCATTTACAATGGCAAATGTGGGTGAACTGGTACTGTCCACAACAGCCAATTCATTACAAATCACTTTGATAAAGGTGGTTTTCCCCACGCCCATTTCTCCATAAAAACAAGCCACAGGATAATCAGAAAGCAACTCTGCCACCTTTTGCGCAGGTGCTTTTAGATCGGCAATGGTTGAAATATTAAAGGTTGTCATTTAGGTTCCAAAACTACAAAAGGAATGATCATTTCCTCCATACTTAACCCACCGTGTTGGAAGGTATCCTTGTAGTAATTGACGTAGTAGTTATAGTTATTCGGGTATGCGAAAAAATAGTCTTCACGCGCAAAAGCAAAGGAAGTACTTACGTTCACTTTGGGCAAATTGAGACTTGCGGGATTGCGACTGGCATAAACTCCATCTGCATTAAATGCAAGGTTTTTGCCTTGTTTGTATCGCAAGTTCGTATTAGTGTTTCTGTCACCCACTATTTTATATGGGCGCTTCACGCGAATCGTTCCATGATCGGTAGTGATCACTACTTTCACATCTTTTTGTGAGAGAAATTTTAGCAAATCAAAAAGTGATGAATGACCAAACCATGATTTTGTCAGAGAACGATAAGCTGATTCGTCTGGGGCCAGCTCACGAATCATAGCCATGTCCGTCCGCGAATGAGAAAGCATATCCACAAAATTAAATACGATTGCGTTTAATTGATTTTGAAGTAGGTTATTGGCATTTTCCACCAACTGTTTACCATCACTCGCCTTGATTATTTTGTGATAAGAAAATTTAATGTCCAATTTTTCCTTTTGGAGATTCTTTTCGAGCAGTTCTTTCTCAAACATATTTTTACCGCCTTCCTCATCTTCCCCACTCCAAAGTTCTGGAAAGCGTCTTTCTATTTCTATAGGCATCATGCCAGCAAAGAGCGCATTTCTAGCATAAGCGGTTGTGGTAGGCAAAATCGAATAATAATTGTCTTTTTCTCTGATATTAAAAAATTCTGAAATTTCAGGTTCTAATATTTCCCACTGGTCAAACCTCAAATTATCTATGACAATGAGAAAAACGGGCTTTTCTTCAGAAAGTAATGGAAACACTTTCTTTTTTAGCAACTGATGTGACATTACCGGGCGATCAGTAGCAGGATCATTCAACCAACCTTCATACTCCCCTTCTACAAAATCACAAAATCGCTGATTGGCCTCTACTTGCTGAGTAGCGAGCACCTCGCCCATGCTTTTGTCCTGTGTATTATCAATTTCCAAATCCCAATAAACTAGCTTTCTGTACAAATCGGCCCAGCCAGTGTGATCATCCAAATCCTGAACTTCCATGCTCAGTTTTTGAAACTCCTGCATATATCCTTGATTTGTCTTTTCAGAAATGATCCTTTTGTTATCCAGAATTTTTTTAACCGAAAGCAGAATTTGATTTGGATTTATAGGCTTGATGAGATAATCCGCTATTTTGGAACCAATCGCTTCTTCCATGATTTGCTCTTCCTCACTTTTGGTAATCATCACCACCGGCAGATTGGGATGCGTTGATTTGATATAATTCAAGGTTTCCAACCCAGTCATGCCCGGCATATTTTCATCCAAAAATACCAAGTCAAAAACTTCATGATCTATTTTCTCAAGGGCATCTGCTCCACTATTGACAGGCACTATGTCATATCCTTTTTGATTTAAGAACAGTATATGAGGCTTCAACAAATCAATTTCATCGTCAGCCCAGAGTATTTTGTACTTCATTAAATTTTGTTTGTTTGGAAAGGAAACGGATTAAAACTTAAAATGACATTTATTTTAACATCTTTTAAGTTTAGTGCAAGATAAATTTCAACTCAAATTTACATTCCGCTATTTTTGGAGAATATTAAACAAAAATCAAACCCAATTCTCTTTTGAACAAAAAGAAAATCTTAAATGATCCAGTATATGGATTCATTACCATCTACAATGATTTGATCTTTGACATTATTGAACATCAATATTTTCAACGACTCAGAAGGATCAAACAACTTGGGTTGACTGACTTGGTATACCCAGGCGCGCATCACACGCGCTTTCATCATGCCATAGGTGCCATGCATCTGATGGAAAAAACACTCAACAACCTGAGAAGTAAAGGTGTGATGATTTTCGATGCTGAATATGAAGCGGCAATGATTGCGATTCTACTACATGACATTGGTCATGGCCCATTTTCGCATACACTCGAATTTAGCCTCCTAAAAGACATCAATCACGAACAAATTTCGCTCTGGCTATTTGATAGGCTAGACAAAGAATTTGGAGGTAAGCTGACATTGGCCAAGCAAGTTTTTACAGGAACGTACCATCGTAAATTTTTGCATCAGCTTGTATCCTCACAGCTGGATGTGGATCGTTTGGATTATTTGAATAGAGACAGCTTTTTTACGGGAGTGCATGAGGGCACCATTGGTGCGGAGCGAATCATAAAAATGCTCAACGTACATGAAGACCAGCTGGTAGTGGAAGAAAAAGGCATTTACAGTATCGAAAATTTTCTTAATGCCCGGAGACTGATGTATTGGCAGGTTTATTTGCACAAAACAGCCGTGGCAGCAGAATCCATGTTGATTTCACTCATCAAAAGAGCCAAACAACTTACGCAGCAAGGCAAATCGGTGCTGGCCACTCCTGCTCTTGCCATTTTCTTAGAAAGAAATCTGACCCGACAAGACTTCATTGATGATAGTGATTTATTGGAAGTGTTTGTAAGGCTGGATGATACAGATGTTTGGGGATCAATCAAATTGTGGTTGTTTCATGAAGACCCAATTCTTAGATCGTTGAGCAACGACCTTCTATCAAGGAGGCTTTTTAAGATTCTCCTTTCAAATGAAAAAATTGAAAAGTCCTTTGTTGAAGATCTTGAAAAGAAACTGATCGGCCAGGGTGTTCCAAGGCAGGACGCCAAATTTTTGATTCAAAAAGGAACCATCAGCAATGCCGCTTATATCGTAAAAGGTAAGAGTATCGGCATCCTGATGAAAAACGGCAGTGTGGTGGATGTAGCCAAAGCATCTGATTTACCCAACATTAAGGCCATCAGTAAGATTGTGAAAAAACATTATGTCAGTTTCCCAAAATCCTTGATGAAGTAAATATGCATATTGAAATCGAAAATTTGGGTAAACGCTTTAACCGTGATTGGATCTTTAGAAATTTAAATCTGAAAATCGCTGAAGGTCAAAAAATAGCCATCACAGGTAGAAACGGCTCTGGCAAATCCACATTACTTAAAATTCTAGGTTCGTATTCGCTACATACGGAAGGTGCCGTTTCATATTTAGATAAAGGTGTGAAATTGGCCGCAGACGATCTGCAGCTTAAAATGAATTTTGCAGCACCATATTTCAATTTAATTGAAGAATTCACACTGGCGGAACTTTTAGTTTTTCATCAAAAATTCAAAACTGCAAATTCAAATCTTGATGAAGTTTTGAAAAAGGCCGAGCTCTCAGATGCGAAAAACAAGTCCATCAAAGATTTCTCATCTGGCATGAAACAACGCACCAAACTCATTCTTGCTTTTAGTTTTGATTCAGAAATCATCTTTCTGGATGAACCTACCTCAAATTTGGATGAATCCGGAATCTCCTTGTTTCAAAATATGGTTAAAATATGCGATCCGAAAAGAACAATCGTCATGGCTTCCAATCTTGCCCATGAGATTGAAATGTGTGAGGAAAAAATAATTTTGGAGAATTTCCAACCCAAATACAAGATATTGAGGTAAGACTCGTTAACACAGCGTAAACCTAGTTTATCAAATCTTCCGGATTAATAATTAGGTTTAATTGTGAAAATCGAATATTTTTACGACACAAGTAATTTAAAAAAGTTAGAAACTAAAGAAAACATGAAAAAAATCACGCAATTATTAACAGCATTGGTGGTAAGCTCACTAATGATTTTTATCTCCTGCGGTGGCGGTGGTAATGACGATGGCGGTACTACAGATCCAAGAATAGAAATTGGAAACAATCTTGTAACTGTAGTTACAGGAAATCCGGCAACTATAAAACTTGATGGTGCTGACAGAACTGAATGGGCTGGATTTAGCCTTACTTTCACTTTCAATGGCACTGACGGTGGATCATACAGTGTAAGTGGTGTTCCTGACAATGCAGGATCAGCTGCCGTATGGGGTGAGCAGGCGGACAAGACATGGACATTCGACACTGACGGTGGTATAATTTTGAGAAGCGATAACGTTGATATGACTGCTGCAATTACTAGCGCTTCAGCAAGTCTTACATTTGACATCACTGGTTCCGCTGGAAGAGCATCTGCTTTTGATGGGACTTGGGTATTCACTTGGTAAATCAAATTAAGTAAAGAATAAAAAAAGGAATGGCTTCTGTCATTCCTTTTTTTATGCCATTTTTGCAGTACAAACATGTTTTATCAAGACAAATACTTCGATCAGGACAAAAACAGCATGCTCCGTGCTGCACAGGGTTTTGTAGAACCACAACTTTTGAACTACTGGGTGGAGAAAGCACTGAATTGCTACAATCAGAATGAAAATCCTATGGGGCTAGTGGATGACTTCATCCTTGAGCTGCAGGCTGTGACGGAATTTGATACTGAGTTTCTGGTAGAACTGTACACCCTACTGGCAGCCATCTACCGATTTAAGAAGGGAGATAACCAACTGGAGTTTATCTGGGACGGCAGAAGCCACTATGAAGTCTATGCCGAAAACTGGCGTTTGGCATTCGAAGAGTGGATGAATGTCTTTTGCAACCAACCCGAATTTTACCGAGCGATTATCAAGATCAGTGTTTTGAAATACAACACCAACAGTAAATTCCTTTTTTACGGCATGCGAAGAATCATCCTTTCACATTTCAATGTGGAGATTGGGAGGAATAGGATGCTTAGGAGTGCTTGATTTCAAAGGATTTAAATCCCTCAAGTGATATCGAAATGTGTGTCACCTTAGTCACTTTTGCGAATTGAGGTCCTGTTTCACACCAAATCAGTAATTTCCTCACATCATCGGCATCCCCCTCAGCATGAATGGTTACCGAACCATCTTGTTCATTTCGAACCCATCCAAAAACGCCCAATTCATCGGCTTTCTTTTTTGTAGAAACCCTAAAAAAGACAACCTGAACCTTTCCTCTGCAGTTAATTTGAATGGCGTTCATTTTTTAAAAGCTGTGTGACTACTCAGGTAGCGAAAGCGTGTTCTCACTGTCGTAGGTACTTCATTTTTATAGCCACGGGTTTAAATCCGTGGCTATAAAAGCAATAATTCCAAAGCTTTAACAATATCAAGATTTAGTATTTGAGCAGTTACATGGCTTCTATAAATATTTTATTTAGTGCGTCAAGCCGCATTCTTTGCAAAATTTCTTTTTCCCGTTTTTGTGTTTCTTTGGCGGTTTCTTATGCCCAAAATACAAGGCGTCAGTATATTGAGGTTTCTCGGCGAGTTTAGCCTCTTTCCTTTTCTTTTTGGCCACCTTTTTCATTCGCTCTCGGAATTCAGCAACATCCGTGTCCTTTTTATTTTCTTTTTTTTTGAAAAATGAAAATTTTGTATCCTTTTCTGCTCGATAAACTGGCTTGGGTGCTTTAGGAGCTTCTACTTCGCGCGTATTTTGCGCAAAGGCTAACGTACAGCTGAAAATAAACAAAACCAGAAAAAAACACTTACGTATGTCCATAGATTGGAATTTCTTACTCAAACGATATTCTACTACAATATTATATTCTGGTAAAATTCTTGGCGAAGATATTAGCAATAGGTGGGCTTGTCAAATACCTTACCCTTTTCACTTCCATCAAATCAACCGAACTGCAATTAATTTGACATATTTGCGTTCACAATCGCAGGTATGAAAAAAGCACTTTTCGGATTATCCCTTTTATCATGTATTACTGTTTTCTCTCAAATCGCAACAGAGGGACAGCTTTCTAAGCAAGTGGACTATGCGGTAGACTTGATGGAAAAAGGAGAATACCGTGAGGCAGATACTGAGTTTCGAGCAGTGATGGGTAATATGGAAACGCTTCCTTCAAACATTGCCTATTATTTTGGGCGAAATAGTTTCCATTTGGGCAAATACAAGCAGAGCATCAACTGGCTCAACAAATACATCCAGCTTAAAGGCACAAAAGGACGGTTTTATGAAAATGCTGTAAAATATCTCCAATTCGCAGAGGAAGAGTATCTGGCTTTAAGCCAAAAGGCGAAAATTGAAATGGAAAGCGAATTATCAAGTGGTGAATATGATTGTGGAGGGTTATCCAAAATGATTTGCCCGGTATGCCACGGTAACGGGGTGATCATAAAAAAGGGCCCATTTGATCTCATTTATCAAACGTGCCCTTATTCTTTTGGGGAGTCTTTCCTCACCTGCGAGGAATACAATCTATTTATGCAAGGTTTACTTCCTCCGAAAGGCAAGAAATAAACTTATTACCAGCCCAAAACATATCCAAAAATTAACGGCACTACTATCGTCGCATCTGATTCCACTATGAATTTGGGAGTATCAATATCCAATTTTCCCCAAGTGATTTTCTCATTAGGAACTGCGCCACTATAAGATCCGTAGCTGGTGGTAGAGTCAGAAATTTGGCAAAAATAGCTCCAAAACGGAATAGATTCCATTTCTAAATCTTGATAAAGCATTGGCACTACACAAATCGGAAAATCACCTGCGATACCGCCACCAATTTGAAAGAATCCAATTCCCTTATCCTCAGCA
>JBLICU010000064.1:0-20519 GCA_047632435.1 Cyclobacteriaceae bacterium
ATAAAATGAAAATATGTTTCGCTACTCATAACCAACATAAGGCATCTGAAATCAGAAAATTATTGCCGAGAGGGTTTGAGTTAATAACCCTTGATGATCTCAATCAAATCGAAGAAATACCAGAAACAGGACAAACGCTGGCTGAAAATTCTGCCTTAAAGGCGCAATATGTCTTTCAAAAATTTGGTAAGAGCTGTTTTGCCGATGATACCGGATTAGAAGTAGTCGCCCTCAATGGGGAGCCCGGGGTTTATTCGGCGCGCTATGCTGGAGAACAAAAAGACAATGAAGCCAACATCAATCTGGTTCTTAAAAAGCTTAGAAATCAAAACGATAGAGCCGCCTCATTCAAAACAATCATTACTTATATAGATGAAAGTGGATTGCAAATGCAATTTACTGGCCAAGTGCAAGGGGAAATAATTAATGAAAAAACTGGTAATTCAGGTTTTGGATATGATCCGGTATTTAAACCATCAGGATTCGAAAAGACTTTTGCGCAAATGACCGGCGAAGAAAAAAATGCCATTTCACATCGGGGGAGAGCATTTAGGCAATTTTTTGACTTTCTAAATAATCAAACCAAAAAATGAAGCAACCTCTAATCATTGGGCTAACGGGTGGAAGCGGTTCTGGGAAAACGCTATTTTTGAATCAATTGCTGGCATGCCTGAATGAAAATACAGCGAGTGTGCTATCGTTGGATAACTATTACAAAGCCAGAAATCAACAACCCCGAGACGAACAAGGAGTTGAAAATTTTGATCTTCCAGAGTCCTTGGATCGTGATCGATTCATCGCTGATCTCAAGAAACTTAAACGTGGCGAAGATGTAGTTTTGAAAGAATACACTTTCAATAATGACAACAAAGTGCCGGAAACTATTCATATCAAATCAGCACCTATCATCATGGTGGAAGGCATTTTTACCTTTTATTTTGAAGAAGTTCGGAATTTGATGGATTTGAAGATTTTCGTAGAAGCCCCTGAGTACCTAATGCTGACCCGTAGAATCACAAGGGACGCAGAAGAAAGAGGATATGATCTAAGTGATGTATTGTACAGATTTCAGCATCATGTCACCCCTTCATTTAAAAAGTACATTGAACCTTTTAAATATGAAGCGGATCTGATCATACCTAATCACAACGGATTTGATATTGCACTAGAGGTTGTTTCAAATTATCTCAAAAAGGTACTGAATCAATAAATTCTCTGTGTAAACTTTTCATTTAAAGGGATTTAACTAGTTTTGCGACACTTTGAAAAAAGGAAATAACAACATATTGACCCACATAAAAAGAATTACACTCATTCTAGGGATACTGACAGGCTTTTGTGCCCTTTCGGTAAACAATCAGTTGAGCTACTCTTTTACTGCACCTTCGTCAACCGCAGAAGACACTTCGGAAAACCCAGAATCTTCCAGTCAAGTGATCACGGCCATCGATGCAATCAGCTACTCCTCACAAATCAATGTAAGTCTTCATTCAATATTGCTTGAGGAGCTTCCTGAAAGCGAGGATAACATTGAAGAGGAGTTGGAAGAAAATGTTGTGACTTTTTCTGCTTCTAAGGCACTTAAAATACTATTCCGACGCATCATTTCCCCCAACGCACCCTAGGATCAGAAATTACCGCATTTTCCTTGCGGCAAAACATCTATTAAAAACTTTAGCACATTATTAACCTAATTGATTGGCTCTCTAATATTAAAAGCCAATTCAAGCATTTTTTAATTCAAACAACACAATTATGAAAAATAAAGGCTTTGTGGTTTTCTTAACCATAGTCATTTCCCTGCTTTGCATCTATTATTTGTCTTTCACATTCGTGGCACAGTCCATACAGAAGACAGCTATAAGTGCAACTACAGATGAAAATGGAAACGTAGATTTTAGTGAAAAGCAGAGATACCTGGATTCAATCTGGGGCGAACCAGTTTACAATCTACTGGGTATGGATTATACCTATCAGGATGTAAAAGAGACAGAATTGAATCTTGGACTCGATCTACAAGGTGGTATGCACGTCACACTTGAGGTTTCTCCTGTAGATATCATCAAAGGATTGAGCGGCGATAACCCAAATGCAGCATTTATTGGCGCTTTGGAAAAAGCAAAACAAAATGTGCGCGGTACGCAACTAAATTTCGTAGATGAATTCTACAACGAATTTAAAACTGCATCTCCGGACAAAGATTTGGCGAGCATTTTCGCCACAGCGACAAACCGTGGCAGAATCAACAGAAATACTTCTGACGATGAAATTTTGGACATTATCAACAAGGAAGTAGAAAGCGCCATCGAGCGTTCTTTTAATATACTGAGAACAAGGATAGATAGATTTGGAACAACCCAACCAAACATTCAAAGACTACAGGGTACAGGCAGAATTCAAATCGAATTGCCCGGTGTGGACAACCCAGAAAGAGTTAGAAAATTACTTCAGGGAGTAGCAAAACTTGAATTTTGGGAAGTTCATAATCTAAATGAAATTTCCGGCACTTTGCAAGAGATCAACGATTTGCTTGTGAAGGAACAAAAAGTATCTGCTGATAGTCTTTCATTGACTGACTCTGGAGAAACATCAGTCACTGATGATCTCTCTGCTTTGACTGGAGATGATAATGCACAAGGACTTGACTCGACATTAACTGCTGATACGGATACTACAGCCGTAGCAGCAGATTCTGTTTTCAACAACAATCTTTCTCCACTATTTGCATTGCTCAAATCACAATATGGTTTGGTTTATGACTTGAAAGACACATCAAGAATTAACAGAATCCTACAAAGAGAGGATGTACAAGCTTTGATTCCTTCAACTATAAAATTCCTTTGGGAAGTAAAAGCTACTGAAACCGAAGGTTTAACTAAACTTCAATTGCTTGAGCTTCATGCGATACGTTCATCAAGAAATGGTAAAGCACCTCTGACGGGAGATGTTATTACAGATGCAAGACAAGATTTAGATGAGCGGGCTCAACCAGCCGTATCCATGCAAATGAATGCCAACGGCGCTAAAGCATGGAAAAAATTGACGGCTGCAAATGTGGGAAGAAGAATAGCTATCGTACTTGATAACTATGTCTACTCTGCACCAAACGTGCAAGGCGAGATTCCAAATGGAAATTCGTCCATTTCTGGAAATTTCTCTTTTGAAGAAGCACAAGATTTGGCAAATATTCTAAAAGCAGGAGCACTTCCCGCCCCAACTACTATCGTTGAAGACGTGGTAATAGGGCCAACACTAGGAAAAGTTGCACAAAATCAGGGTATTTATTCAATACTTGCTGGACTAAGCATAGTGATTTTGTTTATGGTATTCTATTATGCCAAAGGAGGTTTAATTGCCAATGTCGCTTTGTTCTTCAACATCTTTTTTATCCTTGGTATTTTGGCACAGCTCAGTGCGTCTTTAACATTGCCCGGTATCGCCGGTATCGTATTGACGATTGGTATGTCCATCGATGCGAACGTTTTGATTTTTGAGCGTATCAAAGAAGAGTTACGAAACGGCGCAACACTTAGAGCGGCTATATCTTCAGGGTACAGCAAAGCCTATTGGTCTATTTTCGATGCGAACGTAACCACGTTCATCGTAGGTATGATTCTTTACATCTTTGGCCAGGGGCCAATCAAAGGATTTGCGATTACTTTGATGATCGGTATTGGATCATCATTCTTTAGTGCTGTGTTCATCACAAGAGTGATCGTTGAAGCATTCACCAAAAAAGGTGATCACGCTAAAATAAGTTTTGCCAATGCTTTTTCAAGAAACGCATTGACCAATTTGAATTTTGATTTTATCAGCAAGAGGAAAATGGCTTATTTGTTCAGCGCATCATTTATTACACTTGGAATTATCGCCATGCTGATCAAAGGGCTAACACTTGGTGTCGACTTTAAGGGTGGTAGATCTTACGTGGTTACATTTGATCAGCCAGTGGCATCATCTCAACTCAAAACAGCTCTTTCACCTTATTTCGGAGATCAGGGTACGGAGGTTAAAACTTTCGGTGCAAACAATATATTAAAAATCACCACTAGTTATCTCATAGAAAATGAAGGGGATGATGCTGATAGAAGTGTGCAGGATGCCTTGGTAAAAGGAATCAGTGAAAGTCAGAAACTGACTTTTAAAGCAGGGGATTCTGATTTAACGGCAGGCCAGTTTACTATCTCCAGTTCATCCAAAGTAGGTGCTACGATCGCCGATGATATCAAAAACTCTTCATATGAATCTGCCCTTATAGCTTTAATACTAATTTTCTTGTATATCGTACTTCGATTTAGAAAGTGGCAATTTGGATTGGGTGCTGTGGTCGCATTGTTCCATGATACACTTTTTGTTATTTCTGCATTTGCAATAGCAGGTTTATTCGGACTTACGTTTGAAGTAGATCAAGTATTTGTGGCGGCCATTCTGACGATTATTGGTTACTCGATAAACGATACGGTGGTAGTATTCGACAGGATCAGAGAAAATATGGGAATTAAAGCTGGATCTGAACGCAAAAAAGTGTTTAATGAATCTTTGAATACCACACTCAGTCGTACTTTGATCACTTCATTGACCACATTAGTGGTGGTGCTTGTGTTGTTCCTTTTCGGAGGAGCCGTATTAAAAGGTTTCTCTTTCGCATTGCTTGTCGGTATCATAGTTGGTACCTATTCATCCATTTTCATAGCAACGCCGATTGTTATTGACCTTTATGATAAGCAAGACTCAAAAACACCAGTTTAAGTCTTTGTTATAAAAATTTGATAAGCCCTTTTCGCAAATGTGAAAAGGGCTTATTTTGTTATACAGCCTCTGATCATTTGAAATCCGATCTTCGATTAAAAAATCATCAAGTAGTAGATTATTGTTAAATTTAGGAAAACAACTACCCTACGAATGGAACCTGTAATTCCTTTTCGAATTATATTTTACATCTTATTGATATTTATCTTCTCTGGGATGTTGTATTTTCTTGACGATATTCTCATGCTTCATCATACACCTGAGGCCAGCTTGTCTAATAAACCAACCAAAGAGTACCTTTCAAAAAAAGGAGAAGCTCCCGAAAAAGCGGAAGTTATTGAAGAAAATATTTCAGCTAGAAAGCCCAATTTCAAGTCACAGATTCCGATCAAACCAATGATCAAGGAATCAATATCCGATAGTGATGAGACTAATCTGCTAACGAAGGATCTGGATAAAGCAGTGATAGAGCCTATTGAATTTGCAAAAATTGAAGCACTAGTGGAATCATCGAAACCATCTGATGCCACGTATTTTCAGGTTTTGATGAAAAACTACGATCAGCAAGTTCTAAGTAAATTGGAACAAGGCGACATTCGACGAGATATCATTATAAGGCATTATAATCACCCTGCTGATGGGGATAAAGTATACGTTCTTAGAAAATTAGGTTTTTACATTCATGAGAGACCTGTTGAAGGCTCCTTGATAGGCTATGAATCAAATGCCGTTTTTTATGGCGATGACGTGGCTAAAGAGGATTTACAGCTTGTTGTTTATTACCTGATTAATGCAGGAATGCCCATTAAGCGCATTGCCAAATCTCAATTTCATGATGGATGGAAATCCTCTTCGATCGAAATTGGCACAGATACAACTGTCACCAAACGATCCATCCTGACCATTGATGATCTCCAGCGTCTAACGTTTTGAACAAAAAAAAGGCTGAATCAAATGAGACAGCCTTCTGATGGTTTATGTTTCTCAATAATCAACTTCCACATCCAACACATTCGATTTCACTATTGACAGGTCTTGTGCCATTTAGTTTCATTTTCAAATTGTGGATTTTGTCCTTAAGATCCATATCAGCAAACATGTTGCCTGTAAGCTGATTCTCAAGGCCTTTGATTTCATTTTCTAATTCTTCTTTCATTGAGATTGATTTTTATTGTTTGGAAACACGGATGAATATACAAAAGTGTAATAGCAATCAAAAGCAATTACACTTTTTTTGACTGAGAAAATTTAACTTTCTAAAATGACAATTGCTTTTTGTAACGCAAGAATATTTGGATAAGTCACCATTTTTCCTTCAGCATTTTTGATCAGCATTGAAAAAAGGGTTATGTCATAAATAAGCCCCTCTATGCTATTTTCACCATCCACAATCAAAATTTTCGAACCAATCTTGTATGGAAAATAGAAAAACAGAATAATCGCTGCTGTGATATTACTTAATATGGACCAAGACGCAAATAACCCAATTCCCGCAACAGTAAAGAATGAAATAAAATAAACTGAAAGACCCTTGAAAGAAATGTCCCAAACTAATCCGATAATCATCATGAAGATGATGAAAAACACAAAATTGAAGTACTTGGTAGTGTATTTTACGCGTGGGAGGGTATATTCTCTCTTTTTCCCATATCTGCGAAGAATTCTGGCAGTCAATTTCCTGATGATAAGATAAATCAAAATAAAAAAGGCCGTCAAAATAATTTGCAAAGTCCGATTGTCTTGCGACTTAAAGTAATCAATAACATTCATGAGGCAAAGATATCTTCATGTACCACAGTTGAAAACTATTTTACAACAATAGTATCCATAGATGTTCGTTTTTCATATCATACCAAATTTTTCACATTATGGAACTCAAAAAAAATGAAGCTTACGATCTTGAGCGAAAAACGCCTATGTTTTTCACTATCGGTCTGGTGATTGCCATGTCCCTAGTAGCCATTGCATTTGAATGGAAAAGTGAATTCGAACCACTTATCATAAAACCCGCGACGGATCATCCTATAGAAATTGACAATGTAATTATCACCAAACATGCTAATCCAGAACCACCAAAACCAAAGGTGGAAGTAGCCGTGAAACCAAAGTCAAATCAGCCACCAGTCATTATTGAGAATAACATTTTGCCTGAAACTTCCACAGTAATTGACGTTGAGCCAATTGACATAGATATTCCGATCGCTTTGCTGACTGGCGAAGTAAAATCTGAAGAACCGGATTTTCATGAGGGTCCTGTTGAATCAATACCATTATTCCCTGGTGGACAGGGTGCCTTCTATAAATACATATCTGAAAATATGAAGTATCCAGGTCAGGCGCGAAGAATGGGGGTTGAAGGAAAGGTTTTTATCCAATTTATCGTCAATAAAGATGGTTCTATCACCGATGTGGAAGTCGTAAAAGGCATTGGTTCTGGTTGCGATGAAATGGCAAAACTAGTTTTGGAGAATGCTCCTAAGTTTATTCCAGCCAAGCAAAGAGGTCAACCTGTTCGCTACAGACAAATTATTCCTATCTTTTTTAAACTAAACTAAATAAAAAAGGGGCTCTCTCGAGCCCCTTCTATTCAACTGGTTTGACCCTGGTAAAATAAAAAACTTAAGCCTCCATCTGCTCCAGTTCTTTGCCTTTAGTTTCATAAACCATTTTGTAAACGAAGAACACAGAAACCACTGCTCCTGCTGTATACAAACTGTAAGCGAAGGCCAGCCCCATTGAGGCCAAAAGCATCGGGAAGGTCAATGTGATGAGGAAATTTGATCCCCATTGTGCCATTCCTGAAACTGCCAATCCAGAACCTCGAAGTTGATTTGGAAACATTTCTCCAAGCATCACCCACATGACAGGCCCCCAAGAAAAATTGAAAAATATAACATATAGGTTCGCAGCGACCAAAGCCAAAATGCCCATTGAGTCGCTTAGCTCTAGAGTATTATTAGAAGCTAATGATCCTGTAGAAAAAGCAACTACAACCAAGGCCAGCGTAATACTCATTCCTATTGAACCAATCATCAACAATGGCTTTCGGCCAATTTTATCCACTAGTAATAAGGCAGCAACCACTGCGCCAATACTCAGTCCACCAGAAACTACATTGATCAGCAGCGCATCACTTTCGCCAAATCCAACCGCCTGCCATAGTACAGAGCCATAATAAAAGACGACATTGATGCCGACCAGCTGTTGAAATGTGGCCAAACCAATTCCAACCCAAACTATGGGTCTGATACGTCCCAAAGTTTTGTCATACAAATCAGCAAATTTTGGTTTGTGATGATCGCCAGCTAAGGATGAATCAATCTCATTCAGTTTTTCCTGACCAACCTCCTTGCCATAAAGTCTAGAAAGCACTTTCAAGGCCGCCTTATTTTCCTGCATAGCCACCAGATATCGGGGACTTTCAGGGATAAATAATAAAGAGATTAAAAAAGTGAAGGCGGGCAAAAGTTCTACCCAAAACATCCATCTCCATGTTTCATACTCCATCCAAAGTACATTCTCTGCGGAACCGGAAATGTTGGCCAACAGATAATTGCTTAAAAAAGAAATGAACAATCCTGATATGATGGCAATCTGCTGAACAGTAGCCAGCGCTCCCCGGTATCTGGCTGGAGCTATTTCACTGATATAAGCTGGCGCCATTACAGAAGCTGCACCCACAGCCAATCCACCAATGACTCTATAGACGATAAATTCCATAGATGAGGTAGAAATACCCGATCCCCAGGCCGAAATGATAAAAAACACGGCAGCAAAGATCAACATGGTTCTTCTTCCATATTGATCCGCCAAACGTCCGGCAAAAAATGCTCCGACCGCACAACCAAGAAGCATAGACGCCACATTAAACCCGCTCCCGATATCCTGAGAATTGAATGCGCCTTCCAGCCCTTTGACGGTACCATTGATTACCCCGCTATCAAAGCCAAATAAGAATCCTCCCAATGTTGCAACCAGAGTGATGAGAATGATATAAAGGTTGTTTTTTTTCTGATGTGTTTCCAAAATTTGCGTTTTTTAGGATTTAAAATGGGTTAATTAATTATGCGATTAGATGAACTGATTCACAATGTTCTCATACATTTCCTGCTTTCCGCTGATTTGAGTTGGTTCGCCTACTTCAGCAGCAATCGCTGTGAGATCTTCCAATTTCAATTTCCCGGTTTCAAAATCTTTTCCTTTTCCAGCGTCGAAAGTGGCGTATCGAGCGGCTTTCAAAGCTGGATATTTAGAATGCTGTAGCACCTGATCAGCCACTATCAATGCCCTGGCGAAAACATCCATTCCTCCAATATGCGCATGAAACAAGTCATCAAGATCAGTTGAGTTTCTTCTTGTCTTTGCATCAAAGTTGATACCTCCACCTTGCACACCGCCAGCTTCCAGAAACACCAACATCACCTCTACCAGCTCGCCGATATTATTTGGAAATTGATCGGTATCCCATCCATTTTGGTAATCGCCACGGTTTGCATCCATGCTTCCCAGCAATCCTGCATTGGCTGCAACTTGCATTTCATGCTGAAAAGTGTGCTGCGCGAGAGTGGCGTGGTTCACTTCAAGATTCAACTTAAAATCATCCATCAAGTCATATTCTCTTAGGAATCCGATCACAGTGGCTGCATCAAAATCGTACTGGTGTTTTGAAGGTTCCATTGGTTTTGGTTCGATGAAAAAATTCCCTTTGAATCCATTACCTCTTGCATAGTCCTTGGCCATATGAAGGAAAGTAGCCAAATGATCTAATTCTTTTTTCATATTGGTATTGAGCAAGCTCATGTAGCCCTCTCTACCGCCCCAGAACACATAGTTTTCGCCATTTAACTTCATGGTAGCGTCTAACGCATTTCTCACCTGAGCGCCCGCATAAGCCACCACATTAAAGTCCGGATTGGTTGAAGCACCATTCATGTATCTTGGATTTGAAAACAAATTGGCGGTACCCCAAAGGAGTTTCACGCCTGATGCATCCATTTTCTCTTTCGCATAATCTGTGATGAGATCCAATCTTTTCCCAGATTCGGCAATAGATACTCCTTCCTCGATCAAATCGAAATCATGAAAACAAAAAAAGGGAATTCCCAGCTTGGTGATAAATTCGAAGGCTGCATCCATTTTATCTTTAGCACTTTGAAGCGGATCTGCAGCAGCAGCCCACGGAAACGCTTTCGTTCCGGGCCCGAAAGGATCGCCACCTGTGCCGCAGAGCGTGTGCCAATAAGCCACAGCAAAGCGAAAATGATCTTTCATAGTTTTTCCAGCTACGAATTTATTTTCGTCATAATATTTGAAAGCAAATGGATTGTCCGATCCCTTTCCTTCAAATTTGATTTTGTCAATTCCCTTGAAATATTCCTTGCTACCTAATGTTACTGCACTCATTCTTTTGGTTTTTATTTAATAATCCTTTCTAAATCATTTTTCCAAATCTGATAAGCATGTTTAAACTCATCTTGATTGTTTTGCGGTTCATACGTTTTCAGCACTTTATCTCCCGACATGGCTTCTTTCAGACTTTTAAAATGTCCTGTTGTGTACCCAGCCGCTCGTGCTGCTCCAATGGCTCCAGTGGTTTCCACGATTTCAATTTTTCCATTGATCAGAGTTGAAATGGTATCACTGAAAATCTGTGATTGAAATAAATTGTCATTGCCGACACGCATGGAATTGATGTCCATACCCAGTGATGTAATCACTTCTATGCCATACACAAATGAAAAAGCAATTCCTTCAAGTGCCGCTCTGAACAAATGTGGTTTGCTGTGTCTATTGAATTGTATTCCTTGTATTTGAGCACCTATGTCCTTATTACCCAGCATTCTTTCCGCACCATTTCCGAATGGCAACATGCGCAAGCCGTCTGATCCTATGGGTATACCAGCCATCATATTTTCCATCTCCAAATAAGATGTACCAGAAGCAGCCACTTCCTGATTGATCCATCGGTATTGTATTCCAGATCCGTTGATACATAGCAAAACACCTACATTGGGAGTTTCCTTGGTATAATTGACATGTGCGAAGCTGTTGACTCTGCTCTGCTGATCATAAACAGGTGATTTATTTACGCCGTATACCACGCCGGATGTTCCACCTGTTCCGGCCACTTCGCCGGACTCAAGCACACTCAAAGACATGGCATTGTTTGGTTGATCACCTGCCCTGTAACCCACTGGGATTCCCTTTTTCAAACCAAGAAGTTCAGCGGCATAGGCATTTAATTCGCCTTGTACGGAAAAAGTTGGTTTTATTTCCGGCACCAAATCAAGGTCAAAACCATAATGATCAAATAAATCTTTTGAAGGTGCATTAGCTTTAAAGTCCCAAATCATCCCTTCAGAAAGTCCTGGGATCGTCGTGTTGATTTCACCTGTCAGTTTCATGGCGATATAATCTCCCGGAAGCATGAGTTTGTGGATCTGACTGAAAAGTGCGGGTTCATTTTCTTTCACCCATTTCAGTTTGGATGCGGTGAAGTTTCCTGGCGAATTCAACAAATGATCAAAACATTCTTGACGGCCCATCTCGTCAAAGGCATGATCGCCAATTTCTACTGCCCGACTGTCACACCAAATGATTGAAGGCCGCAGTACATTCTGGTTTTTATCAACTAAAATCAAACCATGCATTTGATATGCAATACCAATTCCACCAATCTCCTTCAAGTCAATTCCTGCCTTTTCTAGTGCCTTTTTAGTTGCCAAAACCAAATTTTCCCACCAAAGCGCCGGCTCCTGCTCTGCCCATCCACGCTTCAAACTTGTGATGGCCATTTCCTTTTCAGGATAGTTTGCAACCGAAACCTGAGCATTGGTATTTCCATCAATAATGGCAGCTTTTATACTTGAACTGCCTATGTCATAACCTAAAAAGTACATGTTTCTCATCAATTAGAAAACTAATGTAGTAACTTATAGTCATATTGACTATATTGTTTAATAATTAATTTTAGATTTAGATTCGCAATGAGAAAAAAATATGCCTGCAATGCCCGACAATATCATGGAAGATCTTTCCATAGACTGTGTGATTTTTGGATTTACTGATGAGTTGAAAATACTCATGGTAAAACATGCATTCGGCATCAGTGAGGGAAAGTGGGCTTTACCCGGAGGATGGATCACTTATGATGAATCTTTGGATGAAGCCGCAAATCGAATTCTGTATTTACTGACAGGCCTTGACAATGTGTTCTTGGAGCAGTTGCGGGCTTTTGGTGGTGTGAATCGATTTCCAGAAAAACGGGTGGTTACGGTAGCATATTATTCCCTAATCAAAGCTTCCGATTATGATTTGGTTGCAGGTTTTACTGCATCAGATGTAAAATGGTTTTCTCCATCGGAAATCCATGAACTGCCCTATGATCATCGTCAAATTCTGGATTATGCTTTTGACCAGTTAAAAAAAAGAGTGAAACAGGAACCCATTGGTTTCAATCTTTTGCCAGAGAAATTCACTCTGCTTCAGCTGCAAAATCTTTATGAATCAGCCCTTCAAATCAAATTGGACAAACCAAATTTTAGAAGAAAAATTCTTGGAATGCGGTTGCTTGTGGATTGTGAGGAAAAGCAAGACAATGTTTCTCACCGTGCAGCCAAACTCTATCGCTTCGATGAGGCGGTTTATAACTCACTCAAGGATCACAAGTTTGTGCTTGATTTGTGAGAATTTGAACGGATGTATAATCTAGAGATTTCGCTTAGGACAAAAAGTCAAACTCCCCTCATTCGTCTCTTCCAAATCAACTGCCGATCCAGCCACTGCACCAGTATCACGGCAGCACTTATTGGTAACACCCATTTTGCGATGTAAAGCAATTGATAAACAGAATCAAAACCAATGAAATAGATAAGTCCCGCTATAGATAGCCCTACAAAAGTCAAGATGCTAAACATGAGGATTAGCACATTCCAACGGGCTGTAGCTAGTTCATTTTGTCGGATTTTGATCATTACCCTTTGAGCAAACTGGCCATTCAGTTGAAAATCAGGTTCTGATTTGAGTGCATTTATGATATTATTTTCCATCATTTCCTCCATGTCAAATTTCTATTTCTTTACCGACATACGGTGTAATCAAATCTTTCATTTTCTGTCGGGCACGAAAAAGATAGTTTTTCACTGTTCCCTCAGGCATCCCTGTAATTTCTACAATTTCCGGATATGAAAACTCATCCAAATAGAATAGTGTCAACACCACACGATAGGATTCCGGCATCTGACTCACCACATCATGGATAAATTGCTTAAAATCTTCTTTTTCAAAAGAGTGATCATCGACACTTATTTTGAAAGCAATTTTATCCAGCTCTTGCTCTTGATTCTTCTTCACATTCTTTTTCGCGAAATTGATCGCCATGCGATAGCTGATTGTCGCAATCCATGTTGAAAGCTTAGAGTTAAAGCGAAAGCTTCCCAGACTTTCATAGATCTTGATAAAAACATCCTGACATAGCTCTTCTTTGTCGAGATCATTGTCCACCACACGACCAATCATGTGCGCCACGAGTAGTTTGTACCTATCTATGAGCTCAAGAAACGCATTCCTATTGCCATCTAAAACCCGCCGGACGAGCTGTTGATCTTCCATTTAACCTATGGGTCAAAAATCTATGATCAAAGGTTGCAAAAACTTTTGGGATATTTTTTTTATGTTAATGCAACATTTGAAACCTGCATTGCTGTCATATATGGCAAATCAATTAAAAACTTAAAAAGATTATCATGCAAGAAGTATTAGTTCCAATTGCGGTCATAGGAACCTTGGCTCTCGGTATTGTGACATTTACCAAAATATTGACGGAATATTTTATCAGAAAAAAACTAGTTGATAAAGGACTTGTGGGCGATGATGTCACACATATATTAAAAAAACAAAATGAAAATGCCGCTAAATACGGGTCACTTAAGTGGGGACTCATTGTGCTTTTTGGAGGAGTAGGATTAATCATCGCTGAACTGATGGGATACAATTGGGAAACTTCCGCTATTCCATATGGTGTAGTTGCCGTGTCCATATCCCTAGGCTTTCTGACCTACTATTTTATGGTAAAGGATAAGATTGACTGATCCAATTGTCATTTCCTGATTACCCAATAAGAAAAATCTCAATCCTATATTATGGTTGGGATTTTTGTTTGATAAGGCTTGAAGGATTACATATAGGTATAATCAAGGTACACAGGCTCTAGTCTATATCCGAAAACACGCCTTAATTTCACAACATGTTGAACAACTATTACCCTGGCAGGAGAACTAACAAGCAAAAACCCAGACCACAAGATCTGGGTTTTTGAATGCGGCCCTGAGGGATTAACTTCGATGATCCCTATAAGACCAATGCTGCAAATAGAAAATCCTTCAAGCTATTGCTTGAATCTTTTTGTTCAACCCTTTTCACAACCTTCGGTTGAAAAAGCCCTAAACAAAAAAATCCCTTACATTTTCATGTAAGGGATTTTCTGATTGATGTGGCCCTGAGGGATTACTCATACCCACAGGCATGCCGCACAACCCTTCGTGAACCTTCGTTTCACTACGGTTTCGAACCTTGCGGTTCTCATCTCCTAGTCCGTATAAACAAAAAACCCAGACCGTAAGATCTGGGTTTTTGTATGTGGGCCCTGAGGGATTCGAACCCCCGACCCCCTCGGTGTAAACGAGGTGCTCTGAACCAACTGAGCTAAGAGCCCTTTTTTTCCGAAACACTTTAACAAATATGACTGAGAATGTGCTTTGAAAATCGGATTGCAAATCTAGTATAGTTTGGAACTATTGCAAACGGGGAATAAGAAATAATCAAATTATTTTTAGCTGACTGCAACAGACAAATAATCATTGAATGGTTTCATCATTTGGTACATTTTCAATGTGTTGGGTAATATCTCTTTTGATTTCAAATCTTTATCATTGAAATCATGCACTAAAATGTAGCTTTTCAATTTTAATAACTCAATATTCGGATGATCCTTTGGATATCCTTTGGGCACGGTTTTAAGTTTTTCTCCTTTTATGGCTCCAAAAACTCTAGCAAAATCCGATTCCTCTACTATGTTCTTTAATTCCTTTGGATTATAATCTACTTCCTGACGGATCTTTTTCAACGTTTCAGCTTCGGGCATATACAGTCCACCAGCAAGAAAGGATCGTTCTGGCTCAAGATGAAAATAATATATCGGGTTGCCTGCATGCCTTCCTCCAGCTCCCATGGCGGCACCAAAATTGGTTTTATAAGGGTCTTTGTTTTTGCTGAACCTAACATCACGATTAATTCTGAAAATACATTTCTTTGGATCCAGGCCATGGACAGATTCATCGAAAGTGCCGATACCCTTCAATATTGATTCGACAAAAACAATAAATTCTTGTCTTGCTTCCTGATACCAGGTTTTATTGGCATCCATCCATTCCTTAGAATTATGTTGTGCGAGCTGATCCAAAAAAGAGATACAATTGTCAAAGTTCATGTCTGAATATTTTTAGGTTGATTGATACCTCCAATTTATTAAATTCAGAATTAATGAATTTATGTACGGTCCTCTGATCACCATTAGTTTTATAATAAACTGATGCTATAACTCTTAAAAAAAATAACAATTATTACTTTTCGCCTGTTTATTAGCATCATCTATTACTATAATTAAAGTTAATTTTTATGTTGCTTAAAAACTGAACTATGAAAAAACTACCATTCCTTATACTCCTCTTAATTTCTGCCTGCACCTCTGAAAAAATAGAGGAGCCAATAGAATTGGATTGTACGCAGAGTGGTTTATCTGTCACAGCAACTACAACTGTTTCCAATTGTGGTGCATCTGATGGAGGAGCCGAATTAGTAGCTACTGGTGGAGAAGGTCCTTATGAATATATTATTACAGGGAATATAGCCAATGAATCTGGACTATTTACTGGATTGTCTGCAGGTAATTTTACCGGAACAGTAACCGATGCGATTGGATGTACTGCCATAGCAACTTTTACAGTGAGTAGTTTAGGTGGAGTCAATATATCATCTGCAATCATAACTGACGCAGGCTGCAAAACCTCCAATGGATCTGTCACCATTACAGCCACAGATGGTACACCTCCATATAGCTATAATTTAGACAATGGTACTGCCACTGCTGAAAATGTAATCAACAACCTTGGCTTGGGAAGCTATGAGGTATCTGTTACTGATGCGAATGATTGCGAAGCTACACAACAAATAACCATCACATCTGGTGTGTCATTGGCCACCGACATCATGCCAATCATCAATCAGAATTGTGCGTTATCTGGTTGCCATGCAGGCAGTCAATCCCCTAATTTTACAAGCTCGGCGAATATAATCGCAAATGCAGCTCGAATCAAATTTAGAACGTCGGCAAGTTCCAACCAAATGCCTCCATCCGGAAAATTATCAGCCTCACTTATTGATCAAATCGCGTGTTGGGTGGATGATGGAGCATTGGATAACTAAAAGATAACTATATCAGAGGATCACGAAAAGATTCTCTGGTTAAAGTTCACCCAATTTTCCCTCAATCAAGTCCAGCTTACCACTTCTTGATCCTTTGATTAAAACAGTGTTGGCTTCAAATGAAAACTGATCGAGCACTCCGAGAAAATCCGAAACATTGTCAAACCATTTTGAATTTGGGACTTCTAATTGTGCGTTTTTCATTTCTGATCCAATGAAAATCACTTGTTGAGGGTTCATTTCTTTTACACGCTTGCCTAGCTCACGGTGCTTGATTTCACTGTCCTGAACCTCTTTCATATCGCCAAGGATGACCGTTTTTTTACCTGAAATAAGTTTCAAGTTATCCAATGCGGCATTCATGGAAGTCGGGTTGGCATTGTAACAATCATTGATGATCACGATTGACCCTTTCACAATAATTTCTGAACGCTGGTTGTCTGGTTTATAGGAAGCAATTGCTTGGCAAATCTGATCATCATCTACAGCAAATGCCCTACCCACGGCTACAGCGGCAGAAACATTTCCGAAATTATAAGCTCCAACCAAATTCGTTTCTACTCTCTTTCCCGACAATTCAAAAATGATATATGGATTGGCTTCAAGTAATTTCAGATCGTTTTCAGGAAATAAAATGGGTTCCTCAAATCGTTTGGTCATGTTTTCCAAGCGATGGTCCATCGTATTGATAAAAGGTGTTCCACCTGTTTTCCTTAAATAATCAAAAAGCTCGCTTTTCCCTCTAAGGACACCCTCAATGCCACCAAAAGTTTCCGTATGGGCCTCACCAATATTGGTGATAAGGCCATATCCCGGATTGGCAATCTGGCAAAGCGCCGCAATTTCTCCAACATGGTTGGCGCCCATCTCAATGATGGCTATTTCCACCTGGGGGTAGATATCCAAAATAGTTAGTGGTACGCCCAGATGATTGTTGAGATTGCCTTTTGTCGCATGAACGATATATTTTTCGGCTAGAACCCTGGCCATAATTTCTTTCGTTGTTGTTTTTCCATTTGACCCGGTTATTGCCAAAACTTTCCGTTTGAATCTGCTGCGATGAAAAATAGCCAGCTGTTGCAATGCATCCAAACAAGAAATTGGCGAAAGGATTATCCTTGGATCTGTGACAAATTCAATCTCGTCCACAACTGCAAAAGCGGCTCCCTTTTCTAGTGCCTGAGGAGCATATTTGTTACCATTGAAATTGGGTCCTTTGAGCGCAAAGAACAAATTATCCTGCCCAATAGAACGGGTATCTATAGATACGCCATCGCTCTGCAGAAATTTAGAATACAAAAACTCGATAAAATTGTCCATTATTACCACAAATATATTCGAACCTGATTCATGAATGGAAATACATCGTATCTACTCTTACAATCTATTGCCACTGTGGAGACTTTTGACTTCAAAAATCCATTGATGGGAGTTGTAGCAAATGAACTGAATCAAGCACCCTATTTTGTGATGGACAATCTTTCAGATGCCGTCACCTTAAGCTATGCCAGGCAATTCATAGAAAAATCAAAGGAACTGATTATTATCTGTGAAGAAATGAAGAGCGATTCCCTTGGTTCATTATTACCAATTTTGAACCAATGTGTGAAGCGTGCGGATACTAAACTAATGTGTGTCGGTGAATCAAAATTTCTGACTCCTTTTATAAAAATGATGAAAGGTGGCATTTTTGAAACCGAGCATGAACTGATTGTTGGTTTGAAATCAAGACCATTTTAATAACCTGGGATCGAATGGATTCAAACAAAAAAATCATGGCTATTAAACCATGATTTTCTATATTTATTAGCAATTCTATTCTAAATATCAATCAAATAAGAGTTTTCTTATTGTGACCGTCTTTTCTGCTTTGTCCACAATGCGCACGATCAGGACACCTCTTGCTGGAATAGTTAATTTTGTTTCTATGTCAACCAAATCCGCACTTTTAACTTTCTGACCGGAAAGATTGAATATATCAACACGAGAATTAATCAATTGATCAGGTCCGATAATATGCAGTTTATCATCATTGGCAAAAACGTGCACTTTTTGTAAATCGAGAAAGTTGAGCGCCGATGCAATCACGACATCTTCACCATCACCAAAAAACACATTGTCCCAGTAAAAAACCTGATCTGTTCCTACAGTTCCGTAATTGAAAAATATAGAAACCATATCAAAATTTGTAGACAAATTGAATGGATTCGTTCCTGTCGCCACAGTGCTAAAGTCAAATGTAATATTCTCCCATTCATTTGCTTTTGTGGTAACCGCATCAGTTTCCACTGTTAGCGTATTATCATTGTGATCTTCTGCTTTCATTCTCAAAGTTAAACCTGCTGCTGGTGAATATACATGTACACTTATCTTGCTCCCGCTGGTCGTAAATGGTACCTTAGACGCGAATCCAAAATTGGTTCCAATGGTAGTCCCTGCCCAAGTCTCGGCACCAGTAGTTTTGGTTGTAATCGCCACATGATTATTGGCGTTCATAGGATCAATACCTAAAATGGTACTGTTTCCACCAAAATCAGTCATTGTATGATTGACTGTTTCATCCTCAAATAGTACAGGAAGGTCAAGTTTAGAAAGGCCACCAGTGTTGTCAATCAATTCGACATCATCAAATAGGAAGGTAGAATTGGCACTACCATCACCAACTGTCCCAAAATCAAAAATAAATACCACCTGATCATAGGTGTTGGATGGAGTATCTGTAAAATCCCAAGTGATTGTTTCCCATGCATTAGCAACGGTGGTTTTCACCTCAATTTCTTTAGCCGCATTTGGTCCTTCCAATTTGAACAGCATTGGCACATCCACGCGAGTTGAATATACTTTCATTTGGAAGGCATTATTCACTGAAAAATCAATTTTGTCTTTCAAAATCAATTTACTCCCTGCCCACATGGCACCACCATTTCGTACGATTTGAGCAACATTCGCACTTGTGTTAATCCCTGATGACTGTGGATTAGCAATAACAGTAGCAGTGCCACCATCAAAATCCACAAACCCATAAGCAACCCCTTCAAAATCAATTGGGAGACTGGTTGGCTCAATTTCTTCTGCTTTTATTTTGAAGTCAATAGTGTAAGTTGATTTTTTTATTTGATCTACAGCAGTAACTACTATCGTCGTTGTTCCTGGAATTGAAGTAGCAGCTGTCAACACCACAGTAGCAGCAACATCACTGCTTGTGGCCGTAACTGTTGGCACCACGGTCGTACCTTCATCAAGTTCGACGGTATAATTTAGCGTCGAAGATGAAAATCCAGCTACCGATTGTCCATCAACAAGAAGAGCACTTAAGGAAGCATCCGGCCCAGCAGCAGCTTGTCCGGACACAATAATATTATCAAAATATACAATGTTGTCCTGAGCTCTGGTCGCGAAATCAGGAAAAACAATGATCTGGTCCAGGATCTTAGTTACTCCTTTTCCAATACTCCCGGATAGATCAAAAGTTAATTCCTCCCATTCATTTATTTTCGTATTCGCAACTTTTACTTCCGGTTGAGCTTCTCCACTTGATTCCGCAAACTTTAAGCCTACATCACTAATCACAGTCTTATAAACCATTATTTTGATAGTAGAATTGGAAGCATCAAACGTTAAAGGCCCGAAATCACCATGTGCTGATTCTGTTCCAGCATAAGGTTGTCCAGCCGTTTTGGCTGTGAATTTTGCAACAGTAGCAGATGGATTAATTCCCGATGGATTAGGGTTTGCCTCAATAACTAGGGCAGGGTTATCACCATTTTCAAAAACAGCCCAAGTATATGCCGCACCAGCACCACCAGATTCAAAATCAATAGGAGATAGACTAACTACAGCTGCTTCCTCTTTGAAATCTATTGAGTAGGTTAATTTGGTGATTCCATCTACGGCAGTGACTAGAATAGTTGTTGTTCCTGGTATTGTAGTGGCGGCTGTCAACACCATTGTTGCAGCAACATCACTACTTGTAGCCGTTACTGTTGGCACAACGGTAGTGCCTTCAGGTAGTTCGACTGTATAGTTTAAATTCGAAGATGAAAACCCAGCGATTGCTTGTCCATCAACAAGAATAGTACTTAATGATGCATCTGGTCCCGATGTGCCTTGACCGGAAAATGATATGTTATCAAAATATATAATATTGTCCTGAGCTCTGGTGGCGAAATCAGGAAAAACAATGATCTGGTCCAGGATCTTAGTTACTCCTTTTCCAATACTCCCGGATAGATCAAAAGTTAATTCCTCCCATTCATTTATTTTCGTATTCGCAACTTTTACTTCCGGTT
>JBLICU010000065.1:0-19506 GCA_047632435.1 Cyclobacteriaceae bacterium
GAAATTCAAATTCAGCTTTGATTGATGCGAGCACTTTGTCTTTAGACGCAATCCAATCATTGCGCTCGATTGTGGTGCTTTTCAGAACCTCGAATCCAGCATTGCTCAGAATGTCTTTTTGGATGGCTTTATCTATCCCTATACTTCCTGGTAATATCCCGGCACCCGAATAGGGTATCCCATACCATTCCAATATGCCTTGAATATTTCCATCTTCACCATAGGGGCCATGCAATGCTAAAAAAGCAAAATCGATCAAATCCCGAAGTTCTTCTGGTTGAATTTTTCTGCCTATTTTCTGAATACTTTTTTCTATGACATCTTTTTCAAAAGCTACTGATTCGGCGTATATCTGGAAAAAATATTTGCGTTTTGGCGTCAAGCTTGTATCTGGGTAGAAATCCCTGATTGTTCCTTTATAGAGATACTGCCAGTCAAGTAATATGAAATTACCTAAGCTGTCGATGAAAATAGGAACTGGACTGAAAAGAGATTTATTCAGGTTATCATAAACTGTGCGTCCACCAGCAAATGAAATTTCTCTTTCCCGCGATTGACCTCCAAAAATGATTCCGATTCTCATAGTGGGTAAAAATAAGCTGATTGTCTGTTTTATTTAGCGGATGTATAATCTTTTGACAAGATTCAAATCGGGACCTTTCAATATCACTAAATAGAATCCCTTTTGAGAGGGGGTTGCAATATCATACCGCTGGTTCAAAGCATTGGCAAAGTTCTGATTGATAATCACTTTTCCAGTCATATCTACCAATTGCATATTTACCGTTTGTTTCTCAGGCAGATTGAATGAAAGAAAAAACAATCTTTCTGCCGGGTTTGGATATATCGCCACATTCAACTCAGGAACAATTTGTGAAGGGTCATTAGATGTCAATAATTCAATATCATCCAGATAGAGATTGTTCCCCTGACCATTAGTGAAAACGAAAGCCACCCGCAGGTTTTTCCAAATCATATATTCAGATATATCTACAAATTCTGTAATCCAATCACTTGAATTAGAAGGCACCCATGCTGAATCTGAATTGAAATTGGTGATGTCTGTGCTGTTTTTGTTGTAGACTTCAATACTGTAATTCGCTCCGCAATCCAACGAAAGTAATATTTTGAGATTTTCTGTAAAACCTGGCCTGGTGGCATGAGACATTCGAAATCTAATCGCACCTGTCGGGTAATTGTCTGTATTTATGTTTGGACTGACGAGATAACTTTGTGAACCCACTGTTCCAGCGTTGAAAGCTGTTGCCTTCAAGGCCCAATTGCGCCCTGATAGTTCCTTAAATTCAAATAGTGGCTCACCACTAATTTCATTAATGATCCATTTGCTATTGTCCGTTTCAAAAGTCTGACGAATAGGGATGGTATCTCTGCTATTATCTATAAAGACATTATAAACAAAATTGTTATTTTCAGGCTGATTATCTGTGTTATCATTGATGGCTGTGATGTCGAAGATGAATTTGTTCTCACCTTCAAAAAGGTCATTGAAAGTAAACTTAATATCTTTTGATTCGCCTGATTTGATATTTAGATTTTTTAAGGTGTCCACATAACTTGCCCCATTTGCCGACACGACAACATCTATTTCGTCAATTTTTTCATAGCCAAAATTCCGCACATTGAGTGTTGGATATATATCTTGTGAGCAGGTGACCAGAGATGCGTTAGTAGCTCGCCTGATTCCCACATCGTACGCAGATAGATTAGCAGAAGTCACGTTGATATCATCAATATAGATATTGTTGCCACCTCCATTCACACCAATAAAACCAATTTGCAAATAATCACTACTCAGATAAGGAGTAATGTTGATATCAATTTGTTCCCAATCCAATGCAGAAGAAGGTGTAAAGCTATTATCAGTTTTTGTTGTTGTGACCAGGTTGTTACCTCTTTTACTAAATATATAGTCCTCATATGAAAAACTAGTACCGCAATCAGTGGAGACTGCAACAATGAGTTCATCCAAAAAAGCATCACTTAATCTTCCTGAATAGGCATATTTAAAAGTCAGCTGAGCAGAGGTTAGCGACGAAACATCCATGACCTCAGTAAATAACAAATCTTTAACACCATAATTTATTTCATTTTGTAGGTTATAAAACATAATTCCTGCTGCTTTATTCAAGGCTATAGAGTCTGGTGCGGTTAGAATTTGCCATTGAGAAGTGGTTCCATATTCCGTCCTGGCCAGAGGATTAAGCACATTTGAAAATGACTCGTCATATGGTAAAATGCTCGTTTCAGAGGCATTAATGGTAACTGATTTTTTGTTGTTAAAAGAATTTCCATCCGCAATACCATTCACTTCTATGATTTCAAAAGAAATATCTGTGAGTAATGTGGTGTTAAGTGAAATAGGATCAAAGCTTACCACTTCAGTTTCATTAGGTAAAATTTGAAGGTTAAAAGAGGCAACTTCCAATACTTGTTCATTTTTTCTAACTGTAATTTTGAAATCGCTAATGTCATCCGAACCATAGTTCCGAACCTGCACTGCAGGTGTAAATGAGGCGGAACAATCACTCTTTAACGGTGATCTGATTTCGCGAATTCCTAAATCATTAGCTACCACGACCACATCACTTAAAGCATGGGAAATGAGTAAACTTTTCCTTCTGGGACTATATTCCAAAACTGTCTGCATCCTCACTTTTTGGCATTCGGTGAACAAATTCATGCATTCGTCATCAGAATAGTCCAAATAATTTTCGATCATTGGCCGCTCACCTGATTCACATGCCGTAATGGGTATGGCACTGCAGGAGGCCATATTCAAGGATGATTTACTCTGAGCGGGAGTGTCAGTACAATAGTCACCGCTACCTGAACAACCATTGTGAAATACATGAAGCAGACCTAAATAGTGACCCATTTCATGAGTCAGCGTTCTTCCATAACTTGTGAATGCAAGGGAACTGTTATCATTGAAACCTACATATGTGTATCTCAAAAATATACCGTCATTTTCAGCTATGTTTTCAATTTCATTTTCCAGACCGCTGAGATCTGTAAAAGGAAATATGGCGAAACCCAATGAACTTGTAAGATTGGCTACATATACATTGATATAGTCTTCAGGTGGCCATTGGATAATTGAAGTCAAAAGAGGGCCGTCATTGTCCGAAAAACCAGTTTGATTAAATGACGTTCTCGTAATTCCATTTGTCGGAAGCCCTTCAGGATCTTGTCTGGCCAATACGAATATGATTTCTGTATCTGTTGCTACATTTAAGAATTGTGCAGGTGTATTAATAGCGTCGGCATTTTGGCGGCCATAATCATCATTGAGCATGTCAAGTTGCTCAAGTATTTTATCCTCTGAAAGGTTGGGTCCCGAACCGATGTTCTCGCCATTATGGACAAGATGAAAAACCACTGGAACTTCGTAGATCACATCGTTTCCGGCTGGATTTAAGATTGATGTTCTTAATGTATTTTTATTTTTTATTTTTTTGCTTAACCATTCTGAAAATTCCTGAGTGGATTCTGTTCGTTTTAGATTTGAAATAATTTCATCAGTACCGCACCTTTGTTGTGCAGTCATCATGAAAGGGATAAGGAAAACTAAACTTAACCAAACCCTCATTTAATTCATGTTATGTGGTAATTTGGCATTGGGATTATCTACTGAAGTGAGATTGACAGCTTCTACTCTGGTGACTACTGGTACAGCTCTTTTTATAGCTTCTTCTACACCAGCTTTTAGGGTCATGGAGGACATTGGGCATGTGCCGCAATTTCCCAACAATTCCAATTTCACAACATGATCATCATCAATGCTTACAACTTTCACATTGCCGCCATCCGCTATCAGATAGGGTCTGATATTGTCGAGGGCGATTTCTATTTGTTCTAATAAATCCATGACCTTATTTACTTACGAATTTAGCTCTACTTTCACAGTTTTTTCTGTTCTGGCATTTCTTATTGCAACCTGTTGTGCAAATGCCTCAGCCAAATTCTTAAAAGCATCAGCTGTGATATCATCTTTCAGTACTGCCGGATAACCGGAATCTCCACTTTCTCTTATGCTTTGTACTATCGGAATTTGACCCAGCAAAGGAACATCAAATTTCTCTGCCAACTTCTTTCCACCGTTTTCACCAAATAGGAAATACTTTTTGTCAGGAAGTTCCTCTGGAGTGAAAAAAGCCATATTCTCAACAATTCCCAATATAGGTACATTGATCTGTGGTTGTCTAAACATGGCCAATCCTTTTTTAGCGTCAGCCAAAGCTACTTTTTGTGGAGTTGTAACTACTACCGCACCGGTTACAGGAACCGTTTGTACCAAAGTCAGATGAATATCACTAGTACCTGGAGGTAAATCAATAAGCAGATAATCTAAATCTCCCCACACCGTATCACCCAAAAACTGCTTCAAAGCCGAGCTGGCCATCGGTCCTCTCCAAACTACTGCATTTTCTGGCGGTGATAGAAACCCAATTGACATCAACTTCACACCGTACTGAAGGATCGGAACGATCAAATTTTTACCATCTACCAGTGAGATAGCTGGCTGCTCATATTCGCAATTGAACATGGTAGGAACAGACGGGCCAAAAATATCGGCATCTATCAATCCCACAGATGCGCCTGTTTTGGCAAGTGCTACAGCCAGATTTGCAGCGACGGTAGATTTACCAACACCACCTTTACCGGAGGATATAGCAATGATATTTTTCACACCTGGCAGGAGCGGAGTATTCACACGTGTGGTAGTAACCGTGGCAGACATCTCGATTTCAACGGTGATATTTCCTCCAAAGTATGCGTCCATGGCTTTGACACAATCCTTTCGGATCAATTCCTTCATTGGACAAGCCGGTGTTGTTAAAACAACAGTGAAGCTAACTTTTGATTCCTTTATAGCTATATTCTGAATCATGTTTAGCGTCACAAGATCCTTTTTCAAATCAGGGTCTTGAACTTTGCTCAATGCTATCAGTACGTTTTCTCTACTTAATTCCATGCTTTTTTAAACCTTTTTTGATGTGGATAAAAAATCCAATGCAATGTTAATCAAGCCTGACTACACCTCAAACTTGCATCCCATCATGATTTGATAAATAACTTGTTTTGCGGAAGCATAACATCCATGATAGGTCGTGGGTTTCATTCTAAAAAATTAGATTTGCAACACATCCAAAAAAAACCATGATCAGTCCTGCTACGATAGAAGAAATCAAAAATAGACTCGACATAGTCGAGGTTATTGGCGATTTTGTGACACTCAAAAGATCTGGATCAAGCTATAAGGCACTCAGTCCGTTTGCGAATGAGAAAACACCTTCTTTTTATGTAGTCCCTTCCAAAGGAATCTTTAAAGATTTTAGTTCAGGAAAAGGTGGTGATGCTATAACATTTGTGATGGAGGTGGATGGGCTGAGTTATGTTGAAGCACTCAAATACCTCGCAAAAAAATACCATGTAGAAATTCAGGAAGATGAGGTCCGATCTGATGAAGTTCAGGAAGCTCAGAACAAGCGAGAAAGCCTTTACATCATTCTGAATTATGCCAAAGACTTTTATCATGATTTGCTTTTGAATTCAGAAGAGGGCCAATCTGTAGGTTTAAGCTATTTCAAGGAAAGGGAAGTCAGCAACGAATCACTTGCCACCTTTGAGCTAGGGTATAGCTTGAATAAGTGGGATTCTTTTATGAAAGCAGCCCTCGAAAAAGGCTATGATCAAAACTTACTGGAAGAAGCAGGTTTGATCATTTCTAAGGAAGATAAAAATTATGATCGTTTCAGAAACAGGGTCATGTTTCCAGTTCATAATGTCACAGGAAAAGTGGTGGCCTTTGGTGCCCGTATTCTGGTCACAGACAAGAAACAGCCCAAATACATCAATTCACCAGAGACCGATCTTTACAATAAGAGCAAAATTCTTTACGGTTTATATCAAGCAAAACAAGCCATTCGTCAGGAGGATAATTGCTTTTTAGTGGAAGGATATACCGATGTGATCAGTATGCATCAGGCTGGTGTGGCCAACGTGGTTTCTTCATCGGGCACTGCGCTTACTGAAGATCAAATCAAACAGATCAAAAGGTTTACTACCAATGTGACTGTCATTTTTGATGGTGATGCTGCTGGAATCAAAGCAAGTATCAGAGGAATTGATATGTTACTTGAAGGCGGGCTGAACGTGCGTGCAGTGGCGCTACCAGAAGGAGAAGATCCTGATAGCTATGCCAAACAACTTGGAACCTCATCCTTCAAGCATTTTATTGCAAGTGAATCTCAAGACATCATTCGCTTTAAAACGAAGTTATTCCTTGAGGACTCCAAGAACGACCCTGTCAAAAAAGCAAGTATTATCAGAGATTTGGTCAATTCAATCGCCAAAATTGATGACCCTATCAAGCGGACACTTTATCTGAAGGAATGCAGTGATCTTTTGGAAATAGATGAAGGTGTGCTTATTTCCGAGCAGAATAAAATTCTGATTCAGAGGAATAAGGATAAGCACCGAGGAAATGGATTTGGTCAGGAGCCAGTGCCTGTATCTGACCTTATACTTAGCACGCCAGAAGTTGTTGATAGACTTGATATTGTCAAGATCATAGAGCTACAGGAAAAAGAAAGTATTCGTGTACTGATGAATTACGGTAAGATTCATATCAAAAATCAGGAACTCAAAGATGAGCAGCTGGTATCTTACTTTTTATCAGAGATTGAGGAAATTCAGTTTACCAATACGATTTACAAAAGTATCATTGATATCATCAAAGAGCGATTAAAGGAGGGTGAATTGATTGATAGTGAATATTTGTTGAGCAATGGCTCAGAGGAGATCAAACGTGTTGTTGTCGACTTGATTACGCCCCGACATGAAATTAGTGAGAATTGGGAGAAAAAATTTAAAATACATGTTCCAAGAGAAACGGAACTTTTAAAAGACATAACATATTCCAATATATTGAGGTTAAAATTCAGAATCGTCCAGCATTTAATAGATGTTGAAAATAAAAAATTGCGAGATCTTACTGGTGATGATGCCATTGATGATATTCTTGACGAAATAAACGAATTGAAAAAAATTGAAGTTGATATTGCTCAGCATCTGGGTAATGTGATAGTGAAGTAATCAAATGAGTAAAATGAGTAACGAAAAGTTATTAGATCCAATAGAAGAGGCAATTGAAGCTATTAAAAACGGTGAAGTGGTCATTGTGGTAGATGATGAAGACCGTGAGAATGAAGGTGATTTTATCTGCGCAGCAGAAAAAGTAACGCCTGAAATAATCAATTTTATGGCCAAAGTTGGTAGAGGATTGATTTGTGTTCCTTTGATTGAGGAGCGCTGTGAAGCCTTGGGCTTAGAATTGATGGTTGGAAAAAATACGGCCGTTCATGAAACTCCATTTACTGTTTCGGTGGATTTGAAAGGTCATGGCACTACCACGGGCATTTCTACCGCTGATCGTGCCAAAACTATCCTGGCTTTGGTGAACCCTGAAACAAAACCCGAAGATCTTGGTCGCCCAGGACATATATTCCCTTTAAGAGCAAAAAAAGGTGGTGTCCTCAGGCGTACTGGACATACAGAAGCGGCCATAGATTTGGCACGTTTGGCAGGATTGCAACCGGCTGGAGTTTTGGTAGAAGTTCTCAAAGAAGATGGCACCATGGCCAGAGTTCCTGATTTGCGAATAATTGCAGATCAGTACAATTTAAAACTCGTCTCTATTCGCGATCTGATTGAATACAGAATGGGCAATGAATCATTGATCGAAGAAGAAACCACAGTGAAAATGCCTACCGAACATGGCGAGTTTATGCTCAAGGCTTTCCGACAAATATATACGGAAGACAATCACATTGCACTTTATAAAGGAGAGTGGGAGCCAGGCGAACCTATTTTGGTACGGGTGCATTCATCTTGTGTGACTGGTGATATTTTTGGCTCTTTCAGGTGTGATTGTGGAAATCAACTACACAGCGCCATGGAGATGGTGGAGAAAGCCGGAAAGGGTATTGTGCTCTATATGAATCAGGAAGGTCGTGGCATTGGTTTAATCAACAAACTCAAGGCGTATGTTCTCCAAGAGCAAGGTATGGATACCGTTGAAGCTAATGAACACTTGGGTTTCAAAATGGATCAACGTGATTACGGTGTAGGAGCACAGATTTTACGCAAAATGGGAGTGACCAAAATGAAATTGATTACCAATAATCCGAAAAAAAGAGTTGGATTAATCGGTTATGGATTGGAAATTGTAGAGAACATTCCGATCGAAGTAGTACCCAATATTCACAATCAAAAGTATCTTGAAACTAAACGTGATAAAATGGGTCATGAGATTCTGAAAAATCAATAATTCATGCGCAATACTCTTTTTCTTTCTTTACTCTTATTCGCAATAGTATGCCGGGCACAGAATTTCTCTAGTGAAGTTTGGCATGATGGATATGCAGTGACGGTTGAGCAGGACACTATCAGAGGATTTATAAAGTACGATATGGTAAGTAATATCATACTGGTATCCAGAAACAATGTGGTTCAATCTTTCAGCAGCCATAAAGTTTTTTATGTCCAAATATTTGATAAACTGGTTGAAAATTATCGGCAGTTTTATTCCATTCCATACAGTGTCAATTTTGATTATGAAGTCCCCATTTTATTTGAGGTATTATATGAAGGTCCACTTTCCTTGCTATCACGAGAAGCCATTACTACTGAAACGGTAAATAGTGCATCTGGCCTTTATGGGAATAGCTTCATGCGGGAAGTAGTCAATTACTCTTATTACTTTTTAGACAAACAAGGTAAAATTGATTTCTTTTCGGGTAGAAAGGCTGATCTACTCGAAATCATGGCAAAAAAACAAAGTCAAATCACCAATTTCATTAAAAAGAATAAGATGGATACCGGTAATATTCGTGACCTTATTCGAATTACAGCTTTTTATAATTCCCTATAATCATCAACTTTCCATGTCAAAACCTTTGATTCTCATTTCCAATGATGACGGTATTACTTCATCAGGAATTAAAAAATTAGTTAACCTTATGATGCAGCTTGGCGAAGTTGTCGTTGTGGCACCTGATAGTCCTCAGTCTGGAATGGGCCATGCTATCACGGTTGGTGACACTCTTAGGATTAATAAAAATGACATTTTTGCTGGAGTAGATGCGTATGATTGTAGCGGTACGCCAGCTGATTGCGTGAAGCTGGCCAAGCATCATGTATTAAAGGACAGAAAGATAGATTTAGTGGTAAGTGGTATTAATCATGGGAGTAATACTTCTATCAGCGTACTTTACTCTGGTACCATGAGTGCAGCCATAGAAGCAGCGATTGAGGGTACACCAGCTATTGGGTTTTCTCTTTGTGATTACCATCCAAAAGCAGATATGTCTCATGTGGATGAGTATATATTGAAAATTGCACAAGAAGTTTTAAGCAAAGGTATCCCGAAAGGCATTGCATTAAATGTGAATATACCACCAGCTCAAAATCAGAAAATAAAGGGAATCAAAATTTGTCGTCAGGCGAATGCCAGATGGGAGGAGGAGTTTGATAAACGGATAGATCCGCACGGCAGAGAATATTTCTGGATGGTAGGCAATTTCGTTAATCACGACAAAGGCGAAGACAATGACGAATGGGCCATCGCCAACAACTATGTATCTGTCGTTCCTTGTCAATTTGATTTGACCGGATACTTCGCCATTAATATGCTTAATGATGATTGGGATATTTAAAATCGTGATTCCACTAAACGATTAATATTTTCTTTTTACACCTCGGACAGCTTCTGCTTTCCAAGGATCATCTGGCCATGCGTGTTTGGGATATCGTCGTTTCAAATCCCTTTTCACCTCAAAATCATCATTGTCCCAAAAGCTTCTCAGATCCGCCGTTATCTGAACGGGTTTGAATCCTGGTGAAAGCAAATGAATCAAAACAGCTTTTGTGCCTCCATTCACTTTTGGTGTATCAGACAGACCGAAAATTTCCTGAAGTCTGACTGCCAATATGGGAGCTTCACCATCTTCGCGATAAAAAAGTCTGATTTGCGAACCACTAGGCACTTCCAATTCAATAGGAGCTAGTTTGTTGAGGAGCTCTTGTTTTTCGTATTCCAAACTGTGTTGTAGTACCTCCAAAAGTGGGATCTTCTTCAGGTCTTCAGGCTTTTTTACACCGTCCAAATAGGGTTTTAACCATGTTGCATTGGTCATAAGAAGTGTAGCTGTACCTACTTCGGGCCAGCCATCCTGAGGATTCCATTTGCGCAACGATAAGACTCTGTTTTGCCATTGATGTACTCCTTCATTGAAGTCCAGCAATTGTTCGCCTTCTTTTTTGATTGCATCTGAGATGGCTTGTTTCAAATGTGATTCATCGGGATCGGGGAGGGGTTTTGATTGCAAAACTATACTCCCAATTCTCAGGTCTTTGGTAGCGATAAGCCCGCCTCGTTTTGTATCCCATGTGATGACTTCACGTTCCTTCACCATAGGGGCAAGATCGCGTGGGTTTAATGGGGAAGCCATAAATACTTTTCCCAAACCATCGCGGGCATCAATGGCACTGATGGCTAGCCAGGGCTCATGTGCTAAGTCATCCCGATGACCAACCATCGCGTATTTTCCATTTGAAAGTTGAAATTGAGCGTTGTTTCCCGGCCTGGCAAATGCAATTCTCTCTGGATAAGCGTGAGACAGAATTAATCCAGTTTCGAACGGATCTATGAGACCATTGTCAGCTTCTATATTGAACATTCTGCGATATGAATCTGATACCTTTTCAATCCGGATAAATTTCTTTCCCAGGCGATCTTCCCCACGGAATCTTCTGAGCGTTTCTATCCTGAGATTAATATCTATTCCTGCTTCCCGTGGCAATGGATCTCTTTCTTCTAAAATAGCTGCAATGTCTGTAGCCAACTCAAGTGAATGATGTTCCTGAGCTTCCAACAGCATATGGGCTATACGAGGATGACAAGGGAGCTGATGGATTTTCTTGCCATGTGCAGTGATCTTTCCATGCTCAAGCGCATTGAGTTGATGTAAGGTGTCACTTGCCTGTGCCAATGCACCTTTAGGAGGTGGAGTAAGCCACGTTAGTTGAGTCACATCGATGATTCCCCATTGTGCCATGTCCAATACCAAAGAGGTGAGATCTGCCTCCAATATCTCTGGGGTGCGATGCTCTTCTAATCTGGATTGGGTAGCTTTTGACCACATACGATAACAAATACCGGGAGAAAGCCTACCTGCTCTGCCTGCACGCTGATCTGCCGAATCCTTGGAAATCTGCACTGTTTCTAATCTTGACAAACCTGACTTTGGATCAAATTTGGATGTACGTCCAAAACCCGAATCCACCACGATTTTTACGCCTTCGATGGTCAAGCTTGTTTCAGCGATCGAGGTGGCGAGCACCACTTTTCGTTTGCCAGTTTTATCGGGCATGATGGCAGTAAATTGTTTGCCTTGTGGCAGCTGTCCAAACAAAGGATGAATGGCAAAGTCTTTCAACTCTTGCCTCAATATTTCTTCACATTTTCTGATTTCACCTTCTCCTGGGAAGAAAGCCAAAACATCTCCATCGTGATCTTTTGTGGCTTTTATGATCGTTCGTGCTGTCATTTCAGGCAAAAGCATTAAATCCTGTTCTCCTGAATAGATGACTTCAACGGGGTATTGTCTGCCTTGGCTCACGACTGCCGGGGCTTTCAAAAGCGAAGTGAGCTGAGGCATGTCAAGTGTGGCAGACATGATCATGATTCTCAACTCTGGCCTCAGAACCTGCTGAGCCTCCCGACACAACGCCAAAGCAACATCTGCATGAATGCTGCGCTCATGAAATTCATCGAATATAACCAAACCAACGCCTTCGAGTGAATTATCCGAATGGATCATTCTCGTCAATATGCCTTCAGTAAGTACTTCTATTTTTGTTTGACTTGAAACCTTATTGTCGAATCTGACACGATAGCCAATCGTTTTACCCACTTGCTCGCCTATGAGTTCTGACATTCTGCTTGCGATGGTTCTTGCTGCTAATCTGCGCGGTTCCAGCATCAAAATTTTCTGGCCGTTGAGCCAAGGCTCATTGAGTAGGGTGAGGGGGAGTAATGTGCTTTTTCCTGCTCCAGGAGGTGCGTTGACTATCAGTGTATTAGAAGTTTGTAGATGCGTTTTTACTTCATCTACTACTTCTGTTATTGGTAAATCAATTTGATGGTAATCGAATGTCAAAACGTGGATTTTATTTGAACCACGAAATTAATTAATTGAGGGACATGTCTTTTGATATGGGATATTTTCTCCAACATATTCCAACCATTCTTCTCCTGTCAGATTTCTTTGAACCAGTTCGCAGATACGATCAGCTAAATCTGATGGATCGACCTGCCAGATTCGAATGTAGTTATCTTTAGATCCCGTGATGATCTGACTTCCTTGTTTGTTGTAAGCACAGGTCATAACCCAGTCATTGTGATCGTCCAAAACAAATGGGAGTTTTCTGGTATTGTTAATATCCCAAATTCTAGCTGTTCCATCCCGGCTGGCTGTTAATAAGGATTTTCCATCCGGGCTAAATTCCACATCTGTAACCGCCGATTGATGGCCTGAAATCACTCGAATAGCTTCATGATTCTCTAAGTCCCAAATGACAGCATCCCCTAATTCCCTTCCGATAGCGAGCATCTTGTAATCATCACTAATATCCATTGCGTTGATAGCATAAGCACGTTCAAAAATGATTTTTGACTGTTCGCCGGATTCTTTCAATTTATTAATTTCACCAGCTGCGGTTCCAAGATAAAACTGGTAATCCGCCGGATTAATAGCTATGGAAAGCACCTTGGAGGTAAATTGGCCAATAGCTGTAGTATCATATTTATAACCTTTTAATTTGATTTCACCTTTTCTATTGACTGTGAGGTAAGCCAACTTATCTGGCAAAAAGGAAGCTGCCTGAACCATCTCAGCGTCGTAAAGCGGTTCACTTATTTCATCCAATGCATTTTCATTCAGATCCAAAATAATGATACCTCTGTTTTTGGTTACGATCATAAGAAAGCGCTCGTCAGAGCTGATGTCTATGGATCGGATCAGATCTAGACCTTCAAAAACTGTTTGAGGCATGGCCTTGGGATCATTGATGTCCCATCTAAGAACGCGACCATCTGAGCCAGCAGAGTAGAAATAGGAACCTGTTCCGAGTTCCACCGATACCACCATTTCGCTATGACCAAGAATCTGATTGTAACTGTAATCCAAAATGGATGAATCATACTTCAGATACTTATTGGAATAGTGAAGTGCAGAATATACATTCAAATGAGAGACTAATTTATCAGCGGTATTCTGCTTCCAAAAATGATAGGCCTGGCAGGCAATCAGTGCTTTTAGCTCTGCCTGATAGCCGGGAGTAAGAAGGGATCTTTGTGTCATTGACTGAACTGTTTCAGTCAATTCGAGCACCTTCACTCGATTTTCTAACGCTTGAATTATCGATTCGTTAGATTGATTTTGAGCGGAGACGGGTGTAATCAGATAAATTAAGAATATGAGAGAAATGCAGATTTTGAATAGTTTCATTGGATGAAGTGCTCGTTCCAATTAAAGTTAACGATAATTTCATGTTTATATGTGATAAAAATAAATCCATCAAGCGTACAGTGCAAAAATAAAGGTTGCCTCGGCATAACTATCGGCATAGAAACCCAAGGCAACCTTTTAATGAATGTGCGAAACTAAATAAATTTCAGATAGCTTCCGAACCTTTTTCGCCAGTTCTTATCCTGATACATTCTTCAATGGGCAAAACGAAGATTTTACCACTTCCTATCATGTCTCCTTCATTTGACTCGGTGGCTCTTGTGATAGCATTGATTGTAATGTCTTTGAAGTCATCATTCACTGCAATTTCCAAACGGATATTAGAAACCATTGATGGAATCACTTTTTGCCCTCTGTAAATTTCTTCTGTCATCCTGCGTCCGTGACCTGCTACATTGCTTACCGTAATTCTTGCAATACCAGCTTCTATAAGTGATTGTCTCACCTGGTCAAGTTGATTTTCTCTGATTATAGCTATTATTAGTTTCATCTGTTTGTATTTGCTTTTTAGCTTGGGTTAATCATTCCGTATCCCTTCTCGCCATGATAGGAACTGTCGAGACCTTTCATCTCTACTTCTGCCGTAGATCTCAATGGGATTATTTTATTCAAAACAAAGAGGATCACCAAAGTTCCAATGCCAGCATAAGCTACAGCAATAAAAATAGCCATCGACTGTACTCCCAGCTGGTTTAAAACAGTCCACGATCCACCTGCCGCTTCTGCTGCATTATTCATCCAACTGTCACGAATGAAAAACACAAGCAACAAAGCCCCCACAATACCACCTATTCCATGTATACCAAAGGCATCAAGCGTATCATCATATCCAAGTTTGTTTTTCATCATAATGGCTAAGTAACAAATGGCACTTGAAATCAATCCCAAGGCAATGGCCCCCATTGGTTGGACCACACCCGCCGCTGGAGTAATGGCTACTAGTCCAGCAAGAATACCGGATACAAAACCCAATGCTGTTGCTTTTCCTTGATGCAAACCTTCGATGATAATCCAAGACATAGCCCCGGCAGCAGCAGCTATTTGAGTCATGGTAAGTGCCTGTGCTGTGCTCAAACCACTTCCTATGCTACTTCCTGCATTGAAACCAAACCAACCAACCCATAACAATCCGGCTCCAATCATGGTCATGACCAAATTGTTAGGCTGCATCGGAAGGTGTGGGTGCATTTTACGGGCACCAAGATAAATGGCTGCAACTAGCCCACTTACTCCAGCACTGATATGCACCACTGTTCCCCCTGCAAAGTCAATAGCCCCATTGGCGCCCATATTGAAAAGAAATCCGTCTGACGCCCACACCCAATGACACAAAGGATTGTAAATCAGAATTCCCCAAACACCTATGAAGATGCAATAAGCTTTGAATGAAATTCTTTCTGCAAAAGCACCTGCTATGATGGCTGGTGTGATAATAGCAAACTTCCCCTGAAACATGGCAAAAACATATTCTGGAATGCCGTTGATGATATTTGTGTCTATACCTTTTAAAAGGAAATAATCCGAATTCCAACCAAACCAGCCTCCAAGAACATTAGGGCCAAAAGCCATGCTATAACCACAAATAACCCAAAGAAGGGTCATGACACCCATTGCTGCAAAACTGTGCATCATTGTTCCTAATACATTTTTTGTGCGAACCAGACCACCATAAAACATGGCCAAACCTGGAATCATTAACAAAACGAGGGTGGTTGAAGTGAGCATCCAGGCTGTAGCACCTGAATCAATTTCAGTCTCAGGGCCAGCAAATGATTGATAACCAATCATCAAAAACAATAGGGAATAGATTTTCTTCACAATGGTTAAGTTTTATAAAATTTTCAGAATGCTAATTTTATAAAAATGGAAGAATATTTCGCTATTTGATTGTATATTTTTAAATATTATTTAAAAATATATGAATAATGAGGTTTTTTTGCGATTTGATTGAATTTTGACAAACGAATGATATTAGGCTAAAGTGGGAAATTAGAGCAGTTATCAATTATCTCTTTTACCAAATACTATTCAAATTGTACTCAGTACCATAAACTTAATGCCCTGCACCTCTCCAAAAGCCAGTTGCCTAAACATATCCATCACCCAGTAGTACCTCTTAATATTTCGTAAAGTGTTTCATTGTCAAGAACTTCCAGATATTGCTCATACTCTATACCTGAATTCATAATAAATTTGGTGAGTAGCACTTTCACAATATGATGAAGTGATTTTTTGTTCCAAGGTTTTTCAATATAGTTGTCCAAACCTGCGCTATTGATTGCTTCTATTGTGTCCTGATGGGTGGCTTGACCTGTTAGTAATATTTTTCTTGTCTTTTTGAATCTGCCATCTAGTTTTACTTTTTTGAGCAAATCCACTCCGGAATTTCCTGGCATTACCTGATCTGAGATAATCAAGGCTACAAAGTCACCACTTTCATCAATTTTTTCCATTAAATCCCAAACCTCGGAAGAAGATTCACATTCTTCAATATTGACATGTTCCTCAAATATTTCAAGGTCTGATGTGAGCGCGCTGAGCACTTCACGTTGATCATCTACGCAAATAATAAATAGCTTTTCCATGACTTTTAAGTTAAAGGTATTTTAATCGTAAAAATGGTTTGACCTGGCTGACTGGAAACTTCGATCAATCCCTCGTGCCCAGTGACAATGCGTTGCACAATGGCAAGACCTAGTCCCAAACCAAAAGAAAGTCCACCAACTTTTGTAGTAAAACTGGGTTCAAAAATATGCGTCATAATTTTTTTAGGAATTCCTGGTCCATTGTCTATGATGCTGACAGCTATCATTTCATCAATTAACTGAGTCTTAATTGTTAACTCCGGAGATTCCATTGCTGTCTGGATCATACTTTCAATGCCGTTTTTGATCAAATTGATCCAAACCTGAGATAACTCTCCTGCACAGGCTTCTGTAGGTGGCAACTCACTTAGCTGAACATTCATGTGAACTCTCTTTGTGAGATTCTGAACAATCACAAGTGCCTCACTAATAGTTTCGTTGATATCTACATTTTTTGACCATTGGTGCTCAGCTACGCCAAGTTGTTTCACTGATCTGACAACATGACTGGAATGTCTCGCAGCAATATGCATGTCATGCAGAGTGCATCCGAGTTCCCAATTATTGATAACCTCGTCTGCTCTCTCTGAATTATCCTTTATGTAGGAAAGTAATGTTTGTGGGTCGAAACCAGTTCTCGAGAGTTTCTTAATCTGATTAGAACTGAGATGACGGAGCGTGGCTTCATATATTGATCGCTTTTCTCTGGCATCAGCACTGGATAATTCTTGTCCCACATCCAATCCAGTTTTAAAATATTTGAAAAGTTCATCGCCATTTTTTTCCTTTACAGTTGCTGATATGAAAGCTTGAATTTGCTCGAGATGGCTATTGATAACGCCGATTGAATTGTTTAGCTCATGTGCCAGTCCGGCGGCCATTTGACCCAATGTGGCCATTTTTTCAGCTTTGAGAAGTTTTTGTACATCCTCCTGTTTCTCAATAGCCATTTTCTTCGTGAAGTGCTGGCGGGAGTAGAGCTCGTTCACGATTACCGACAATAGAAATGGCATAATTTTCCCTGATTCAATATCATCATGGTCGGCTAGTGCCTTGTCATAATAAGCCACTTTTGAATCCTCATTTGCGATGACTCTAGAATAGCTCAAGTTGTGTTTGGAAAAGTAACTATAGACCCCAATAAATTTGTTTTTATCAGCTTCAAAAATGGGATAGTTTTCAAGTTTAGCATCTTTTAAATATCCATAAAATTCACCTTCCAACACAAGATAAAGACGTGTATTCCTTTGGTTGTAATCAAGGAGTATTTCACCCTTTTTTATATCAATGGTCTTTTCACTTTCAGAAAAGTAATGTTCCTTAATCCATTTGAAGTCAATGTGTTCGTTCATGGCATCACACGTTGAAGAAACCTAACAGATTCATGACATACATCAACAGATAGGTGAGTGATAGACCTATAATGGCTATTATGGTACCGGGCTTGGCCATTTGACTCGTTTTAATGGTTCCAGTAGCAAAGGCCAATGCATTTGGCGGAGTACTAATTGGTAAAGCCATTCCCATAGAACACGAAATAGTGACGGCAATGATGATCATTTGGCTTCCGCCAAAAGCCTCCATCCCGACAAGCGAAACGCTGAGTACTGCTACAAGCGGCAATAGTAAATTTGCAGATGCTGTGTGCGACATGAAATTGGCCATGAGGGTGGCCACAACTGTGACCAGAACCACAATTAACATGGGAGAAAGCGTATCAAAAGGTATGGCGGAAATCAGCCGCTGTGCCAAGCCGCTTGAATCCAAAGCAATACCCAGCGCAATACCGCCGGAAACTAGCCAGAGCACATCCCAACTAATGTTTTTAAGATCATTTTTAGTAATAATGCCAAGACCCGAAAATACAGCGACAGGCAACATCGCTACAACATAAGAATTCATGCCATGTAGAAAGTCTGTCAACCAGAGGATAATGGTCAAACCAAAAGTGAAATAAACGATATAAGCTTTTGAGTTTTTAAGCCATGTTCCTTTGATGTCCAATTGAATTTTTTCTGTTTTAACGGGATATAACATGATCAATAAAACCCAAGCAATCAATAAGAGGACAATCACAAAAGGTATGGCGAACATCATCCATTCTCCAAATGAAACTGCATTGCTACCAGTCAGGTATTTGAGTGCTACGGCATTTGGTGGCGTTCCTATCGGGGTACCAATTCCGCCAATGTTGGCCGCAATTGGGATCGCTAGTGTGAATCCTACTTTTCCTGAGTCACCGGGCAGAAATACAGCCAGGACAGGTGTTAAAATGGAAAGCATCATGGCTGTGGTAGCCGTATTGCTCATAAACATGGAGAAAATAGCCGTGATGATCATTATGCCCAAAATGACCATTTTTGGGTTACTTCCGAAAGGCTTCAGCAGTACTTTGGCCAGGTTCTGATCCAACCGATATTTGGTAGCTGCCATTGCAAGGAAAAAACCTCCTAAAAATAAGATGATGATAGGTGAAGCGAACGTTCCTATGATTTCGCGATAATCCAGAAGCGTGCCGATACTTTCTGGACTTGATCCATGAATCAAAATATTTAGTCCTTTTGATGAAATCATGACCAACTCAAGAAAGATGATTAGGAGTGAGGTGGCATAAACTGGAATGGGCTCCAGAATCCAAAATAATGCTGCAAAAAAGAAAATAGCAATCACGCGATGCTCAACCAATGTCAGACCTTCCATTCCAAAAATGGAGGTAGGGAGTAATAAGATTAATATCGGAATACCAGCTGCAATGACCAGTTTTAGCGACTTGTTCATAATTAATTGAATTTGTGAGCCTCCTGCAATTTAAAGTATGTGAAAGTGTATAGTCAGGTGTAAATGCTTGATAAAACTGATTTAAATCATTTATTATTTGCTTTCAATATTATTATCGTTGGAATCAATGGCGAACAGAATTGTATGTTCCAAATACCTATTTCATTTACTGATGCTTTTTTGGATTGGTCCAGAGCAAATAATCAACATGGAATCATTTTAATTGGACATGAATTTATTTACAAATAGCTAAGCCACCATTTCTGCCGATGATTACTTTTATAATTATTGTACCATTTACATATTGGGTAAAGCCCAACAATAAGAATCATCCAAACCAAATAAACCACCCAAAGGTCAAAACCGTATCCTTTTAATTCCGGAACATAGCTTATCCACTCATCCAACAACAGCAGAGATGGATCGAATCCAGTCAGATATGCGGCCAATAAAGCACTCAGATGAATGATGTACAAATGAATAAGGTAGTAGAACATGGCCACACGACCTAAGATGATTATTCGTTG
>JBLICU010000066.1:0-18739 GCA_047632435.1 Cyclobacteriaceae bacterium
AATATCACAACAATCGTAAATCTGATCTTCGGTCATGACCAATGGTGGAGCAAATCGAATGATATTACCGTGCGTTGGTTTGGCAAGTAATCCATTGTCGCGCAATTTCATGCAGATATTCCATGCTGTTCCACTCGTTTCACTGTCGTTGATCACAATAGCATTTAACAGCCCTTTTCCTCTCACCAATTTCACCATAGGAGATTTCTCAACCAGTTTTTGCATTCTCTCTCGAAAGATCACTCCAAGCTTTCTGGCATTTTGGGTGAGATACTCGTCTTTTATTACCTCCAGAGCTGCCATGGCCACTTTTGCACCTAGAGGATTTCCACCAAAAGTGGAGCCATGCGTTCCTGGTGTGATCACATCCATGATATGATCATCAGCCAATACAGCTGATACAGGATAAGCTCCTCCTGAGAGCGCTTTACCCAAAATCAATATATCTGGTTTAATATAGGTTCCACTTCTTTCGCAGGCCTTTTCACAATGACAATTTCCACATACGGCCAAAAGACTACCTGTTCTACCTATTCCCGTTTGTATTTCATCATCTATAAATAAGGCGTTATTATTTTTACACAAATCGCTAATGCCTTTCAAAAAATCTTCATCTGGCACAAATACGCCTGCCTCTCCTTGGATAGGTTCTGTAAGTACTCCAACAATATTTTTATTCTCATGAAATGCTTTTTCCAATGCTTTCAAGTTATTATAAGGGACTTTGATAAACCCTTTGGTATATGGGCCGAAGTTTTTTCTTGCTACTGCATCTGATGAAAATGAAATGATAGTGGTTGTCCTTCCATGAAAATTTTGATCAAAAACAACTATTTCACCCTCGTTCTCCGCAATACCCTTTTTCTCATATCCCCATTTTCTACAAATCTTCAATGCCGTTTCCACGGCTTCAGCGCCAGTATTCATCGGCAAAACCTTATCAAATCCGAAGGTTTCGGTCATGTACTGTTCATACTCCCCAAGGACATCATTGTAAAACGCTCGGGAAGTCAATGTCAAAGTTTGCGCTTGAGTAATAAGTGCATTTATTATTTTCGGATGGCAATGACCCTGGTTTACAGCTGAATAGGCTGATAAAAAATCATAATATTTTTTACCTTCTACATCCCACACATACACCCCTTCTCCTTTGGCAAGCACCACAGGAAGTGGATGGTAATTGTGTGCTCCATGTTTTTCTTCTATATGAATGAGAGCCTGACTGGTTTTTTCTAATAAAGTCATAAAAATATATTTTTGGGTTTTGCAAACAATGATGAGCCTTTGCGGTTCAAAGGTAATATTTAAAAACATGTCCAAAATGAATTGGAAAAAGGTTCAAGAGACGGAGGATTTTTATTACACTAAAGATGGACTAATGGTATTCACGGAAAAATATCATCTCAAAAGAGGGAATTGTTGCAAGAGTGCCTGCAAACACTGTCCCTACGGATATAAAAAGAATTCGCCCAACACTTGTTAATTAATTCTAGTTTACGATATTTGCAGTCCGTTTCAAAAATGGGAAAAAATTATGTCGAAAGTTTGTGATATTTCAGGTAAAAGACCAAGAGTGGGTAACAACGTTTCTCACGCTAACAATAGGACTAAAAGAAGATTCAATCCAAATCTTCAGACCAAAAGAATCTTTATTCCTGAAGAAGGTAAGTGGATAACTTTAAAAATAGCAGCATCAACTTTGAGAACCATCAATAAAAATGGTATCACAAGTGTGCTTAAGAAAGCCAGAGCAAAAGGTACTTGCTTAGTATAAGCAGCAAAATATAAATCACTATAAAAAGCCTGAATCTCATCGATTCAGGCTTTTTTATTGCCGTTCATCCGAATCTTGAATGTGGCTTGATCACTGTTATCTACCTTAGATCAAAATCACATTCATGAAAATCAAACTCACCTTTGCACTTCTTCTTTTCGCAATTGTCTCTTTCGGCCAAACGGCGCTTTTTTCTAAATCAAAGAACTACACACGACAGGATAGCCTTCGAGGATCAGTCACATCAGAACGCATCTGGTGGGATTTGCTTCATTATGATCTTTTTGTAGCCGTCTCCCCAGAAACAAAATCTATTTCTGGCAAAAATACCATCACCTATAAAGTCTTGTCTTCAAGAGATGTCATGCAGATAGATCTACAATCTCCAATGAAAATATCCAGAGTAACTCAAAATAATAAGGAACTTGAAGTTCGGGATGAAGGAAACGCACACTTTATCACACTTACTCAGGCTCAGGAGATTGGAGCCACATTGAAACTGACGATTGAATTTTCTGGAATTCCTCATGAAGCAATCAATGCTCCCTGGGATGGTGGCTACTCCTGGACCAAAGATGAAAATGGTAAACACTTCATCGCCACTTCAAATCAGGGAATAGGCGCCAGTCTGTGGTGGCCTTGTAAAGATCATATGTACGATGAACCTGATAACGGAGTGAAGCTAAGCATCAATGTTCCCAAAGATTTGGTGGCAGTTGGAAATGGTCGGCTATTAAAAGTAACCAAGGAAAAAAACAACACGAAAACGTACGTCTGGAATGTAGTGAACCCGATAAACAACTACGGTATCAATGTGAACGTCGGTGACTATGTCAACTTTTCAGATAAATACAATGGTGAAAAAGGAGTACTAGACATGGATTATTGGGTACTGAGTTACAATCTGGAAAAAGCCAAAATTCAGTTTAAAGATGCCCTAAGAACCATAGAGGCCTTTGAATACTGGTTTGGGCCTTATCCATTTTATGAAGACAGCTACAAGTTGGTAGAAACGCCCTATTTGGGAATGGAGCACCAAAGTTCGGTGACTTATGGCAACAGTTACAAAAACGGCTACAATGGTCGATCAAGAGATATGTTTGATTTCAGTGGAACCGGCTGGGGTGTAAAATGGGACTATATCATCATTCATGAAACTGGCCATGAGTGGTTTGCCAATAACATCACCTACCTGGATATCGCTGATATGTGGCTTCACGAAAGTTTTACCACGTATTCCGAAAGTTTGTTTGTTGAGTATCACTATGGAAAGGAGGCCGCCGCAACTTATTCTCGTGGTTTGAGAATGGGCATTAGAAATACAAAACCAATCATTGGTGATTATGGCGTAAATGCTGAAGGCTCTGGCGATATGTATCCAAAAGGGAATAATCTCCTACATACACTTCGCCAGATTGTAGACAATGATGAAAAGTGGAGAAATGTTTTACGTGGACTCAATAAAGATTTTTATCACCAGGTAGCAACATCGGAGCAGGTTGAAAAATACATGTCAGATCAGCTTGGTATAGACCTTAGCACTTTTTTCGATCAATATCTACGTGATATCAGAGTGCCCGTTTTGGAATATAGGATTGATGGGAATCAGTTGAAATACAGATGGACCAACTGTATAGACGATTTCGACATGCCTGTGAAAATAACCATTGATGACACAGAGCAATGGATAAAACCTACTAAAAACGCTCAGTTTCTGGAGTTGCCAACGGCCACATCAGACATAAAAGTCCATCCTGATTTTTATATCTACCATTCAAACACATTGAATTGAGTATCCAAAATCCAATTATGAAAAAAATATTTCTTTTTAAGTTATCCTTTTTGACACTGCTTTTATCGGGATTCTCTCAGGACTTACCATCAGATTTTCTATCAAGTAAGTTTCACAATGAGCGAAGAGAGCTTCTCAGAAGTAAAATGCCCGAAAATTCCGTAGCTGTCTTTTTTGCAAACCCAGTAAGAAATAGGGCCAACGATGTGGACTATGTTTATCATCAGGATCCAAATTTTTACTATTTAAGTGGATATAAAGAACCCAATGCTGTTTTGTTGGTTTTCAAAGACAAACAAAACAGTCCTAAAGGAGATCAATTTGAAGAAATCATTTTCATACAACCTCGCGATGAAATGAGTGAAATGTGGAATGGACGCAGGATGGGAATTGAAGGAGCAAAGGAAAAACTAGCGCTAAATCAGGTTTTTAATAATACCGAATTTGATGACTACAACATAGATTTCTCAAAATTTGACAAAGTCCTTTTTTATGATTTTGAGAATGATGTGAGAAATACAAAAGCTGAGAGCGACTTGTATGACCTGATTTCCTCCTTTAAAAGAAAAGCAAATTATCCAAGTGAGTCCTCTTTGGATTTAGAAGCAAAGGCACCTAACCTTGATACGGAATCCCTCGACAAAATAATGATTGAGCTTCGAGGAGTGAAAACAGAAGAGGAGCTCGATTTACTTAGAAAAGCCATTGATATATCTTGCATAGCTCAGGCTGAGGTTATGAAAGCCATGAAACCAGGCATGTCCGAGATGGAAGTACAGGGTCTTCATGAATTTATTTTCAAAAAATATCAGTCCGAGTATGAAGGATATCCTTCTATAGTCGGTGCTGGGCACAATGGATGTATTCTACACTACACCGAAAACTATAAACCTTCTATTGAAAGTAATGAAATGATTTTGATGGATTTGGGCGCGGAATACCATGGCTACACAGCAGACGTGACCAGAACCATTCCTGTAGATGGTAAGTTTTCTAAAGAAGAAAAGACAATTTATGATTTGGTCTACAAAGCCCAACAAACGGCTATAGAAGCATGCAAACCAGGTGTTGATCTCAAAAAAGATCTCGACACCAACATCGCACGTAAAATTATCAACGAAGGCTTGACTGCTTTGGGAATCATTGATAGCGTCAATCAAAAGCATCTTTATTATCCGCATGGATTAGGACATCATATCGGCTTAGACGTACACGACAAAGGCGATCGGACAAATCTTGTGGCGAACATGGTAATCACCATTGAACCTGGGATATATATACCTGAAGGTGCCGCTTGTGACAAAAAATGGTGGGGGATTGCTGTGAGAATTGAAGACGATATTCTCATAACCAATGATGGATATGAACTACTTTCAGACAAAGCACCAAGAAAAAGCGAAGAAATTGAGACTTTGATGAAGCAATCTAGTGTTTTTGACAATTTTAGTTTGCCAAGTTTGGGAGGGGAATAAAATATTTTCTACATTTGCACTCCTTTTAAGTAAACGGGGAATAAAATGGCAAAGAAAGGCAACAGAGTACAGGTAATATTAGAATGCACAGAACATAAAACTTCTGGTCGACCTGGAACTTCAAGATACATCACTACAAAAAACAGGAAAAACACGACTGAGCGTATTGAGCTTAAGAAGTACAATCCTATTTTGAGAAAACATACTGTACACAAAGAAATTAAATAACCATGGCTAAGAAAGTAGTTGCGTCGCTAAAACAACCGGGTGGAGCCAAATTCGCCAAAGTAATCAGATCGGTAAAATCTAAATCAGGATCTTACACTTTCAAAGAAGAGATGGTACCTGAATCTCAGGTTAAAGAAGCTCTTGCCAAAACTTAAGATCTGATAAAAAATATCTAATTTGAAAGTCCCTCTACATAGGGACTTTTTTGTTTAACCTCTTTGAATATCATCTGCTATGGGACTAATGGGTTTTTTCTCCAAGGAAAAAAAGGAAACGCTAGACAAAGGTCTCGAAAAGTCTAAGGAAAGTTTTTTAAACAAACTTGGAAAAGCAGTAGTTGGCAAAACCACTGTGGATGAGGACGTGCTGGATGAACTTGAAGAAGTTCTGGTGACCTCAGATGTAGGTATAGACACTACAATCAAAATAATCAAACGAATTGAAGCACGTGTAGCACGAGACAAATACCTCAACGCTTCAGAACTCAATCAAATTCTTCGAGAAGAAATCGCTGGTCTTCTTTCTGAAAACAACACCAAAGATTTAGTTGATTTTGACCTACCCAAAGTGGATGGCCCCTATGTTATCCTTGTCGTCGGTGTAAATGGCGTTGGAAAAACAACGACAATTGGGAAACTAGCTGCGCAATTCAAAGCACTGGGGAAAAATGTTGTTCTGGGCGCGGCTGATACTTTCAGAGCTGCGGCGGTAGAGCAACTTATCATGTGGGGAGAACGTGTGGGCGTGCCCGTAATCAACAAAGGCATGAACACCGATCCTGCTTCGGTGGCATTCGAAACTGCCAAATATGGTGTTGAAAATCATGCAGATGTTGTGATTATTGACACTGCCGGCCGGCTTCATACCAAAGTAAATCTGATGAATGAGCTCACCAAGGTCAAGAATGTAATCAAGCGATTCATCCCCAATGCCCCACATGAGGTAATGTTGGTTCTCGATGGTAGCACGGGACAAAATGCATTTATCCAGGCAAGGGAGTTTACGAAAGCAACGGAGGTAACATCATTGGCTATCACCAAACTTGATGGTACAGCCAAAGGTGGTGTTGTCATTGGTATTTCTGATCAATTTAAGATCCCAGTAAAATACATTGGAGTTGGAGAAAAGGTTACAGACCTTCAGGTATTCAATAAAACTGAGTTTGTTGATTCTTTCTTCAAGAAAGACTAGTCCAGCCCTTTGGCAAATTTTTCAATCGTTTCACGAGATTCGGGTAACATTCTGATGTAAAAGGTGGCAAAATCTCTGACCACTTTCACTTCTGTACAATATCCATATTCGTATTTATAGACATTCTCCCCGTCTGCTGATTCAATCACGTATTTATGATCTCCAGTTTGTTCTGCTGTGAGATAAAGTCCAAAGTATTGGGAATAAACTTCTTTGCCATCATATAGCTCTTCATAATAGATTCTTGACATTGACTCGACAATGGATTTCTTTTCATTGTGAGCTTCAACACCATCAATTTTTAGATGATAACCTTCTTCTTTCAGCCTGATATGCGTTTCTCTCTGCGACACACCATTCATCGTATTAAATCCTTCTCCCGAAATAAGTGCCCCGTTTTTGAAGGTTTCTGTAAGGGCATACTCCACTGTAAAAGAAAAAATGACTCTGAATTCTACCAGATTTCTAAGCGTAAATGTCTCAAGGCTATCTTCAACTGTACGAGTAGCTTCAAGAGATCCTATCTTATGATCGCCACGGATATATTCGTAATACAGGTTTTGTCCATTGGAAGACCAAGTGGCAAGTATGAAGGCTAATAAGACGAATACTCTCTCCAATTATTATTTATCTTGGTGTTACTATTAGACAGCTTTTATTCAAAAAAGCTTCCATCCTCCTAAGTTAGATGAACCTCTTAACTTCCATTTACTATGAAATCAGAAAAAATTAAATTCAACAATAAGGAAGGTCACACCTTATCTGGAATCATCGATTTTCCGCTAAACAGACAACCAAAAGCCTTTGCCATTTTTGCGCATTGTTTCACTTGCTCAAAAAATCTGAAGGCGGTCGACAACATAAGTCAAGGTTTGACCGACAATGATATCGCGGTTTTGCGTTTCGATTTTACCGGTCTGGGTCAAAGCAAAGGAGATTTCGCCGAAACCAATTTTTCTTCCAACATTTCTGATTTGGAAAGCGCATATGAATTTCTTGCTGAAAAATTTGAGGCCCCACAAATTATGATTGGTCATTCTTTAGGAGGGTCAGCCGTACTTCATGCCAGCGGAAAACTTGAAAATGTAAAGGCCATAGTTACCATTGGTGCACCTTCAAATCCTACACATGTGCAAAAGCTGGTGATACAGGATAAAAATGAAATTATTCAAAAAGGTGAAGCGGTAGTAAGTATAGGTGGCCGTCCATTCAAAATCAAAAAGCAATTTCTGGATGATTTAGAAAAGAATAGCTATACAGAAGTGATTTCAAAGCTCGGGAAATCCATTTTGATTATTCATTCTCCCCAGGACTCAACTGTAAGCGTAGATAATGCCGCTGAGATCTATCAGGCAGCTAAACATCCAAAGAGCTTTGTGTCTTTGGATGGAGCAGATCATCTCATGTCCAATGCCTCAGATTCACAATATGTCGGCCAAATAATAGGCCCCTGGGTGTCCCGATACATTGAAATCAAGCAGCATGAAGCACTCGCCCCAGAGGGTGAGGTTTGGACCCGTATTTCTCAAAAAGGATTTTTGACCGAAATAAATGCAGGAAAACATCATATGCTTGCCGACGAACCCGAAGGAAGCGGAGGCACAGACTTGGGGCCATCACCTTACGGATATCTGCTTTCGGCGTTGGGTGCCTGTACGGCTATGACTTTGCGTATGTATGCCGACTTTAAAAAAATAGATTTGAAAGAGGTTGAAGTCAGATTGACACATGACAAGATCCACCAAACAGATGGTGCAGCACAGGAAAATACTTCGGGAAAAATAGATCAAATAAAAAGATTGATCAGGATGGAAGGCAATATGACAGAGGAGCAGAGAAGTCGTCTAATAGAAATTGCAGACAGATGTCCTGTGCATAAAACCCTTGAAGGAAAACCAATGATAATCACAGAGGAGATGAATTGAGCGTTTAAAATTTAGTGGCCATCTTTGTGTTTTAGAATTCAAATACGCCATCCGTTGAAACATCTACTTTCGATTATATCAATTCTGACAATTTCCTGGGTTTCAGCACAAAGCCAGTTTTCCCAATCGCCCTTAATTGACTTGCGTCTTTACATGGACACTTTGGTTTTCAATTGGGAAGACCATATGATTTCATTTCGCGATACGGAATATTTGCCATTTGAATATCAGGAAGAATCCGAAGTAGCTGAAGGCTACTTATACTTTGATTTGGGTGCTGGGATCAAGGACATAAAGTTGCTTCAATCTTCTGATTTCGAGTTGTTGGATTCTATTTTGATGATCGATGATCACGCCCGGTTCAAAATCAAGTTTCGTGACTTGACCAATTCCGATTTCCTAAAATTCACCTTCCAAATAAAATTCCACAATCAGAATCTAGAATATGTCGATGTGCCTCTTTTCCCGTACACTAAAACATACGTGGAATATTATGTTAGTGAAAATGAGCTATACATAGGTGAGGAAAAAGCGACCGAAATTGTGACTAATAGACCTGACAATATCATCATAGATAATCGCTGGTCAGAGGGTCTTCCTATTAACTATCGCCTGACGCAAAAAGGAAATCGGGTTTTGCTTCATTTGGAGCCAACCTTATTGGGCCAACAAACAGTGAATGTGCCAATCAGACTTAAAAAGCCGACTATTATCAATGGAAAAGTGAATTACGACCTGCCGGGTATTGAGCAAGTTTTTTCCATCAAATCAGGTCGGTTGGCTTTTCTACAAGTAGATACTCAGGAAATAACACCTAATGCGGATTCCAAAGAACCTGTCGAAATTCAAATTCAAAACAATCGTAACTTAAAAATTGGAAAGACTTATCGCATTGAAAATCAGGAAGAGGCTGGTGGAGCGCTCATTGCAGAACTGTACACCAAAAGCCGACTAAACAATAATAAAATTCTTTGCCTGCTCCGTTCGTATGCCTATCACAGGAAGGCGGATGGTTATTTGTATATCAAAGATGGTGACGAGCCTAAGTTTGTCGCCAATATAGATATCACACCCAAAGCAGAAATCAATGATATTTTCATTCAACGTGAAGGGGAAGAATGGGCCAAATCGATGGTTGTTTATCCAGGTGAAAGTGTAAATATTCGAATAGAAGGTGTTTCACTACACAAAGCGCAATTCAATTTTCCAGGTATTGAAAACCTACAGCTGGACTCCTTAATAAGAAACAGCGAAATTTCCTTATTTAAAATAAAGGTGCCGATTGACATCTCCGCAACACGCATTGATGTTTTTAATCACTCAACCAATACCGGAAAATTTCTGAAAGTAAGTGAATATCAAAAACCACGCGCTTTGGATTTTGTTCATTTGGAAATCGGAAATGAAGACCATCAGGTCAATGAAATTGACCGCCCCATTTATTTTGAGGGGAATTTGACAGATCTGGTCATTTCTTTTAACCGTGCCATCATTGATCAAAATCGCAATATCAACGGAAAGCAATACCTGAATATCAAGGTGAAAATTTCGGATAAATCAGGTCAACAGATAGAACAATATGAATTTGAGGAAATAGTAGTTTGCCCAGACGAAAGCTCCCTTCGTACAGGCTATTATAAAGATCCACTGTGCGTGAGTGGTGGGTTAAATTTGAATAGTTACCTATCGAAGAAAACTTATGATTTAGAAGAATGGACAAGAATAGAAATCCAGGTAAGTCATGTAAAAGATAAATACAAGCAAAGAACAGAGACCAAAAAAATTCAAATCTATCTCAAGCGAGACTACAACTTTGATATCGACGTGTCCTTTCCTGGAGGACTTTTGATCCTAAAGGCGAAAGAAGGAGATTTTTCTAATTTCTCAGGAGTAAGTTTCGCCATGATTGCACAGTTTAGTTTTTATCAACCAGGAAGAATCGCCAAATATCAACCTTATAAAATTGGCGCTGGATTTATCGCCATAGATGCTTTCAATTTTTCAGAAAGTGCTCAAAATCGAGATGTGGGACTTGTGGTGATCGGCTCATTATATCCACCAGGCTCGTCGAATCGTAAACTCACTTTCCCGCTTTATGCTGGTTTTGGTTATTTGATGAAAGAAGAAAAATTCTTCTCCCTGATTGGGCCTGGGATCAGGGTGAGGTTTTAAGGTGGTTATTTATTAATTTTATAATCTGTGTACGAGCAGGGTATCCTTTTTATACCCCAAAATAGGTGAAGTATGAATCTGCAATATATAGTCGATGACAAAGGCGAAACTACTGTGGTTTTTGTTACAATACAGGAATAGAAAATGCTCAAATCAAAGTATAAGAATATTGAACCCGAAGTGCCAGAATGGCATAAGAACATCGTTCGTGAAAGACTAGAGCACTATAAAAGTAATCCAAATGATGTAAAAGACTTTGAAAAGGCCCTTGACGAAATTGAAAAAGAATTATAAGTGTACCAATGTATAATCCTTCCTGATGCAGAACTGGATATCTTAGATGCTGCAAAATGGTACAATGAGAAAAAGGAAGGACTTGGGCTATATTTTACAACCTTCTTAAGAAAAAGTTACATTTCATTTCACAAAACCCCACGGCCATTGCTGTTCGTTATGATAATATAAGAACCGCCAAACTTGGGAAATTTCGCATCTGGTTCGTTACGCAATCGATGAAAACAACAAAGTAGTAATAGTAACAGCTATATTAAACACTAGCCGAGATCCGAAAATTTGAAGAATGCGAAAGAGATAATTACGGATTTCCAAATGTGCCTTTTTAGTTATTCTTCACTTTCCTCTCCGCAATCATCACCCCAGCGATAACCACTATAGCTCCCAATATTTGCACAATCGTGAGTCTTTCGTCCAGAAAAACATAGGCTAATAAAACCGTGGAGATCGGTCCTAGACTTCCCATAATCGAAAAATTACCCGCCCCAAGTGTTTTAATCGAAAAGGAAATCAGATAAGAAGGGATCACCGTGGCAAATACAGCCATCATCAACGCAATCCAATAAACCTCAGTTTTAAACAAGAAGATGTTAGCTATCTCTCTTGTAAATGAATAATGAACGAATACACATATACTTGAGATAATCATGGCATAAGAGGTGAACCGCGTAGCTCCAAATTTTGGAATGAGCCAACCCGAACCAACCAAATAGCTGGCATAGGTAAGGGCACTTAAAAAAATCAAAAATGAACCCAAAATTACATTTTCGCTTTGCCCTTGATTCAATTCTGATGAAAACACAATGGCAACTCCGAAATAGGTAATCAGAATCGCAAAAATCTGGTTTCGTGAAATGCTCTTTTTTAAGAAAATGAATGAAATAAAAAAAACCAGAGTTGGGTAAATGAATAGAATCAGCCGCTCTAAGCTGGCTTTGATATAAGTCAAACCAAGAAAATCGAAATAGCTGGCAAGATAGTAGCCGATAATTCCAAACCCGATCAACAGATAGTAATCTCTTGGCGTTGGGTTTTTATCGACCAAAGGTTTTTGTAAAAGCGCAATCACCACATAAAATGGCACTGAGAAAAGCATTCTTAGCAATAGCAATGAAACCGAATCAACTTCATATAGATAGGCCAACTTGACCATCACCGCCTTACTTGAAAAGAATAGAATCCCGAGAATCCCGAGCGAAATCGCCAGGCCTTTACTCTGTAATTTGGCCTGTTTCAACTGTTTTTGTGTTTCGCTCCTTGTCATCATCCTCGTTGGTCGCAAAATACTTCTTCTGAAAAATCAAAATGAAAGTGATCCCCAAAAATATGGAAGAGTCTGCTACATTAAAAACTGGCCAAAGCGCCATATAATCGCCACCAATGATAGGTACCCAATCAGCGATTCGTCCTTCCCAAATATCTATGTAGAACATATCGATCACTTGTCCATAAAACCATGGAGTAGGTGCATTGTATGCTGCGTTATCAAGCCACACACCATAGAAAATGCTATCAATCAAATTACCAATCGCCCCACCTAAAATCATCGCAATACAAATTAAAAGACCTTTTGGTGATCCTCTTTTGTAGAGTAAAAACAAATAATAACCTATCGCTATCATGGCGCCTAAACGAAACAACGTAAGCACCATTTTGCTGTTTTCGAAAGGCATTTCCATACCGAATGCCATTCCCGGATTGGTCAGATAATGCAGCTTGAACCAATCTCCGAAAATTTTAATTTGACCGCTAGTTCCTTTTTCCATTCCTAGGTGCACGATCATTTTTACTAGCTGATCCAAGGCAATAACTGAGAGACTTATGATATAAAATATATAGAGTTTTGGTCTTTTGCTATCCATAACTATTTCGCGACTATTATTTCAACTGTTAGTTCGGTTCCGTCAATATCAATTACAGTTCCGTCAGAAACTTTATCTACAAACTCAAGGTTGATGGCCTGGGTTTCTTTTTTTATGTAATCAGCAAATTGAGTAACGGCATTGATAAGTAATTCATTGGAAGAAGTGTACTTCACGTTGATTTTATCCTGTACATCCAAACCTGAATCTTTTCTCAGATTTTGTAATCTGTTCACCACATCCCGGCTGGTCCCTTCTTTTTTCAATTCATCGGTGATGGTGATATCCAATGCTACAGTCAGGCCGTCTTCACTTGCTACAAGCCAGCCTGGAATATCTTCAGAAGATATTTCAACGTCTTCTAAAGTCAAAGTGACTTTTTCACCTTCAAGATTCAAATCAAATTGGCCATTCTGCTCAAAAGTCTTGATTTGATCCTGATCAAGATTGTTGATAAGTGGTGTGACTAGTTTCATTTTCGCACCAAAATGCTGACCCAATTTTCGGAAGTTTGGTTTGATTCTTTTCACCAATATTCCTGATTCATCATCTATATATTCAATGGCCTTTACGTTGATCTCAGAGGTTATCAATTCCTGTACTTTTTCAATACTTTCCCGGTCTGCTTTGCTCAGCACAGGCACCAAAATCTTCTGCAGTGGCTGACGGACTTTTATTTTTTCCTTTTTTCTTAACGAATGCACCAATGAAGAAATGGATTGCGCCAAATGCATGCTTTTGCTCAAATCTGCATCTATCAACTCTTTCTTAGATTCAGGAAACAATGTCAAGTGCACTGAACCCGCATTTTGTCCTGAAAGATTTCCGTAAAGCCATTCGGCATAAAATGGAGCTATCGGGCTCATCAATTTCGAAACGACTAACAGACATTCATACAAAGTTTCATATGCGGCTTGTTTATCTGAGTTCAGCTCGCTCATCCAAAAACGTTTCCTTGATAACCGCACATACCAATTGGATAGCTGGTTGTTCACAAAGTCCTGAATGGCTCTGGCTGCTTGTGTTGGCTCATACGCATCATAAGATCCATCAACATCGCGAATCAAAGCCTGCAATTCTGACAAGATCCACCTGTCAAATGCTGGTCTCTCTGCGACGGCTATCAGCTTATGCTCATCAATCTGGAAGTTGTCCAGATTGGTATAAAGTGAGAAAAACGAATAGGTATTGGTCAAAGTACCAAAGAACTTTCTTTGAACCTCGACAATGCCATCCAAATCAAATTTCAAGTTGTCCCACGGGTTGGCATTGGCAATCATATACCAGCGAGTGGCATCCGGACCATATTGATCCAATGTTTCAAATGGATTGATTGCATTGCCCAAACGCTTGGACATTTTATTGCCATTCTTGTCCAGTACAAGGCCATTAGCAATTACATTTTTGAAGGCAACTTTATCAAAAAGCAAAGTTGAAATGGCGTGAAGGGTAAAAAACCACCCTCTGGTTTGATCCACACCCTCCGCAATAAAATCTGCAGGAAAATTAGCATCGAAAACCTCATTGTTTTCGAAAGGATAATGCCACTGAGCATAGGGCATAGCACCAGAATCAAACCACACATCAATCAGATCAAGCTCCCGATACATGGGATGCCCTGATTTACTCACCAATACCACATCATCAACATATGGTCTGTGCAAGTCAAAATCTTCACCGATTTCCTCATTCATATATCCGGCAGAGATTGATTTAATCACCTCCTCCTTCAATTCTGCTATGCTGCCAATACAAATTTCTTCTTTTCGGTCTTTGGTCACCCAAATTGGAAGCGGTGTGCCCCAGAACCTGGACCGACTCAAATTCCAATCAACGAGGTTTTCAAGCCAGTTTCCAAACCTGCCAGATCCCGTTGAGGCCGGCTTCCAGTTGATTGTTTTATTGAGCGCTACTAATCTGTCTTTAAGGGCCGTGGTTTTGATAAACCATGAATCCAGTGGATAATAAAGCACTGGCTTATCTGTTCTCCAGCAATGCGGGTAGCTGTGTTCGTATTTTTCAACTTTGAAAGCTTTGTTTTCCTCCTTTAGTTGAATGGCGATAAGTACATCTGTGGGTTTGAAGTCGGGATCATTTCTTTCCGCATCCTCAAAATATTCTTCTTTAACAAAGCGGCCAGGATAATCGGTAACTTCAGACACAAATCGTCCTTGTTTATCTACCAGCGGAACATCATAACCTAATTCATCTTTTACCGTGATGGCAGGTATACCCGCCTTATCAGCAACGCGTTTATCATCAGCGCCAAATGTTGGTGCAATATGTACGATTCCCGTACCATCTTCGGTACTTACAAAATCACCCGCGATGACCTGAAAGGCCCGTTCCTTAGGCTGAACATATGGCATCAATTGCTCATATTCCAGTCCAACCAAATCCGCACCTTTAAATTCTTTAAGCAATTCCCATGGAATCAACTTATCGCCTGGTTTATAATCCAGCAAAGCAATGTCAGCGGCTTTATCGGAGAAATATTTTTTTACCAGATCTTTGGCCAATATGACATTGATAGGCTCATAGGTGTACTGATTAAATGACTTGACCAATACATATGGGATGTTTTCTCCTACAGCCAATGCACTGTTAGAAGGCAAGGTCCAAGGTGTCGTTGTCCAGGCCAATACGTACACAGAATCTGAAACACCAAGTTTGGAGGCATCCTTTACCTTGAACTGCGCCACTACTGTCGTGTCTTTCACGTCCTTGTAAGTTCCTGGCTGGTTGAGCTCATGAGAGCTTAGTCCTGTTCCTGCTGCAGGTGAATAGGGCTGAATTGTATAACCCTTATAAATCAGCCCTTTGTCGTAAAGTTTCTTGAGTAGGAACCAAAGAGATTCCATGTAGTTTTTATCGAAGGTGATATATGGATCATCAAGATCTACCCAATATCCCATCTTTTGTGTGAGCAAATCCCATTCGTCCTTGAACTTCATCACCGCCTCACGACACTTCTGATTGTATTCTGCAATGGAAATGGTTTTACCGATATCATCTTTTTTGATACCAAGCTCCTTTTCAACCTGAAGTTCTACAGGCAGACCGTGGGTATCCCAGCCACCTTTTCTTTTTACCTGAAATCCTTTTTGGGTTTTGTATCGACAGAAAATATCCTTTACAGCACGGGCCATAACATGGTGAATACCTGGCGTTCCGTTCGCAGAGGGTGGTCCTTCATAAAAGGTAAAAGATGGCGATCCTTCACGTTCGGAAATAGATTTTTCAAATATCTGATTTTCCTTCCAATATTTAAGAATGGTTTCTGCGATCTCAGGATAACTAACCTGTTTGTATTCTGGATATTTCAACTTTATTTGAATGCTTTGTCTTTAGAAAAATTACTTGTCTTTATCATCGACTTCCTTCAATTCTGGAAAATCGTCGATAAGCGGTTGATCCTTTGTATCAATATTGCCAGGATCAAATTGGATTAGCAGCGATGGCAATAAAATCAAATTGGTCAGCATGGCTATGAGCAGTGTAATGGATGTTAGTTTACCCAATGCAATAGTCCCTCCGAATTCTGATGCTGTGAAAATCACAAAACCAAAAAACAAGATGATCGATGTATAAATCATGCTTGGGCCTGTTTCTCGCAAGCTTCTACTTACGGCAATGGGCACAAAGAAATTATGTTGGACAAGTTCCTGCCTGTATTTGGCCAACAGGTGGATAGAATTGTCCACTGATATTCCAAATGCAATGCTAAAAATAAGAGCTGTGCTCGGTTTTAACGGTATCCCAAAATATCCCATTATTCCTGCCGTAATTAATAGCGGAATCATATTGGGGATCAAGGAGATGATGATCATTCGAATATTTTTGAACAATATGGCCATGATGAGGGCTATAATGATAAATGCGAAAATCATCGATGTGATCAAATTGTCAATCAGAAACTTATTCCCTTTGATAAATAGGGGTACCGTTCCTGTCACTTTGACTTTCATATCTGTGTCACCAAAAATCTCATCTATTTTCGGTGTGATTATGTCATTGACCAAAGAATCCATTTTAATAGATCCAATGTCAGGCATCTTTAGGGAGATTCTGATCAGCTGACCTGTAGAGTCTACAAATGATTTTGAGATTCCATCTGCATCACCTTCTTCTTTGAGATAACTCAGTATAAATGCACTTTCCCTGCTATTTGGGAGTGAGTAAAAAGCTGGGTTTTGATTGTAAAATGCTTGTTTGGCCGCTTTGATAAAACTTACAACAGATACTGGTTGTGAGATTAGATCCATTGATCCCAGAAATGTCTCTAGCTCGTCGATTTTCTTGAGATTACTCAGTCGTTGAACGCCTTTCCTTTTTCCGGTATCCACGATTACCTCCAAAGGCATCACCCCGCTAAAATTTTCTTCAAAAAACTCCAGCTCATGTTTCAGCGGACTATCTTCAGGAAGGTCGTCCACCATATACGAATTGGCTTTGATTTGAAGCAAGCCATAAAATGAGAAACCTACCAATAAAATTGTAAGTACAAAAACTACCTTTCTGTATTTATGAACAATGATATCGAGCAGGTTCAGAACAAAATCAAGTGATCTGAACTCCAAATGTTTGAGGTGTCTTTGACTTGGTGGCTTGAACAATGAGAATACTGAAGGTATCAAAATAGTGCTCACCACAAACGTGCACATGATGTTGAGTCCAGCGACGATACCAAATTCTTTCAAAACCGGAATGCCGGTAAATATGAGAACAAAAAACCCAACCGCAGTGGTGAAGTTGGTCATGAAGGTAACCACACCGATATTCTGGATGATCTTGGTCAAAGCCTTCATTTGATCACCGTGGGCGGCATACTCCTGATGGTATTTATTGAGCATGTAGACACTATTGGGTATACCAATGACCACAATGATCGAAGGAATCAAGCCAGTAAGCAGCGTGATTTTATACTGTAAAATTGCCAGTGAGCCCATCACCCAAACCACGATCACTCCGATAATGACAAGCGGGAAAAAAACGGCCTTGACAGATCGGAAGAAAAGGAAAAGAATCAATCCTGTCACAATCACGGAATAAATCAGAAATTTATTCAACTCCTGTTTGATCTTGAGTGTGTTGACTGCTCGAACATATGGCAAACCCGCATACCGTGTCTTAATCCCGGTTACTTCTGAAAACTGTTTGCCCGCCAAAACAATATCATCAATCATAGTGAAGCGTCTCTCTGAGTTGAGCACTGCTTTGTCTACTGTGATAAGGATTAAGGTGGCTCCATTTTTTTCGTTAACCAACTGACCTGCATAGAATTTAAGATCTGTACAGATCTTAAGCAGACTATCAAGCTCAGGTTGATTGTCAGGGATTTCCGGAAAAAGAGAAACTACTTCAAAGCGCTTTTTTTCATCGTTTTTAGAAAGCATTTTCAGGTTAGGCAAACCCAAAACCGTATTGACTCCCTGAATACGCAGAAGTTCATCTGACAATAGGCGCATTTTCTGGAAGTTCTGGTATTCATAAACTGCACTGTCTTTGAATCCGATGGCCATGATGTTTCCATCCTCACCAAATGTTTTTTTGAATTCCTGAAAATATTGCTGATCGGGATCGTCTGGGGGTACTACATTGACCATGTCGTAGGACCAAAGGATTTCTTTTGACTTGTAACCCATGAACACAGTGATCACTCCCAGAAGAACCATTAAGGTTATTCTATACTTGAGAATGATATTTGCTATGCGGATCCACATTGTAAAAACGAGGGCAAAGGTAACTATTTTCTGAAGTTAGCTGAGCTATTAATTAATTGATATTGGGGGATTTATGGATTTTAAGACGGTAAGGAAAAACCATAGATAGTCTTGTATAATTTAATGGCATGCCGGTCTGTAAGGCTAGAAATAAAATCTGTAATCACAAGTAACAAATTATAGATCGATTGATTCTTTGTGTCCATGCTCACTAAAATATTATCAGGAAGCAATCGCAACACAGTTTTCTGTTTTGGAGTGAGTTTTTCTGGTTGATAATACTTGTGATAGGCTCCACAACAAAAA
>JBLICU010000067.1:0-18376 GCA_047632435.1 Cyclobacteriaceae bacterium
CTCAAAATTTGAAGGGAAAGGTGGTAAAATAAGAACTAGCGAAGAACAAGCTAATTATTTGGCTGAATTGGCAGAGAAATATCCGATTGACAGCATTGAAGATGGTATGGATGAGAATGACTGGGCTGGATGGAAATTACTTACAGAAAAAATTGGTCACAAGTGCCAATTAGTGGGAGATGATCTTTTGGTAACAAATACTGAATATTTGGCTAGAGCCATAAAAGAAAAATGTGGTAACTCAATTCTGATCAAAGTAAACCAGATTGGCACGTTATCAGAAACCATGGCGGCCATAGAAATGGCTCATAAAGCCGGTTGGACGGCTGTAATTTCGCATAGATCAGGCGAAACTGAGGATTCAACAATCGCCGATATTGCTGTTGCGACCAATGCAGGTCAAATTAAGACAGGTTCATTATCAAGATCCGACAGGATGGCTAAGTACAACCAATTGCTTCGCATTGAAGAGGAATTGGATGATACAGCTTTTTATCCTTCAAATAAGTAAATATTTAAAGAGCCGTTAATTCGGCTCTTTTTTTTATCTTTAGTCCCAATATGAAATCTTTGTTTGAAAAGATCCCGCCTTTTTTCAGGAATTTTTATTTCCTGACAGCTCTGCTTTTTCTTATTTGGATGCTGTTCTTTGATTCTAATGATTTGATTACTCAATTTAAACTCAGCAACAAGCAATCAGAGTTGGAGAGTAGTAAGGAATTTTATGAAGAGAAGATCATTGAAGTGAAGAATGACAAAGAGGCACTCACCAACGACCAAGATTTGCTTGAAAAAATTGCCAGGGAAAAGTATCTGATGAGAAAAGAAAATGAGGACGTTTATATTGTCGTTGAAGAATGAAACCACATAGCTATCTAATGATTCTCATTTTTGTTTTGTCCTGCTCTTTGGCTCATGGGCAATACAAGGCTCCAAGTGCTCGAAGTTCAAAATCCACTATGAGTAAGGGAAATACTTTCGATCGGTTTTATTTTGGTGGTGGCGGTGGATTTAGCGGTGGGACTAATTTTCTTAATTTAAGTGTTTCTCCTTTGGTTGGCTATAAAATAACAGAAGAGTTTTCAGGTGGAATGCAAATCACTTATCAATATGTAAAAATTGGGGACTTCAAAATTAGTAATTACGGTGGTGGACCATTTATGCGATACAATATTGGCGATCGTCTGTTTGGATATACGCAATTTGAATATTTGAATTTTGGCTACTATGATTTAAGAGGTGAGATTCAGCGCCTGGGTTTTGAAAGCTGGTTTGTCGGACTAGGATATATAGAGCCTTTGGGTGATAAGTTTGCATTTAATATTCTGGCGTTATACAACCTGCTTTATAAGTCAGGAGGCAATTCACCATATCAAAGTCCTCTGGTCTTTAGGGTTGGAATAATTGCAGGTTTAAATTAACAATTCCTTATTTATTTTTATCTGATAGTCAAAGTTGGAAATGAATATTGTCCCTGAATATTTAGAGCCCCTCCCTCCACTTATTTCCACTAAATATTCTTTCGATAAAAAAAAAGAAGAAAAATATTATTTCAAAATAACCTTATTAACTACCGCGACACCAAATAAAAAGTTTATCTGAGGCATTCTTGTGAAATAATCAACTTTAAATTCAGAAATTGACAAAGGATTCTTTTCCTAATTTTCTATTTTTGTCTAAAATTATTGACATGCAGTTAGGCATTCTGAAATCTAAAAATACCCCTCTTGTTTCCCTCGTTCCTTCATTGGCCGCAAAATATCTGAAAGATGGCTTCAGCATATTTATTGAGAAAGATGCGGGAGCCGCTTCATTCTATAGTGATGAATTTTATGTAGAAGCAGGAGTAAACCAGGAACAAAAAAATGAAATCCTGTCAAAAAGTGATCTGATATTGGTAGATGATTATATATCAGAAGAAGATTTGAAACTTCTTAAATCTGAAACCATAGTCATTGGCAAATTTGGGATGACTTCAAATCCTGAATATGCTGAAATCCTGAAAAGCGCTACTCAGAAAATTTTCACACTAGATCAAGTACCTCGATCCTCCATTGCTCAGTCAATGGATGTGCAATCATCACTTGCCTCATTGGCAGGGTACAAAGCGGTAATTGGAGCGGCAGTTAGATTTTCAGGATATTTCCCTATGATGACAACTGCAGCCGGTACAGTGCCTCCGGCTAAGGTATTGATATTAGGTGCAGGCGTGGCTGGCTTACAGGCCATAGCAACTGCGAAACGGTTGGGAGCATCCATTGAAGCTTTTGATGTGCGTAGCGCGGTGAAAGAAGAAGTGGAAAGTTTAGGTGCAAAATTTGTGGAAGTGGCCGGAAGTACAGAAGACCGTTTGGCAGGAGGTTATGCAGTTACACAAAGCGCCGAGTATATTCAAAAACAAAAGGAACTCATTCACGAAAAGGGGAGCAAAGCTGATGTCATTATTTCCACCGCCAATATCCCTGGAAAAAAGGCGCCACTGCTTATTGAAAAAAGAACGGTGCATGCGATGCGTCCTGGAAGTGTAATAATAGATATGGCTACCGCCTCTGGTGGAAATTGTGAAGTATCTGAAGATAACAAAGAGATCAAAGTAAATGGAGTTACTATTCTAGGAGATTCATATTTGTTTCACCGATTACCAAAAGAGGCGAGCAGACTGTATAGCAACAACCTTTATAATTTTATCAAATTCATTTTGAAAGATGGAGTGGATAAAATTCCTTATGGCCATGAGATCGTAATGAAAACACTACTTAAAAAGCCTGTAGAGCAATTAGCAAACTGATTTATTATGAACGAAATCATATCATTTATTGAGGAAAACCCAATGATGCTGTATATGTTGGTGATGGCCATATATTTGGGTTTTGAGCTAATATCTAAGGTGCCAACAGTACTCCATACGCCGTTGATGTCTGGTGCTAATGCCATAAGTGGCGTGGTGATCATAGGAGCAATTCTGCTTGTTAGACAATCAGCGGAAGATGATTACCTGTCGCTAGGATTAGGATTTCTGGGAATTATCTTGGGAATGATCAATGTGGTTGGCGGGCATGCAGTGACCAACCGCATGTTGGAAATGTTCAAAAAGAAATAACCAAAGTTTATAACCTCACGCTATGCAGGCTATTATTAATCTGACTTATCTACTTTCTGTTATTTTGCTTATTACTGGCTTGAGAAGGTTAAGTCATCCATCCACGGCTCGAAATGGCAATATTATCGCGGCAGTGGGAATGGGTCTGGCTATTTTAGCTTCCCTGATTACCCCAATTTCAGGGGGCAATAATAATTACATCATCATAATCATTGCATTGTTTATCGGAACAGTCATTGGGCTGGTTATGTCTAAGAAAGTGGCGATGACTGCCATGCCGGAGTTGGTTTCACTTTTTAATGGCCTTGGTGGTGCATGTGCGGTTGCAATTTCTGTTGTGGAGCTGTACCAATATCAATCTATTATTATGGGAACAGTCGCTGGGAATGTTCCAGTAGCTAAACATTTTACGACCCAGCTGGCAATGTTTATCGGATCAGTGGCCTTTACTGGAAGTATCATTGCTTATGGAAAGCTAGCTGGGAAAATTGGTGATTGGAAAATTCCATTTTCAGGTATTCTTAATATAGCGTTGCTGGTTTTAATTCTTTCTATGATCGTTTTCAGGGTCGTTTTTCCTGATCCCGCATTTGTTTTACCGATGGTCATTTTAGGGGTTTCACTTGTCTATGGAATTACTTTCGTTCAGCCCATAGGTGGAGCAGATATGCCAGTGGTCATTTCACTTTTAAACGCTCTGACAGGTGTTGCAGCGGCCTTGGCTGGAATTGTATATGACAATCAGATGATGCTGATTGGAGGAATTTTAGTTGGTTCATCGGGTACTATTCTTACCGTGGTAATGTGCCAGGCAATGAATCGATCACTTTTAAGTGTATTAGTGGGTGGTTTTGGAGGATCAACAACCTCTGGCAAGGATGTAGGCGAACAAGCCATCAAAGAAGCCACATCAAATGATGTCGGTATCATGTTGCGGTATTCTACTAATGTGATGGTGGTTCCAGGTTATGGAATGGCAGTGGCTCAGGCACAAAAAACGATCAAAGAGTTGGATAATTTACTTTCAGGGCATGGAGTAAGTTTAAAATATGCGATTCACCCTGTTGCTGGCAGGATGCCAGGTCATATGAATGTGCTTTTGGCAGAAGCAGATGTGCCTTATCCTAAGCTTCTTGATTTGGATGATGCCAATGATGCCTTGAGCGAAACCGATGTGACGTTGGTCGTTGGTGCCAATGACGTTGTAAACCCTGCCGCACTGGACGATCCTTCTTCTCCTATTTATGGCATGCCTATTCTTGAAATACTCAAAGGGAAAAATGTTATCGTTTTGAAAAGGAGTATGAATACAGGTTATTCAGGGATAGAAAATCCACTTTTTTTTCACGAAAAAACAAAAATGCTTTTTGGAGATGCAAAGCAATCTATTCAAGGGTTAATCGATGAAGTTAAGTCATTGGGATAATGCCATCACTTCTCAATTCATTAAATTGAGAAGGTGAAACTCACTCAAAAGACATTTTTACAGACTGCACAATTCGTAATTACAGCCAGTGCACTTGTAGTTCATAAAAAATCCATTATTTATAGTAGTACCGGCGTTTACCCATTCGATGAGATACTCATTGATAGCAAACGCACAAGGAAACATCTGGATGGACTTGTCTTTGCAATAGTGATATTCGCCTGCCTTGGTGCTATCATTTTGCTATTAACTCGGTTTAGGATTTTTACCAATGTCGATTTGTTTGTGGTATTGTGCGGTCTGATATTGATAATGACAGTTGGTTTTCGCATTCTTCAATCTCACTTAAAAATTCAGATCGTGATACCCACGAGGAAAGCCGAGGAAATTGTTTTGGAAGTGGCTAGCCCGAATGTGGAAGCAGTAGATGCTTTTATGGTGGCTTTGATTACTTCAATGATTCAATATCATCAACATGAAAAAATTATGGAGTAGCCATCGTCTAGAATTGTGGCAATTAAGCGAAAAATTAAAAATGCCTGATTCATTGCTAAACCAGGCAGTCATTTTTTAGTATCGACCTGCTTAATTTTTACACGTCTTCATACCAAATATGGCATAAAGGGGACAAAAACTAACGAAGCTTGTAAGGGCAAAAACTGTGGCTAAAACGATCAATACTATTCCCACAGTACCTGAAACAATCCCTTGATAATAAAGAATGCCAATGATTGCAGCAAGTATCACTCGGATTACTCTGTCTGCACCTCCCATTTTTTTTTCATTTTCTTGTTATTTATTGAGTTATTATTTGTTCAAAAATTCAATCAGATAGACCAGGGCTGTGATCACCAAGAAACAGGTAGTACAAACCAAGATCAACTTGATTGCTTTGTTTTTCATGTAGTAAATTTATAATGGAACTAGAAAGCAAACAGTGACTTTGGTCACAGTTCCAATATTTCTATTGTGCTCGAATGTTGGATCAGTTTCCCTTCATTCTCCAGCTTTTTAATGACACGTGTGATCACTTCTCTTGCTGTGCCCAATTCGCTCGCAATCTGCCTGTGTGATATTTTGAGTGGATTGGTATTGGTGAGTATGGCTTTCTCCTTTAGGTAGTTGTATAATCTGGCATCCAGTCTGTTGAATAACAAATGGTTTATAGTTTCAAGCAATTCAGAATATCTGAGATTGTATTGTTGATAAAACAACGTATTGATATCAGGGTATTTCTTTACCCATTCGGGAATCTTATTTGATGGGAGTAGTAAGATTTTCGAGTCTTCCTCAGTTATCGCGTAAACTTTACTTGGTTCATTTTTCAGACTCGCGGCGAAAGACATAACACAGCTTTCGTTTGGCTTGATATAATAGAGCAGTAATTCCTTGTCTTCATGTCTTGTGAAAACCTTCACGAGACCATCTAAAACAATTGGAATTACTTTTACATATTGCATTTCTCTAAGGATTTGGGTGTTTTTAGGAATATCCTTTATTTCCGATGAAGCCATTATTTCGGAAGTCAAATCAGAATTGAATCGAGCAATTGCTGTTGGTGTATTCATTAAAAATAAGTTAATCATCCTAAGGGCAACTTGGTAATCGAGTAAAATTTTCTGAAAAAAAAGAGGCTCAAAAGCCTCTTTGGAAATTTGTCAATTCCTTCTTGTTGGATATTTATTATTACTAGAATTATTGTTATCAGCTACGATTCTGGTATTGGTTCTATCTACATTTGAATCTCTGGATTTATACCTTGCCGATGGGTTGACATCAATTCTTTCATATTGATTATCATTTGAATTGCCTTTCTTGTTTGAATGATATTCTGAATTCTTATTGGCATATCCGTAGGTTTGGTTTTTTTCATGATGCCATTCCTTTTGATGATAAACATAATAGTTGGCATTATATCCACATCCGTTGTTACATATATGCTGGGCAATTGGATTGTAGTTTTGTACCATTCGTTGATTAATTCTGCCTCTTGAGTCAACATTTAGCTGAACGAAAGTATTACCTCTTTGTAGGACAATCTGGAAATAACTCGCTTGACGTCCACGTACCATGGAGGAATGTATAACGTCATATCCATGATAATGATAATTAACTGAATTATATACTTCATGGGGCATTTGAAAAGACTGAATAACTCCACAGGATGATACAAAATGTTGAGCATTGATAGCGGAGATTGAAGTAAAGGCGATGAAGATTGAGAGTAAAATTGACTTTTTCATGATTTCCTTAGTTTGATATGTAAACTGATTTTGCAAGTATGATGCCAACTCTATTATCGCAACCGTATCGTGTTGATATTCAGTTTAATAGATTTTTTTTTGGAAAGTATAAAAGTGATTTAGTAGATTAGGCTGCTATAAAAATGAGCATGGAAGACTTCACGGCCATAGATTTTGAAACAGCTAACCACAGTCCGTCAAGTATCTGTCAGGTTGGTCTCGTGAGAGTAGAAGGTGGATTAGTGGTGGAAACCTATAATCAAATAGTGAAGCCACCCAATAATTATTACTTCTACAGAAATATTGAAGTTCATGGTATCAAGCCTATTGATACCATGAATGCTCCGACATTCGATATTGTTTGGCATCAGTTTAAACATTGGATAGTGGATCAGGTGGTGGTGGCTCACAATTCGAAATTTGATTTCACATGTCTGCAACATGCACTGGCTTACTACGAAGATCTTCAGCCAAGCTTTGAAGGAAAATGTACATTCAAAATATACCGTCGAGGTTTGGCCTATTTATCGAAAAAGCATCACATTGAACTCAAACACCATGATGCTTTGAGTGATGCGAACGCCTGTGCAATGCTTTATTTGAAGCATCTCAAGCACGAACAGCTACCACGGACGGGAACCTTATTTCCATGCGTTGGTGAGTTGTCATTTAGGAACTGTTATATTCAATGAAAATAGCATTACTCAAATACTAATTCATTGATTTTGATCCTGCAATTGGCAGTGGTGTCGTCATCGATCAATTTATGACAATCAACAAACTCATCATCTGGGATCATGTGCATGCTATATCTGAATTCGGAAATGTATTCCATGATATAACGATACGTTTTTTGGTCTATCAAATATTCTGCTTGAGTGTATCTGTTGTGCGCCAGATAGTGATCCTTGAGTAGTTTGTTATTTGGGTGGGCCATGTATTTTTCGGATTATTTTATAGAATCTAATATCCATATGTCATAAATACAATGACATAAATCACGATTCAAAAAAAATCAACCTTAATGTTAGTTGTGAGCTAATAAATAGTCAAACTTGATTTGAGACTTCAAATCATTGTCCTTCCCATTTAACACCATGTGTGTTTTCAAAATGTTCAGGAAACCATACAGGTTCTTCAATTTCATTATCGAAAATATATGCGGCAATATTTTTAACCTGTTCCTCATTTAGAGGCATATCCGGCATGACGCCAAACCTCATTATCGGGCCTTGCAAAAGGGCTTTTTGGTTGTTTGGATTCATTACGAAATCTGTTATTTTCTCCACAAATTGCTTCTTATCAGGAAATTTGTTTTTATACATATACTTCACAGCTGCTAATGGAGGTGCAATAATATCTGCCTCAGCTTTAATTCTCGGATTGTGACAAACGTAGCAAGTGATCATAAGTGCCGAGAGGACCTCTTTTGAAATTTCTCCTTCTTGGAAGATGGCTGTTTGATCACTTGTACTCTGTGCGAATGCGTGAAATGAAAGTGCAAGAAGCAAGGCGAAAGTTGAAAGTATCGTTTTCATTTTGTGGGGTGAGCAGCGCTCTTTTTTTATTCAGTACAAATACAGTGCAATGTCTGTCTGGTTAATTATGATATAAAGTATCAACCTAAATGGGGTGATGATCTTGTTTAAGATCAATTACAAAGTAACAGGTTGATGGAAATTGAAAGATGACTCGGGTCAAGTCAAATGCTGATAATGGTTGGAAATCTAAATTGAAGTATAATTATGAAAACAACCTTACCAATCGAATGGTATCGTAATCCACTTTCTTATTGAGAGCCGTGTGCACATATCCCAATCGAATATTGCCATCCTTATCGAAAAACTCTTCATTGCCTTGTTCTTTGAGTTTTTCAATGGCTTTCCCGACTTTGTCCATTGTTTTTTTATCAGGAGAGTACTTGGTCAAATCGATTTTTTCATCTGCCAACCGGATTTGTTCAAGGTGATTGATAACAGTGCCAAGGGATAATTCTCTTTCGAATGCAATCAACTCAAGCGGCATTCCTTTTTGCACTAGCTTTTTCGTTTTTTCGTGAGTGCTTTCCTTTTTCTCCTTTTTGAAATACTGTTTTTCGCGATCTCTGTTTCCACGGATAATCTCAGAATCGTTGGTGCCACCGCAGCGTTTGATAAAGTTTTCAAACCTTGTTAGGAGTTCGCTTGAAGGTGTTTGTGTGAGCTCATTTTCACAATCCGTTGATAACTCCTTGAATCGAATGTCTGCCTTGAATGCCAGATCATCAACAGCCAGGGCCTGATTGTTGATGCCTCGAAGATATAGTCCCCGCCAGTCTTTCAGACGACTCAAAGCCACATAACCTTGACCAGTTTCGAAAGTTTTGGACAGGTCCATTTCTGCTGCATCTAATGTCATTCCTTGACTTTTGTGCACGGTGATTGCCCAGGCTAATCTGAGAGGGATTTGTCTATAAGATGCCAGCACTGTTTCTTTTTCATCCACCACCGTCCATTCCTCCTCAGTACAGACAATATATCTTCCTGATGCCAATTTGACTTTTGGCCAGTCTTCTTCTCCATCGAATCCTTCCACTGTTCCAATTGTACCATTGTAATAACCCTTTTCAGCATTGTTACGGACGAACATTACTTTAGCTCCTAGTTTGAGTTGAATCGTTGGTTGGGCCAATACAGATTGCCTAAGTGAATCTACTATGTTGGGCTTTCCTGTTGTTGTTGCTTCAAAAACTCGAACAGGGTTTGGATTTTCTGCCAGTCTTTTGAAGTTCATGGCATCCACGTCGGCATTGTGGGTATAGAGTTTCAGGATTTCCGAGTCAGGCATTTCTTCCCGAATTTTATCCTGAATTAAGTTAAAGGTATCCTCCGAAAGGGATTTACTCCTGATCTCCGTAAGCACTGTGGAGAGTGTATCTAAGCCTTGCCTGTATTGTTGTGTGAGATAACAAACCTTAAGTCCAGCTTCCACCCATACAGGAGCCATAAAAGCAAATTTTTCACGATTGGAAAGCCCTTCTCTGGAAACTGGCGGAAGCTGAAAAAAGTCTCCTGATAGGATGACTTGAATGCCGCCAAATGCCAGATCGCTTTTTTTGAAATGTTTGAGAATATCGCTAATACCAGTAAGAACTTTACCTGAAAGCATAGAGATCTCATCTATGATGAGCACCTTGGTATTTTGTAGCCGCTCTTTGGTCTGTTTGTTTTTGGCTATTCTTTCAAGATCCTGTGTGGCGACACTTTCCTTGATCCCTATACCTGACCATGAGTGAATGGTTTGTCCACCGATATGCGTGGCGGCAATGCCTGTAGATGCTGTCACTGCCACAGGTACTTCCCGCAATCGGAGATACTCAATATATTCATTGATCAAATAGGTTTTCCCTGTTCCAGCAGAACCTGTGAGATACACGTTTTGTCCAGATTTAAGAATGGAAATGGCCGATTTTTGATCCATTAAATTGGTTCTGGAAATTTTACATCAAATCGCTGGCCAAGCTCTTTTAAGTCAGCCACAACCTTGTCTACCAATGGGATACCTTCAGCGCGTCGCACACGTTCCATTATTCTTTCCGGATCTCCCGGTATCAAAACCTGATGCCCTTCCATAACAGGTTTGGCTAATCTGAATCTCGTAATCCAATTGTCCATATGGGCTTTAAATTCACCAACTGGGCGAAATGCATCCACTCGCATTGCACCAAAGAAGTGGCCAATGCCTTTACCAACAGGGTCAGCAGGAGGATCCAAAAATGCAACAAATGGAGGTACCCAAGGGCCGTAGTTGGCTCCAGAAAGTACCGCAGAGAAAATATCAACTACCGAGGAAAGGCCATATCCTTTATGGGATCCATGTTCCCTATTACCTCCAAGCGGTAGCAGTGCTCCACCTTTTTGAACGCCATAAGGATCGGTTGTAATTTGTCCGTCTGCATCCTGAGCCCATCCTGTAGGCATTTTGGCTTCTTTCCTCTGCAAAATTTCAAGCTTTCCGTTTGCGGCAGTTGTTGTGGCCATATCGAGTACAAAAGGAGGCTCTTTGTCAGCAGGAATAGCTACAGCAATCGGATTGGTTCCCAGCAATCTTTCTTTTGAAAATGTAGGAGCCACCAAAGGACTTGCATTGGTCATGGCTATGCCGATGCAGTCTTCATCGAGAGCCATCATGGCGTAATAGCCTGCAATACCGTAATGATTAGAATTTCTTACAGATACCCAACCTGTGCCCGCAGTTCTTGCCTTTTCAATGGCCAGTTTCATTGCTTGAGGACCCACGACCAACCCAAGGCCCGCATCACCGTCGATTACACCCGTACTTGGTGTTTCGTGAACGACTTTTACTTTTGGAGCAATATTTACCCTATTCTTATCAATCAGGCGGATGTATCCAGATAGCCGAGCTACACCGTGAGAGTCAATGCCACGCAAGTCCGCACTTAATAATACTTCGGCACCTTTTCTGGCTTCTTTTTCAGGACAGCCGGCTGACTCAAGGATTGATTTTGCAAACTGGAAAAGTTCATCGTGTGAAATAGTCATCAGCGTAATTTTAATTAATTTTTAAAAAGATTGAAAGCATTACCTAATGATGTTTTCCCTTTCCAGGTCGCGTATCGTGCTTAGCAGTACCCCTTCTTTCAAGGCGTACGCCGAAATGCGAATGTTCTTGATGTTCAGCTTTTTGATGATAAAATCAATTAATAAACAAGCAACCACGATCATATCTACCCTCAGGCTTATCATGCCTGGAATTTCAAGTCGTTCGACCCTGTTCTTAGTTTTTAAATCCTTTAATATCGAATGGAAAGCCTCTAGCGTCAAAGGATATTCCGTCTGGTCTTCATCGCGAATTTCACCCTTGCCTAACAAGTAAATATCACTCAAAGTATCAAATGTTCCTGAACTCCCAATTAAAGTATGTGGTTCAAATTTGTCATAAGCCTCGAATAATTCGACCAGTTGATTTTCGAGATAACCATTCAATTCGTCTATTTCCGAAACAGGAATTGGGTCATGACGATGAAATTTTTCAACCAGTCTTTGGCCACCAATTTCAAAACTCTGTTTCCAGAAAATCTCATTTTCATTTCCAATAATGAATTCAATGCTGCCTCCACCTATATCCATGATCAGCGCAGATTCAACTCCAATCTTTAATGCTTTCTTCACTCCGTAGTAGATGTGTTCCGCTTCTTGCAAACCAGTAATCACATTTACTTTGATGCCTGTTTCTTTCAGGATTCGTGTGACGATTTTTTCACCATTTTTGGCATTTCTAATCGCACTGGTTGCCGTAGCGAAGACCTTAGTGGCATGTTCTGCATCAATGATTTCTTTGAATTTTATTAATGTATCAAGTGCTCTTTCTTCAGCTTCAGGAGTAATCTTTCCCTGATTGATCCCATCCTTTCCGATGCGTACTGCTGTTTTTTCTCGATAAAGTATCTTCCAAACATCATCTATGACATCCACAATCATCAGATGAAAAGTATTGGTACCCATGTCTATTACAGCAATTCTCATAGCGGTCGAATAATGGCGCAAGATAATTTATCTTTCTTAAAAAGAAGACTGATAATTATTAGTTAAAAGTATTTTCAAAGTGAGCAACTATCAACTGCTGATTGATGAGAAAAGGATTCCATTTGGTAACTTACCAATCCGCAAACGGCATAAAAATGATTTAAGAAAATGAGCAAAAAGAAACCAAGTACCCCGTCAGTTTTTAAATCTACACAAGACAAAATCAACGAACTCGAGAAGCTGAATGAGCAAGCATTGCTTGGCGGTGGCGAAGATCGAATAGACAGCCAACATAAGAAAGGAAAGCTCACGGCACGTGAGCGGGTGGATCTATTACTTGATGCAGGGTCTTTTCAAGAAATAGGAAAATTTGTGATGCACAGATCTTCAGATTTCGGATTAGATAAACAGAAATATTTGGGTGATGGGGTAGTGACCGGATACGGAACGATTGATGGTCGATTGGTTTATGTTTATTCTCAGGATTTCACTATTTTCGGAGGTTCTCTTTCCGAAACCCACGCAGAAAAAATCGTCAAAATCATGGATATGGCCATGAAAAATGGTGCACCGATCATCGGTTTAAATGACTCAGGAGGGGCAAGGATACAGGAAGGTGTGGTTTCTCTTGGCGGCTATGCCGATATCTTTTACAGAAATACAAGAGCCTCGGGTGTGATACCGCAAATTTCTGCGATCATGGGTCCATGTGCTGGTGGTGCGGTTTATTCTCCTGCGTTGACTGATTTCATATTCATGGTGGAAAAAACAAGTTACATGTTTGTAACTGGCCCGAATGTCGTGAAAACGGTGACTCAGGAAGAAGTGACTTCTGAAGAATTGGGCGGAGCAAAAGCACATGCTACTAAAAGCGGCGTGACACATTTTACTTCAGCAAATGAGGCCGTCTGTATCAGGGATATCAAAATATTACTGAGTTACATGCCGTCCAATTGTGAAGACCTGCCTCCAAAGCTTGACTATGAAATCAAAGGCGATGAAGTAAGGGATGTTCTCAATAGCATCCTTCCAGATAACCCCAATCAGCCTTACGACATGAAAGAGGTCATAGAAGGCATCACTGATCAGAAATCTTTTTTTGAGGTTCATAAAGATTACGCAGAGAGTATTATAGTTGGGTTTGCCAGAATTGCAGGTAGAAGCATAGGTATTGTTGCAAATCAGCCCAGCAATTTTGCAGGAGTGTTAGGTATTCGTTCCAGCAGAAAAGCAGCAAGATTTGTGAGAACCTGTGATTGCTTCAACATACCATTACTGGTACTTGTAGATGTGCCGGGATTTCTGCCTGGTACTGATCAGGAATGGAATGGCATCATCACGCATGGTGCCAAATTGCTTTATGCACTCAGTGAAGCTACTGTCCCGAAGGTTACTGTGATTACCAGAAAGGCATATGGTGGTGCTTATGATGTGATGAATTCGAAGCACATCGGCGCAGATTTGAACTTTGCATGGCCTACAGCCGAGATAGCTGTGATGGGCGCACAGGGCGCTTCAGAGATTATTTTCCGCAAGGAAATTACGAGTGCCACAGATCCTGATGAGATGCTCCAACAAAAAATAGATGATTATACTGAGATGTTTGCCAATCCATATAAGGCAGCAGAAAGAGGTTTTATCGATGAGGTCATTTTACCGCACAATACACGAGCGAAATTGATCCGAGCCTTTCAAATGCTGGAAAACAAAGTGGATAACCTACCTAAGAAAAAACATGGGAATATCCCATTATAGGACCGAAGTGCCTTTAAATTGCACTTCGAAATTGACTTTGAGATAAATTGATATATGAACGCAGACAGCAAAGAATTTTTATTTAAATATTTAAACAACGCCTCTCCAACTGGATTTGAAGCGGAGGGTCAGAAGATCTGGCTGGAATATATTAGACCATATATAGATGAGTACATTTCTGATACTTATGGCAGTATGGTGGGTGTGATCAACCCTGAAGCAAAATACAAAGTAGTGATCGAGGCACATGCCGATGAGATCAGCTGGTTTGTGAATTATATCACTGATCAAGGATACATTTATGTAATCAGAAATGGAGGATCGGATCATCAGATCGCACCCTCTAAAAAAGTAAATATTCATACCAAGAATGGAATTGTGAAAGGCGTCTTTGGTTGGCCGGCCATCCATGTGAGAAAGGACAAAGAAGATAGCCCAACATTAAAAAACATATTCATCGATATTGGAGCCTCTTCGAAAGATGAAGTTACAAAAATGGGGATCCATCCGGGAACAGTTATCACTTTTGATGATGAATTGATGGAGCTGAATGATAAATACCTGGTTGGACGTGCACTTGATAATCGGATTGGTGGATTCATGATTGCGGAAGTAGCCAAAAGAATCAAAGAAAACAATATCAATTTGCCTTTTGGTTTGTATGTGGTCAATGCTGTTCAAGAAGAAATTGGCCTGAGAGGAGCGGAAATGATCGCTAATAGAATAAAACCAAATGTTGCCATAGTAACTGATGTAACCCATGACACCAACTCGCCCATGTACGACAAGATTACAAGTGGCGACATAAGTTGTGGAAAAGGGCCAACGGTGACTTACGGTCCTGCAGTACAGAATAATCTTTTGGATATGATTATCGGAGTGGCGGAAAAAAATGAGATTCCATTTCAGCGAAGAGCAACTTCCCGCTCGACAGGAACTGATACGGATGCTTTTGCCTATTCTAATGATGGGGTGGCATCAGCTTTGATTTCAATTCCTCTCAAATACATGCACACCACTGTGGAGATGTGTAGCTATGACGATCTTGAAAAGACGATTGATTTGATTTATGAAACGGTCGTACAGCTACAAGCTGGACATGATTTCAGATATATAAAGTAAAATATATATCATCCTGTGATGGTTTGCAGGATGATATTTTCAGTCCTCCTTCCTTATAAACGCTCGGAAATACGGCAGATGCATTGTGAAATAGCCGTATCCATTTTCCACATTGGTCGGATGATTTACCGGCTCTCTGGTCAATGAATTAAGAATTCCTCCTGACCGCTTTCGGGCTTGCAAGAAGTCATAATATCCTTCATCTATATTGAAAACCACAAAAATGGTAGTGTCTTTCGGGACAAAGGGAAGATTTACTGTACTAGCTACAGTGTCGTTTGCAAGTGTTAAATCGGAGATCAAATGGGTAAAAAGAACATTTATTTCCGGAGTGAAAAAAATCTGATTGGAAGTGTCAGGGGTCAGCACTACTTCGCCATTTTCAATATCGAAATTGATGTTATCCAAATTGGGAAGTCTGGGCAGTTCAAACCCTTGAACCAGATACCAATTGTCTTCCACAGCCGGATCCAGAAATTGATAATAGGCAATGGAGGAGGTATCTGCATCATTAATGCTGAGATTGACACTCACTGAATCAAATTTGACTTGTGGTTTTAGCTGGGTAAAAGACCGAATGGAGGATTTAGTAAGTGAATCATAAATGTTCAATTCGAATAAATCTAGTGCTTTTGGTTGATCCAAAATACCAATAAAAACGCCGGGTGACAATCTGAAAAGTGTGTCTGTTTTTCCATTCGAAGTAATGGATACCAATGCACGATCTACCAGCAAAGTGCTGATGAGATCATTTTCCAATACTTCTAATGAATTAGCTGAAAGGGCAGAAAAGCTTCTGGTAACTGTGACTATGATGATGCTATCAGGTATGAAAAGCGAGCTTACCACCATTCGTTCCTCAGCAGGCTCCACCTGAACAAGTACATCCTCTACACAAGCTGTGTTACCTAAAATGACCGAGAATAAAATAATATCTATGAACCTTTTCATTGATTAAAAACTAAAATTATAAGCAAAGGATGGTAAAAACCCGAACAGACCGGACTGCACATATTGCAGTGATTTACCATTCGAATTGATTCTGATTTGGTTTGGTGTCGTCTGATTGTAGAAGTTGTAGACACTAAACTGCCATTCTCCCTTGATCTTTTTCTCCTTTTTGGGTTTCACAATCAGATTCACATCAAGTCGGTGACTTGGAGATAATTTTACAGCATTTCTTTCTGAATAAACCGGAATTAGTTCTACTTCAGTCAATGTAGCATTTGGAACTATATATTGTCCCGTTTGCGGCGTGAAAGATGCCCCGGTTGTATATACCCAAACCCAGGAAAAATCGACTCTTTTAGTAATCTTGAAAATATTCACAATGGAAATATCATGTGTGCGGTCGTACTTAGCAGGGTATCTGTTTCCGCTGTTCAGATCGTCAAATTGCCGATTGCTTTTACTCATGGTGTAGCTGATCCATCCGGTGACCGGGCCATTTTGTTTCCGAATCAGAAACTCCAATCCATATGCATTCCCACTTCCCGTAACCAGCTCTTTTTCAAAGTTGTCATTCAGAATCAATCTGGCACCTTCTCTGTATTCAATCAGATTGCTCATTGTTTTGAAATAACCTTCTACCGATGCGTTGAGATTCCACTGTTTCAATCCTTGAAAAATTCCCAACGACCATTGATGTGAAGTCTGAGGTTTGATAGATGCTGTAACAGGATACCAGAGATCTGTTGGCAGCACCAGGCTGGACGAACTCACTCGGTGCAGGTATTGGCGCATGAGGCTGTAGCTGGCCTTTAAGGACGTAAACTCTCTTAGCCCATAGTTGGCATTGATGCGTGGCTCTAAACCATAATAAAATGCATTTTCAACTCCTGCAGTGGATGCTCTTAATCCCGTATAAACTTTCCATTTTGGATTGAACGTTTTTTCTATGCCTGCATATGCTGCCGTTTCGATGGTATATAATCGTTGGCCATTTTTTGATTTGAGAAAGTCTGAGATTTCACCCGTTGTATTTACCACATTGGGTCGAAAAAAGTGTAAGGTGCTATGAACCCCAAATTCGATCCTTTCCTCCGGCGATTTGTAAAAATCCCAGTCGGCTTTCAAACCCCAATCCTGAATATGTGATTTGATGAGTAGGGAATTGTCCACAAAATTGCCTTCAATATCATATTTGAATCTTGTTTGAATGGCAGTGAAGTTGGCAAACATTCTCTGATCTTTTGAGATATGATTCCAACGAACAGTCGATGTGAAGTTCCCCAAGGTAAATCCACCAGTAAAGTCATCTTCTATTTCTTTCGGAGCAGCGAAAACGTCGCTACCAAAATAAGAGCTAACATAAATCCTATTCCGATCATTAATCTTGTAGTTGAATTTGGCATTTAAATCATAGAAGTAATAGGGAAAAGGAGTGCCAAAAACCTGAAATACCTTGTCAATGTAAGCTCTCCGTCCGGCAATCATGAAGGAGGCTTTATCCTTAATGATTGGTCCGTCGATCCGCAATCTTGAGGAAAGCAGACCAATGCCTCCTTTTGCATGAAATTTTTCTGAACTACCATCATCCATCCTGGTATCTATCACCGATGAAAGACGCCCACCATAGTCTGCTGTAAATCCTCCTTTGACCACTTTCACATTTTTGATTACGTCACTATTAAATACCGACAGAAAACCAAGCAAATGGCCAACATTGTAAACAGTCGCTTCATCAAGAGTCACCAGATTTTGATCGTCTGTACCACCTCGCACATAGAGTCCAGTTGTCCCCTCACCTCCCTTGGTAATTCCAGGCATGAGCTGGGCAATTTTTAAAATATCTGATTCGCCAGCTATGGTAGGAATGACCAAAGCCTCTTTGGTTTTCAAATTAAAAACTCCCATTTCAGTGGATTGAACTTCTTCCTCCACCAAAAATCGATCAGCACGAATCACAATATCCTCCAGTGTGGCAATGTCAGGAGACATTTTGAAATCCATGCGTTTGGTGGCCTCCAGTGATGTTTTTTCATAGATCGTTTTATACCCCACATAGGTTATCCTTAGATCCATTGTGTCGGTATCCATAGTGATGGAATAAAATCCATATGCGTTGGTAATTGCACCTTTGGCGGTAAGCTTATCAAAGATGGTTACGCCGATGAGATCTTCACCAGTTTCAGCGTCACGGACATAACCACTAATGGTAACCTGACCGGATAGATTAGCCATCAATGTGATGAGTAGAGAAAGT
>JBLICU010000068.1:0-18303 GCA_047632435.1 Cyclobacteriaceae bacterium
GTCTACTCAATTAGCTTCTGTTTTTACAAATTATCATTCAAATAGATTAATTCCATTTCTGCTATTTTTTATTTAATTATATTCATGGACAACCAAAAAATGTATGTATTTAACATCATATAAAAAAAAGCTGGTAAAGAAATCCAAATGCTATCTTTTAACTTTATTCTTACAATGAGGCCAGCTAACATTAGTAATGCAAGACCTAGAGATGAAATCATAAGAAAAAAATAAAATTTAAGTCCAACTAATAAACCTAGAGCTCCAATAATTTCTAACAAAACGGTTGTTAATCCTATTTTTTCTAAACCAAACCGCTTAAACTCGTTTTTCATGTGTGGTGTCCTAAAATATGAAAAAGCGTAAGCAAAAAAGGAAAAACTTGATATTAAAGTAACTATTGTAATTACAGACATGCTTATTTATTAAATGGATGAATATGCTATAAAAGCACTCAGAGCTAAAAGAATCAGAGATGGTAAATGTTTAATAAATGGATTACTTATTTTGAAATGAAAATATTGAGCACCTATCATTAATAGACCCATAAGAATAGAAGGAATAAGAACTAATGAGGAATACCAAATACCCACAATAAGCAATGTAGCTAAAGATATTTTTGTTGCTCCTACAATATTTCGCGTTAAATCGCTCAATCCGAATTGTTCGAACTCTTTTAAGACATTATGAAATCTAAAAGTCCAAACATATACAACAGATATTGCAACAATAATTTGTGATAAATTTATTAAGTTTTCCATTCTTCTTTTGTTTCGTTTTTACTACTTATACAACTTTTCTAAATTCAGTTCATTTAAATTAGAATTACAATTTGTCTTTTTTGAAGTGCTGTTTTATTCAATTGATTCTAACGCCACGATATGGTGTCGTGGCGTTTTATATTTTGTTCGTTTCGGATGCTAATATAGCCGAATCTGCGATTCGTCTCATAACTTTTTTATTCTCATGAGGCGCAGTGCAGAATCGGCGGGGCTTGTAAAAACCGACTCACTCTCCATTTCCACTAAACCGCCATGCATCTCATATCAAATGTTACCAGCTTTTATTTCCATTTCAATTTACATCTAATTCTATGGGTCGGTTTAATTTCCATAACACCCTTTTTCTCATGATGATTTGAAAAAATCATATAGAGTTCACATGTTAGGTTCACAGATTCCCATTTGTCCGTTACTTCGATAAATTCATATTCGAGAGTCGTATCCATAGTAAGAGAACCTTCTCTTGCTCCTTCACCTAACTGTTGAGTTATAGATGTATTTAAGGTTTCAAAGTAAGAAACGAATTCTTCTGCTCTTGTTTTTGACTCGATTCTAACATTATACTTTTCTTCTTTTGGTAGATGATTAATAATGTCCCATTCATAATGAACTTCCATTACTTTTCTAGTTGCGTCATCATAAACATAATTCACAACTGGTAAAGGGTGGAAGTCCGATAATTCAGTTCTAAACAACTTTTCACTCTTAGCTTGATAAGTTCTGCCCATAAAAGAGACTTTATCCTCTGAAGATTCCGATTCAATAGATTGTTCTTTCTTCAAATACCACTCAATTGCATTTTGATTAAAGGCACCATAAAAAGGCGCAGTACCTTCCTCATTATTTGTTGAAGTAGATTGTTGAACCTTGCATCCAAAAATTAGGAGTAGTACAACTATAGGCGAAAATAGTTTCTTCATTCTTTACGATATTGCTGGTAACGTCCATGTATGAGGCGTGTGCTCTCACTTTATGGACAGCACCAAAATAGTGAAGTCTGCCGGTGCTTCCAAGTTTGTAGAAAGCACTACGTTATGAAGTGAAAAAATCCCGCAAGCTGAAGCTTCCAAACAGCACAAAACTATCTCGGGGGCAGACTTCACGGTCAAGTTCCGATTCAGATTGTAAAAAGCACGTATGCACATGCCTTATACATATTGTTGGCCTCTGTTTTTTCAGATTTCTTCTACTTTCTTAGCCGTCAGTTTGAGGAAGTTCTTGATGTGTTCTGAGTTAGGGCAGTCTTGACAGTTCGAAAGTGCAGTTCGTTCAAGTTCAGCTATGGCAGACTTATAGTCATCTGAGAAATAGAGTTCGTAAGCAGCGTAGTTCGAATACAGTTCATAGAGTTTGTCCGATTCAGTTGTTGAGATAAATTCCTTAGGGTACTGCTTCAAATATTCGATAATGGGAGTTCCCATGACTTCAGCAAGAGCACCATCTGCCTGTAGTAATATTTTGTTGAAAACAGGCAAAAAATATTTCCTTGTCTCTACGTTCGGAGATGATAAGCTGTCCAGAATTCTAAAGGTTATGAAGTTGTCCGAAGGTAAAAGTTCATCGTTCATAATCCGTTCTGCAATAGTTCGCAAGTCCAGATCAGCGAGATAATAGTAGTGTCGTCCAATTCTCAGCGTGTCAGTTTGTTGACCAACAAGTTCAAGAGTTGAAATAAGAGTTAAGAAGAGGAGAAGCTTTTTCATCTTGCAGTCAATGGAGGCCAACGTCACTGTATCAATCGTGCGTTTTGGTGAAGATAATGTTTCGGTCACTAAATAGCCAAATCTGCGAAATGGTCTATTACCTTATTTTATTCTCAACAGGCCAATTCGCAGAATTGGCGGGGCATCCCGAATTAAGAGAACTATCGTCTAGCACCGCCCATGCATGATTTGATCACAGAATGTTATGCCTCTTTACTATTTCTTAGTTGTATTTCGGTTTTATCAATTTGATCAGCCACAATTTCATACGAAGATTTTATTTTAGGTTCATGATCAAAGGTTGTGTCAAAAAGGTGAAATAACTTATCAACATACTTTGCCCCAAGTTCAAAGTATTCTAGCTCTGCATCAAAAACCCCTAAAGTAGGTGTTAACATGAATTTATGAAATGGATTTTCACTTTGAATCAAGTTATACCTTGAAATATGATTCCACATATTGTGTGCGGCAGTACTAAACGGTTGATAGACATAATTGTATAAATCGATGCAGCCAGCTTCTTCGGCCATCGTTCTCGTATTTAACCCTGACCAACTACCTAAATTCACTTCTGTTAAAAATGTATAACGTTGAGTATTGATCCAACTTTCAGTGGCTTCTACCATTGGGTCCGTAGCACTGTTAATGCCATCTTGTTCTAGTTGTTTTTTACGATGTTCAATTTGCAGTTTAGCTTGCCCTAAACCATGTAGAATAAATTTCTGGGATCGCTCTAATGGATTCATTGCAATCCACGCCATATTGATATAATTATCAACCATTGATCTCAAAATAATTGGTGCCATTTCATTATTCCAAAGGCTTGAATTCGAGGAATAATTTGTCATAATTGCAACCTGCCTCGACATAATACCACCTATTACTTCATGTAATTCTTTCTGAGTTAAATCCTTTGGCCATTGGTTCCATCTTTCCCTTAGTTCCAACCAGATGTTATCAACATACGTTTTGATAGCCTTTTTAATATTAGTATTAGCTTGTTGAGCATCCATATTCAAATGGTTAATGGTTCAAGTTCATGTCCTCTATTCCAGAAGTATGAATTCCAATGATTCTTAGAATGATGGAATGTTTCATTAAAAATCGCGTGAATTGATGCTCGAATTGAACTGGCAATTAACTTAGATATTTCAGTTTTAGGATAATCAACCAATTTTGGAAGCTCTGACATTGCTGATTTATCTACAACGACAAGTTTTTCAAGACAGAACATGTGATAAATCACATTACCCATTGCAAAGGTTGAAGTCCTGCCCATTTTATCATATAACAATTGCAGAACACCCTTAACATCCTGTGTGCTGAAATTTTGGCTTGGATTCTTATTTTCCAAAAGAAAGTTTAATGGACAATTAGGATAAATGCTTAAAAAGTTTGTAAGTGTTGAACGCAATAAGTCAAGTGATCCATGATCTTTTAAGTCTTCTATTATCCTATTCTTTTCATCTTGATTCAATAGTTCATACGAACTGATGAATGAAAAATGAAATGAGCCAGAAGAATTGCTTGATGCTGATTTAACGAGATCTACTGAAAGTTCTGTTCCACGTTGTATTCCAAGATTTTCGTTGAGGATTGCCATCCAAATAATCTCAGGAATTATTAGATCAACATAGCTGTTCTCTTTGAAATTAGGCAAAGTCATCAATGGAGGAATAATTTTTTTCCCTTTCTTCTTATGATCCGATAGAATTTTGCGCTGATTCAAGGTTTATGAGGCATAACAATTAAGTAAACACCCTTTTGTGGTGTTTACTTGGGTTACATCATTACTTATTTAATTTTGTTAAAAGACTGAATATCAGTAAGATATCCGTGTGCCAACGCTTAATAAACGTTGGTTCGGCCGGATAGGCACACGGATATAAAGTGCACTACTTGTTATCATACTTATTCCAATTCATTCCTCCAAAATAACGGAATATCATCTGAAATCAAAATACTCCTAGGTAGACGCTTCGGGAATAGGATCTTTCGTTTAAATCAAGTAGAATTTGTGTATTAGGCGAAAAGAGCTGAGTCACTGATCGAGGAATGAATTTGTGTAATTGTTTCATGGATTTCAAATAATGTACGCTTCCAATAAAGTCAAATAATAACTTACTGGCTACATTATTTTTATGGATGCTGCTGATAGATCATTAGAAATCTGTAAGTCCTGTTATGGTAGACCGGTTATATTCTTTCAACTTACTCAATTAAAATAGCTCCATTTCTTTTCCAATTGCTCCCTCGTGTTCGAGTAGCCATTTTTTTCTCGGTAAGCCTCCTGCATATCCTGTCAGGCTGCCATCAGATCCAATCACACGGTGGCATGGAATGATGATTGCTATTCGGTTCATCCCATTGGCACGAGCCACTGCGCGAATAGCCAACGGATTGCCCATGGCTTCTGCTTGTCGTTGATAGCTTCTGGTCTCACCAGGAGGAATTTGTTTCAACGCTTCCCAAACCTGAATTTGAAAATCTGTTCCGGGTGTTTCAAGAGGAACAGTAAATGCCGTTCGCTTGCCGTCAAAATATTCTAAAATCTCTTTTTCCGCTTGTTGCGTGATTGGATTCTGGCCAGGTAATATGTTCGCATTTAGCCGCTTTCGTAAATCGAGAAACTCCGTTTCCAACATGCGCCTATCGGTAAATTCCAGCAGGCAAAGTCCTGTTTCTGTTGCTCCTGCATACATGGGACCTATCGGCGTATTGAACCGATGCAGGGTGATTACATTTTGAGCGTTTGAATTTTCCGGGGGCACACCAAATAGATTTTTAAAGGCCGTTCCAAATCCGCTGAGCGACTCATATCCTGATTTGAATGCACTTGAAGTTACGCCATTTCCATTTTTTATTTCCAGATATGCGGTGTTGATTCTGATCATACGCTGATACGCCTGAAAGGTCATACCATGGTGTTTGTTGAACCAACGACGCACTTTTTCTGGTGCGATCTTTAGCTTTCGCATTTCCCGATCGCCTATGCGCACATGTGGACTCTGCTGAATCATGTTGATCAATCTTTTGATTTCGTCGGGAGGTGTGTCCACTTGCTCGGTGGGTTTGCAGACTTTGCATGGGCGAAAACCATGCTGCAATGCCTCTTTGGCGGAGGTTACAAAAAACACATTTTCGGGTTTTGGCTTTCGGGCAGTGCAGGTGGCCACACAAAAAATTTGAGTTGTTTTCACACATGCATAAAATGTCCCAAGGAACTGGCTGTCCTTGTTTACCAATGCATCATAATAGCGATCAACGTCTTTTTTCTCTTGAATTAGCATTTTCTGTTTCCAATTTCTACAAAAGGAATCAATCCATAGTGGGTTTACAACCGAAAATTGAACAAGTATTTTTTCACTCACTTGGTTTTTATGAAATCCCTTTTTATACTTGCAAAAGAAATAATTGATATATCAATGATAAAAGATGATTTATACTCCGTGGTACCTTTTTTGATTGAGCAGGTTTCGAAAAAAGCCCGCAGGTATTCGCAAAGAGCCTTTGATGAAAAGGGGCTAGGCATCACCATCGATCAATGGGTATTATTAAAAATCATCGAGAAACATGAGGATATATCGCAGCGCGAACTTGCCGATATTTCCATGCGTGATGGCGCCTCTATCACACGGTCATTGGATTTATTGGAAAAATCTGACTTAATCACACGCGAATCGATTCCGGGTAACCGAAGACAGTATCGTGTTACCTTGAAAGAGAAAGGTGCAAATTTTATTCGAGAAAATATGAGCTTGATAAATGAACACAGAGTACAATTGGTCAATGGTTTATCTGACAGTGAAATTGAACAATTGAAGACATTTTTGATTCGAATGACGAAAAATGTAACGTAAAAAAATTTCTTTTATAAGATGATATATCAATAATTGTACAATCAATTAATAATCACACTTTGTTTTTTAATAGGTACGCCTACCGCGGATATGCCTCAAAAGGAAAAAATAAATCAAATAGAAAAGAATGGAATGACCATAAAATGGTGTCATTCTGATGAACTGATTGAAATAGAAATGCATACACCAACCTCGGGCTGGCTCGCAGTTGGCTTCAATGAAATAGATGGGCTTGAGGGCACCTATCTCATCATGGGGGCTGTCAGTGAAATGGGCACTACGCTCTATGAGCACTACATTTTCAAGCCCGGAGATTATAGGTCATTCGAAAATTTGGGAATAGCCAGTAGTGTCCAACATGTTCATGGTCAGGAAGGTGATGAGGGCACCACAATCATGGTACACCTACCAAATGACATGATGTCGAAGTACACCAAACTGTTGAGTAAAGGTGCTCGGTTTCATATGTTAATGGCCTACAGTGCAGCAGATGATTTTGATCACCATTCTATGATGCGAACTTCAATAAATGTTAAACTCTAAATCTTATATACTATGCTTAAACACTTTTTAGTGCTAATTTTTTGTGGAGCTGCCTTTGCTAGCTGTGCGCAATCACCCAATGATCAAAAGGCTGTAAAGGAAACAATTACAGCTTTTGCGAAGGCAGGCGATCAAAATGATGTTGAGACTTTGACTGGATTTCTGGATCCTAATTACAGAATTGTAATGAATCAATTATTTGGAACTGCTGAAACGATGGTTATTGATCGAAAGACTTATCTGGATAAAATTGGGAGCAAGGAATGGGGGGTGACAATCGAAAAATTACCTTTTTCACCCTTGATATCAATGGAAAAAACGCCTCAGCCAATGTGGAAATGAAAGGAACCAATATGACCAGACCTCTTATTTAATCTTGGTTAAGGACAAGGATGGCTCCTGGAAGTTGGTATCGCACATTCCTACAACGGGATAATTCCTGCCTTCCATATTGTCGGTTAAAGATCACTTTGAATCATCAACAGTTGTTTTGATTCAAAGTGATTTTTTTTGTTTTAGCCAGTGACTATTTTTGACTAATTTCACTGATATAATACCCCGAAATGATGGATTGGATAATGGATTTTTTTAGTGATGCACCCTCTTGGTTTCGAGCAACGATGCTTTTTGGTGGAATGCTTTTTTTTTGGATAATAGAAGGACTGATCCCACTATTCAGCACTCCTTATCGAAAGTATAGTCATGCTAGCCTCAATTTGTTTTTCACATTTACAACAGCACTGATCAATCTGGGTTTAGCTGGATTGTTGGTAGCTACATCCTTCTATGTGGGTTCAAATGAGATTGGTCTTATTTACCTATTTGAAGCGCCGCTTTGGGTGAAAACAATCATTGCCATTGTTATGCTTGATTTTATAGGTGCTTGGTTGATTCACTGGATAGAGCACAAGGTGAAATGGATGTGGCTCTTTCATCTGATCCATCATACGGATACCCATGTGGATGTAACTACCGGTCTGAGACATCATCCCGGCGAAAGTATCTTTAGAATGATCTTTACAATTATGGCCATTGCAATTGTGGGTGCGCCTATCTGGATGGCGATTCTTTATCAGTCATTATCGGCACTTTTCACCCATTTTAATCATGCGAATATCAGTTTACCAAAAAAGCTGGATCATGTACTTTCCTATGTTTTTGTCACACCCGACATGCATAAAATCCACCATCACTACACGCAACCCTTGTCAGATACGAATTTTGGTAATCTTTTTGCGTTTTGGGATAGAATGTTCGGAACTTTTGCAAAGGTGGATGATGCGAGAGAATTGAAATATGGGATTGATACACATATGCAGCCAGAGGAAAATGATCGCCTGGGTAATTTACTTGCAATACCTTTTCAAAAATACCGAACTCCAATAGGTAAGTTTTCTCAAACTGAAAATAAGAACACACATTGATAAGAATTCTCATCTTTTGTCAGGCTATTGTTGTTGCAGCGCCATTTCTTTATGCTCAACAGGTGGAAATTGTTCCAAAAAAAACGGATGACAATCAAATCCAGATATTCATAAAAAATGGAACGAAGCAGGCACATTCAGTGGAGCTGGATTGTGAGCTGAAGGGAATGAAGGCTTCTGACAGTCTTCCTATTACCTTGTTTATCCCGCCAAATGGTGAGCTTTCGTTCGTCAAACTAAAGCCTATTGATATCTACAAAGCGCATTCTTATGCTACTTCCATTCGCTATGTAGTTGGAGATGTCTCTGCCGTCCACAATGACTCAACGATCTACTATTTGCCTTTCCCCAAAGGGAAAAAATATCGGGTGGATCAAGGGTATTTAGGCACAAAAACACACCAGAATCAATATGCGCTAGATTTTAATATGGATGAGGGCGCAGAGATAGCAGCAATTCGCAGCGGCGTGGTAACCAAAGTAGTGGAAAATAACGATCGAGGATGTCCAAGCGAGAGTTGTACACAATTTAATAATTATATTCTAATTACACATAAAGATGGAAGTATTGCTGACTATTCACACCTCAGGAAAAATGGAGCTAAAGTAAAAGTGGGTGATGAAGTGAATGTAGGTGACGTCATCGCGCTGAGTGGAGCTACTGGCTGGGCTTCTGGTGCACATCTGCATTTGGAAGTTTATACCATGACTTGGGAGGGTCAAAAAACCATTCCTGTTAATTATTATTTAGATAAAGAAAAAAACGGTGTACCAGAAGAAGGCCAAGGTTATACTCAGCTTTACTCGAATTGATTGATTAGTTGGGAGAGGATGGGTTCATACCCAGATTTTGAACAACTTTGTTGTAGAAAGTCATCTCTTCAGAAGCGGAATATTTTTTGTCTGAAAGGTATGAAAAGCAGTTGTTGATAAATTCCCGTTTCTGATTTTCATTTTCAAGTCTGATGATATCCAAATCATCGCATTCCGACAATAAATTCAAAGTATCTTCTTTAGGAATGCCCAGTTGCTGTGCAACGGTGATAAGATGATTTTCGTGCTTTTCAATGTTGCCGACAAGCTTTGCAAGTGTACAGATAGCAGAGGCTGATTGTTTATCCAAATCGTTGAAAATCATAGCAGTGGGTTATATGATTATAGAATGAATTTAGGCAAAAAAATATTTTTAGCAAACGATTGCAGCTTTAAATTTCATATAATGATAAAAATCAATTCAATATTAAAATCTACGCTTTTATTATAATGACCAAAATCATATTAAAAATTTCCGTTTCGCAGGGTGTGGATCACATGGTCTAATCCTGGTTCATCCAATTCAAGATGTGTGACAAATCGAATAGAATCAGGGCCAAAGGGCACTCCCAAAATTCCGTGAAAGTCCAGTTTATCCAATACTTTTCCCGGAGTGATATCATCGAGATAGGCAATTACTATGTTTGATTCTACAGGCTCCACCAAACGCACAAATGACAACTCGCCTATTGTGTCACCAATGATTCTGGCGTGATCGTTATCGTCTTTTAATCTTTCTATGTGATTATCTAAGGCATAAATGGCCGCAGCTGCCAGGTATCCGGATTGTCGCATGGCTCCACCTAAAACTTTGCGCACACGTCTCGCTTTAGCGATCAACTCATGGCTTCCGATCAGTGCTGAACCGACTGGCGCACCCAAACCCTTGGAGAAACAAATAGAAATAGTATCAAATAATTCACCGTAAGCTTTGGGGTCATCTTCCGTTTCAGCAAGCGCGTTAAATAGCCGCGCGCCATCCAGATGTAGTTTCAATTTTTTCTTTTTACAAACCGCACTGATTTTCTTGATTTCTGCCAGCTCATAAATGGATCCACCTCCCTTATTCATTGTGTTTTCCAATGAAACCAATGCCGTTCTGGCATAATACACTTCATCGGGATTGATACTTTCTTCAATCATTTCGGCGGTCAATCGGCCTCTGTCACCATCAAGTAGTTTGGGTGAAAGCATGCTATTGTAGGCCATTCCGCCACCTTCGTATAGATAGATGTGAGATCGTTTGTCACAGATCACTTCATCTTGGGGTTGTGACAATATCCTTAAAGCGATCTGATTGGCCATTGTTCCAGATGGGCAAAAAAGTGCGGCACCCATCCCGAACATTTTAGCCACTTTTTCTTGTAATGCATTTACGGAGGGGTCATCACCAAATACGTCATCGCCAACCTTGGCAGAAAACATGACGTCAAGCATTTCCTTGGTTGGTTTTGTGACGGTATCACTTCTTAAGTCAATCATATAACTCTAAACTAAGCAAAAGAAATTTAAGCGTCCTGTTTCGCATCTAAATCACGAAATCATTAAAGAAGTACCTTTGAAAACAAGTTATTAAAAATAAAAAATTGGATAAACGGAAAGAGATAAAACTTCTGGTATTGGATGTAGATGGCACCTTGACTGACGGTGGCATTTATGTGACCGAAGAAGGGTCGCAATTCAAAAAATTTCACGCGCATGACGGTCTTGGAATTCGCTTGGCTATGAGATCCGGTGTGGAGGTCGGTATAATCAGCCACAGCCACGTTGCTGAAATGGTGACACAACGGGCCAATATGTTGGGGATCAAACATCTTTATGTTGGGCAAGAAGAAAAGCTAGAAGTGCTTCAAGGTTGGATGAAAAACCTCAAACTGAGTTATGAGCAGATTGCCTTTATAGGTGATGATGTCAATGATCTGGAGATCATCCAACATGTGGGTTTTTCAGCATGTCCTGAAAATGCAGTCGAAAGGATTAAAAAAGCAGTTGATGTGGTGCTAACTAGAAAAGGAGGAGATGCAGCGGTCAGGGAATTTATTGACCGGTTTATCCTTGATTAAAATTTTTCACAAACTGCGTGAAATACATTACGGGCATAGACCATAATTTCTCCTGATGTTTGCTTTTGAAAAAACCAAAATGTCCAATTGACTTTACTTTCAAATCACTTGGTTTGATGAATTGAAAAGAAGTCTTAGAATTGCCATATCGGTGCATTAAAGCTTGAACTGCTTCCGGCGGTCCGAATAAAGAATCATCGGCCAGACATATAAAATGTATAGGGATATGTAAATCATTGAATTTGTCCCTTGCCTTAGGATCAGATTTCAGAAACCCACTTTTGCTGATGCCCCATTTTCTCCATTCTTTGGCAACACCTTTTGGCAGTGATACATTTCCACCCATGGTCCATCCAGGTAAAAATCCATAAAATTTTGTGGCCAAAGGAAGGATCAGGTACCAAAACAGAAGTGTCTTGATTTTTTCAAACCCTCTCCAATATCCAAAATATGCTGATTGACTCGCAATAAAATAGGCTGCCGATATGCGATTCCTATTTTCCGCATAAGGGAAAACCTGCCCAGCAACACTGTGACCTAATAAAAAGATTTTGTCATACTTGTCAGAGGCCCAATTGATCACAGCATCAAGATCCAGCTGTCCCCATTGATACATTGTAGCATCAGATGATTTGATAGATTCCCCTTGTGATTTCCCAATACCACGATAGTCAAAGGTGATAGCGTCGAACTCAAAATCCATTGAGACAAAATTGGCAAAAGTCTTGTAATAAAGTTGTGGTGCACCTGCAGCTCCACTGATGATGATTAAATGGGGACTTCTTCCTGATCCCTGATAAAGCATTGCATTGATAGGATACTTGTCGGAGGCATCTATGAAAAAGGAATTATTTGTTTCTTGCATTTAAACTTTTTGGCAATCTTAATGGCGGGAATGCCACAAATGTATAGGATTACTTTAAATTGGGAAACCATTTGGCAATCAGTGCATTTCAAATATTTTTGCATCAAAAGAAAAAATCTTCAATGAGCGTTTTAGTTAATAAAAATTCCAAGATAATAGTTCAGGGTTTTACTGGGACCGAAGGCACCTTTCATGCCTCACAAATGATTGAGTACGGTACCAATGTAGTTGGTGGTGTAACTCCGGGAAAAGGAGGTTCTACCCACCTTGACAGACCGGTCTTCAATACGGTAAAGGACGCTGTGGATGCAGTTGGGGCTGATACATCCATCATTTTTGTGCCGCCTGCTTTTGCGGCTGATGCCATCATGGAGGCTGCTGACGCAGGAATCAAGGTGATCATTACGATCACAGAAGGGATCCCGGTGAAAGACATGATGATCGCCAAACCATATGCTAAATCTAAAGGTGCAATACTTGTAGGGCCTAACTGTCCGGGAGTGATTACTCCAGGAGAAGCGAAAGTGGGTATCATGCCAGGTTTTGTTTTCAAAAAAGGGACAGTTGGAATTGTATCTAAATCAGGAACATTAACCTACGAAGCTGCAGATCAGGTGGTGAAAGCCGGCTTGGGAATTACCACCGCAATAGGCATTGGTGGTGATCCAATCATTGGCACATCCACAAAAGAAGCCGTCCAAATGCTGATGGAAGATCCGGAAACAGAAGCGATTGTTATGATCGGTGAGATCGGTGGAAACTATGAAGCTGAAGCGGCACTCTGGATTCGTGCGAATGGAAACAAAAAACCAGTAGTTGGTTTTATCGCTGGACAGACAGCACCTCCGGGCAGAAGAATGGGTCATGCAGGAGCGATCATAGGTGGAGCTGATGACACAGCTGCGGCTAAGATGAAAATCATGGCTGACAATGGCATTCACGTTGTAAATTCTCCTGCAGATATTGGCGAAACGATTAAAAAGGTTTTGGCAGGATAAAAGTCAGGTTGAAAATCTAAAATGATATAAGAGCCTTTGATCAGTCAAGGGCTCTTTCTTTTTATATGACCTTTGGGTTTGGACAAAAAAAGAAGAAGTTTTTTGCAAACTCAAATTTCCGTATTACGTTTGCCCCTCAAATCGGTAAACGATCGGTTTATATAGAAGTGCTAAGAGACAGGCTCTGTGACGCACTAGCAACCCCCACCCTAAAAGGGAAGGTGCTAATACCTGAACGATAAATTGAAAACGTTATGAAAATCAGAAAAAATGTGCCGGGTGCTACGAACCCAAACAACCCAATACAACTATTCTATCATGTTATTTGTAGTGATGGATTTTGTATGTGTTGTCACTAAATGAATTTGGCTCATACAGGATTTTGCAGCCATCTCATTGGTGACAGTTGTTGTCATCTTTCAAAAATCCCCAAATGCCATCATATGGCAACTCATCTAATATCAACACAATAAAATTTAAAATCATGTCAAAAGAATTAAGATTTGAAACACTTCAGCTTCATGCTGGACAAGAAATAGATCCTACTACTGGATCGAGAGCAGTGCCTATTTACCAAACGACCTCTTATGCTTTCAAAAACTCTGAGCACGGCGCAAACCTGTTTGGACTGAGGGAATTTGGAAATATTTACACGAGGATCATGAATCCTACCACAGATGTTTTCGAAAAAAGAATTGCGGCACTGGAAGGTGGAGTGGCGGCTGTTGCTGTAGGATCAGGACAAGCTGCACAATTCATTGCGCTTAACAATATATTGGAAGCAGGCGATAATTTTGTGTCCACAAAATTCCTATACGGAGGATCTTATAATCAATTCAAAGTTGCCTTTAAGAGAATTGGGATAGAAACAAAATTTGCGGATAGTGATAAGCCGGCCGATTTTGAAAAGCTCATTGACGACAAAACCAAAGCGATATATCTGGAAACGATTGGGAATCCTGAATTCAACATTCCTGATTTTGAAGCCGTAGCTGCAGTTGCTAAAAAACACAACATTCCTTTAGTGGTCGATAATACTTTTGGTGCTGGTGGTTATTTGTTTCAACCATTGAAACATGGAGCCAATGTGGTTACTGCCTCGGCTACAAAATGGATCGGCGGACATGGAACCTCCATTGGTGGTGTGATCGTTGATGGCGGTAATTTTAATTGGGGAAATGGAAAATTCACTCAATTCTCAGAGCCATCAGAAGGGTATCATGGATTGGTATTTTGGGATGTGTTTGGTGAAGGAAATCCTTTGGGTTTACCCAACATTGCCTTTGCGATTCGTGCGAGAGTAGAAGGATTAAGAGATTTTGGACCTGCTTTGAGTCCATTCAATTCATTCCAGCTTATACAGGGATTGGAAACCCTTTCATTGAGAGTTCAAAGAACAGTGGACAATGCGCTTGCTTTGGCTATATGGTTTGAATCGCACCCTTTGGTCGAAAAGGTGAATTACCCGGGACTTGCAAGTAGCAAATACCATGATTTGGCTAAGAAATATCTGAAGCATGGATTTGGTGGTGTGTTTTCAATTGTACTGAAGGGAGAAAAAGAAAAGGCCACAGGATTTGTCGATAACCTGAAGCTGGTAAGTCACCTTGCCAATGTTGGGGATGCCAAGACTTTGATCATTCAACCTTCCGCGACCACACATCAGCAGCTTTCTGATGCGGAACAACTGGCGGCAGGTGTACTTCCAAATATGCTGAGAATCTCTGCTGGCATTGAGCACATTGAAGATATAAAAGAAGATTTTATTCAAGCATTTGAAAAAGTATATGCAAACAATGGAGTTATTGCCTGAAGAATCATCCAAGTTGGCCATTGCCATTACAAAAACAGGCCACTTGAAAGTAGAACATCCTTTGCTTCTGGAGTGCGGTGACGTGCTCCAGAATGTAAAGATTCGCTACACTACAGCCGGCAAGCTCAATAAGACTAAGACCAATGTAGTTTGGGTTTTTCATGCGCTTACGGCCAATAGTAATCCTATTGAATGGTGGCCCGGATTGGTTGGGGATGGCTTTGTCATCAACCCGAAGGACCATTTCATCATTTGTGCGAATATGTTGGGTTCCTGTTATGGCACTACAGGCCCATTAAATGCACAATTCCCTTTGGTGACGATCAAAGACATGGTGACACTTCACCAAATTCTGATCCAACATTTGGGTATCACGAAAATCCATTTAGGTATTGGCGGATCGATGGGAGGACAGCAACTTTTGGAATGGGCCGTTCAGGAGCCAAATTTATTTGATCACATTGTGCCGCTAGCGGCGAATGCCTTTCATTCTCCATGGGCTATTGCCTTCAATGAAGCGCAGCGTATGGCTTTGGAAAATATTGATCCCTCAAAAGGTTTGGAGGCGGCCAGAGCGATTGCCTTGCTTTCTTATCGCCATTATGATACCTATCAGAGCACTCAGGAGGATTTGGATCAGCGCTGGGATGGTTTCAAGGCTTCTTCTTATCAGAGATACCAAGGAGAAAAGTTGCGAAAGCGGTTTTCTGTGAATAGCTACTACACCTTGTCCAAGGCGATGGACAGCCATCATATTGGGAGAAATTTCGGGTCTGCAGAGGCCGCTCTGAAACGTATCAAGTCTAAGGCGCTAGTTATTGGTATTGATACGGATATTCTTTTTCCTTATCACGAACAGGAATTTATTGCTAAACATATCAAGGGAGGCAAATTCGTAAAAATAAAGTCTAATTATGGTCACGATGGATTTTTGACCGAATCAGATAAGATCACCTTGCTGTTGAAGGACTTTTTGAAATAAAATTTAACTTGTCGGTTCAATCATTGGATCGACAGGTATTTTCACCAAAATATTGGTTCCTTTTCCTATATATGAGGCGATTTCAAATTTGCCATTGAATGCATTTACCCGGCTTTTCATGGTCTCAAGTCCGAGACCTTTTTTGGCTTCTGTGGCAGTATCAAATCCTTCACCATCGTCATCTATTGTAACCACAATTTCCTTTTCATAGCCAATCAACTGTATATCAACCTCCGACGCATGGGCATGTTTTTCAACATTGTGTAGGGCTTCCTGTACAAGTCTAAAAAGATGGAGTGAAAGCTCATTTGTAATGTTGGGAAAATCATAGCTGTCCATATTGACAATGATTCCTGTATCATTTTGAAATTTGTTACAATAAGATTGGAGTGTTTTGCTTAACCCTATGACGTTCATCGTGTGAGGGATCATTCTATGTGATAAGTCTCTTACATCTTCGCACAACAAATCAATATCATTTTTTAACTCATTACCAGAAGATTTGCCGGTTTCAATTTTCCGCCTGAGTAGTGATAAATTACTCCCGATGTTATCATGAAGTTCTGCCGAAACCCTGCTTCGTTCATTTTCTCCTCCACGCACGTATGCCTGCATCAATTCCTTTTGTTGGGTGGCCATTTCACGCAAAAGCTCATTTTTGTCGTCATTGATCTGTTTGATACGATAAATCATGGCAACACAAAGAATCAAAATTTCTATGATGGAGCCAATCATGATCGGATTGATGGGAAAGAGCGACTCTGGAAGCAATCCATACTCCACTGATACATATAGCAATACCCCAGTCATTATGGAGGAATAGGCAAGGGTGAAAATGAAGATATTTCGACGCTGTAAGCTCCAGGTTTTTATTGCGATGAAAATAATGGAAATGAAAAACAGGAAAAGAATGATATAGAGAATGTTCAGAAGGGGAATCGTAAATAGGTAATATTGAACATAAACTCTTTTTACAAAAAACCACATTAAAATTAAAGAAAACATGAAAACGATGGTCGCTTGATAGACTTTATAAAGCCAAGGAATGTAGCGGTTCACATGTAGTAATTTGCTGAAAAAGGCAAGGGCAACTACCGTGTTCAAAGAAGCAAGAATTACTCGTATATCCGAATTTATTTCAGAAAGAGTAGGGTATAAAAATTGGTAAGAAAACCCCAGTTGGGTAAAAATGTACAGCGAGACCAGAAAAACATATAACGCATAGGATAAAAACAATCGATCTGGAAGTCCAATCCCCAACAAAACACTGATAAAGGCAATGAATAATAAACCGCCGAAATAAATCCCAAAAATGATGTCTGATCGCTTCTCTGTTTTTTCGAAATGACTGGCAGACCATATCCTAAGCGGAAAGCTTATGGATGCAAACCGCTTATCTATTTTTAGTAAATAAGTGGTAGATGAGTCACTGCTGAGCTTAAAAATCATCCTTCTGTTTACTATCTGTCGGGTATCAAATGGCACACGGTCCCCGGCGGCACCCAGAAATATAGCATGATTACCAGCTATGGAATAGAATTCGACAAAGTCGATATGTGGATTGTCTAACTCAAGTACAATCGGTAGGTGATCGGGATTTTTAATTGAAAATAGAATCCAATAATAGTCAAGGGAAAAGCCAGGGGAAACCAACTCTTCCGAAATGCTCATTTTACCCTTTGATATTTGATCGTAAGCCTGGGTACCATCGAGGTTCTCGTCTGTGAAAAACACTGAAAGCTGCTTATTGATATTAATATAAGTCAGGTTTTGAGGTATTTCGATGGAATCCATTGGCGCATTTGCAGCCAATAGCATGCTGTGCCCAAAGAGCAGCAGTATGTATATGCTAATTCTAAATGAGATTGTTGCGATGCGCATAACTCACCAACTCAGAAACTTTATTGAATGACAATTTCTTTAACATATTTTTACGATGTGTGTCCACCGTAGCGGGGCTTATATCCAGTTCGATGGCAATCTCTTTCGAACTTAATCCCTCCACTAGAAGCGATAGAATTTCTCTTTCTCTTTTGGTCAATTTTACGGCTGATGGGAATTCATCTTCGATCAAATCTTCATTTACTTCCTTTTTTATAGATTTAGTAAGATAAAAATCTGGATATTTCAATGTGTGAATGTGGGCTATGAGCTCATCCTGATCACTGTTTTTCAAAAAGTAGCCGTTTCCACCGAGCTTCCTTACTTCTTTGATCAAATAGTCATCGCTGTACATCGTCACTATGATGACCACAATTTCTTTTTGATATTCCTTGATTTCTTTTAAAACCTCAAGCCCATTTTTTTTTGGCAGATTTAGATCCAATATGATCAAATCAGGCTGAAGTGAGATCGTTTTATAGATAACATCTTTTCCATTTAGTACCTGACCGACAACTTCAAATCCTCTGTTTTCAAGAAGAGTGGCAAGACCCGAACCAAAGAGCGAATGGTCATC